>NZ_JASATG010000049.1:0-28306 GCF_038440195.1 Pseudoduganella sp. OTU4001 | reverse complement strand
TCTTTCCTCACTCTGCAGCATGTGCTGCGTTGCGAGGGACAGAACTATAACCATTCGCATGGCGTTTTGCAAGTAAATAATTCAACATTGCAATTGCGCAAGCAATCCAGGCTGACCAGAGCGTGTGGGTCAGGAAGTGGGCACCGCGCATTTGCTGCACCCAGCCGACGCCCAGTCCGAACAGCAGCATCGAGGCGCCGATAACCAGCGCCTTGCGCGGCTGGTGCGGCCACCAGAAGGCGGCCAGCGCCACCAGCCACAGCGCGCTCGATGCGTGTCCGCCCGGCAGGCAATGTCCGGGCTCGATCCCGTAAGGCATCCATTCCAGCAACCTTATATAGGGCGCACTGCCGCCGTAGCGTTCCAGCTCCCATGGACAGTGGCTGCTGCTGGCCCGCTTCAGGAGACTGATGACCACCGGCTCGCTGACCGCCGTCATGGCGAGCACCCGCAAGCCGAGCCGCCGCTCGGGCATTGGCCGCCAGACGTCCCACAGCGCCAGCACGACGGCGCCGCTGGCCAGGCAAATCAGCACAGCCTTCAATATGACGTGGTTGAATTGCTCCGCGAACCAGGCGTGCTGCAATGGGAATACGCCGCGGCTGCGGTCGAACAGCATGTCGGCCAGGCGCAAGTCGACATCCGTGGACTGGCCCAGCCACAGGATCAGGGCGGCCGACGCTGCCAGCGCCAGCACACCCCGGAAGGTGTTACGTGTCATGGATACAAGCCTGGAACAGGTCTAACTTGGGGTTATGCACGGCGGTACTGACGTTCAGCATGCCGAGCGTAGAGTGAAAGACGTTATCGTGCGAGAAAGGTTGTCCGCTGCGCGCAGCGAGGCAGGCGCGGTCCACGTGGAAGCGCTGGCTGAAGCTTTGGGACATCCACAACATCATCGGCACCCTGACCTGTTCGGCGGGGGCAAACACATATGGCGCGCCGTGCAGGTACATATTCTTTTCGCCCAGCGATTCGCCGTGGTCCGAGAAATAGAGCATGGAGGCTGGGATACCGGCCTCCTTCAACAGCGCGATCGTGCGCGACAGGAAGTAGTCGGTATACAGGATGCTGTTGTCATAGGCAGCGGTAATTGCCTCCGGCGTGCATTGCTCCAACTCATTGGTCTGGCATACCGGGCCAAATTTGGCAAAGCCGGCGGGATAGCGCTTCCAGTAGGCCGGTCCATGGCTGCCCTTCTGGTGCAGCACAATGACCAGGTCCTTACTGGCGTTGCGGATCATTTCAGGCAAGCCTTCCAGCAAATGCTCGTCGTAGCACTCCTCGTCGTTACATAACGGGTCACCCGGCACAGGCTTGGACATGTCTTCGAACCGCACGCGGGCGCAAACACCTTTGCAGCCGGAATTGTTGTCGCGCCAGACCACGTCCAGCCCGGCGTGGTGCAGCACATCGAGCAGGCCTTCCTTGCTGCGCGCCTTGTCTTCCGAATAGCCGTCGCGCGTCAGGTCAGAGAACACGCAGGGTACCGAAATCGCGGTCGCCGTGCCGCAGGAGCTGACGTTGGTGAAATTAATCAGCTCGCGCTCGCGCGCCAGTTCCGGGTTGGTCTCGCGGCCGTAGCCATTCATGGAGAAGTTCATGGCGCGCGCCGTCTCACCCACCACGATAATGGTGACCGTACGCTGCGCGTTGCCGACAGCAGCCCAGCGACTGCCTTTCGCGGCGTCCGTACCCAGCGGCGCGACCACGGTTGGTGTGGTCAGCTTACGTTTGAGATAACCGTTGGCCGCCTGGAACACATTGGTCGGCGTCAGCATGAAGCGCAGCTCGCGATGCTCGCGCACGGCGGGCGCCAGGGACTTGAACAAGATGAAGAGCAGCGCGACCGCCAGCAACAGCGATCCCGCCAGCACGCCGCCGTTGGCGAGCACGGAGCGGCGCAAGCCTCCATACTGCACCGGCAAGCGCCATACCAGCCAGGATGGGACGAGGCCCAGCAGGACCACGGTCTGCACCAGCTTCCAGCTGAATAGCTCGCCGGCCTCGCGCACATCGGTCTCCACGACGTTTTGCACCATCGAGGCGTCTACCACGATACCGTACTGCGACATGAAATAGGCGGTGACGGAGGAGAGCAGCAGCAAGGCAATGACAACGGGCTTGAACAGCCGGCGGTAGTTCACCAGCGCCAGCACACCGCTGAAGATCAACACCAGCAGCAGCGCGGAGCCGAGGTAGACCGGCAGGTTACCCAGGCGGAAGCCGCCGGTGGCGGCCACAAAGCTCTTCCAGAAGTTGACGTTGTACGCCAGGACCAGGAACGACGCGGCTGCCAGCGGGAGGTACGCCGAGTGAATGCGAGGAAATTTCATCCTCACACATTAATCAGCCCCCTGTAAAGACTGCGTCAAGGCGGCGTTAAGATTGCGTTAAATCGGGAAAATGGATGTCGAACCGGGTACCGCCGGCTTCCCGTTGCTGAACTTGCAATTCGAGGCCGAGGTATTTGCAGATGCGCTGCACCAGGCCCAGGCCCAGGCCACTGCCGGAGGAAACGCCGTCACCATCGGGTACGGCTTCGCCGCGCAAGCGCGCCAGGGCTGCTGGCGGCAGGCCGGGGCCAGTGTCCTCCACCACCACGCTGCGGGCGCCAAGGCGCAATACCACTTCCCCGTGCTCGGTATAGGCGCATGCGTTGCGCAGCAGGTTGCCGATCGCCGCCTGCAGCAACTCACGCGCGCCATGGGCGGCAAAGTCGCCGCCGCCCTCGTACCGCAGCGTAACCGGTTTGCCTGCCACCAGCGGCTGGCAGCGTGCGACTTCGGCCTCCGCCAGGGCCGCCATCGCCTGCAGCGGACCGTCGGCAGCCTGCGGCGAGCGCGCCAATTGCAGCAGGACCGAAGTCACGTCGCTGGCCTCGCGCGCCGCACGATAAATCCGTTCGGCTGGAGCATGCAGGGTGCTGTCGCCATCCGTGCGCGACATCAGGACTTCAGCGGCGCCGCTGATGACGGCCAGCGGTGTACGCAACTCGTGGCTCACATCGCCCGTAAAGAAGCGTTCGCGGTCAAGGAATTGCTTCAGCTCCGCGGTGCGGCCGGCAAATGCGCGCGCCAGCAAGCCCAGTTCATCGCCGCGTTCAAGGCAGGGTAACTCGGCGCGCCGCTCCCCGACGCCCTGCGACAAGTCGAGAATCGGCGAAACGACGCTATTGGCCAGGTAGCGCGCCAGCATCAGTGAGCCGAAAATAAAAGCCAGCAGGAAGGCGGCAAACATCGAGTAAACCACCGCCTCGATCTTGTCATATTCGCTGTCATGGTCCACCACGACAAAATCGCCATGTTCGTCGCGGCTCGCCAGGACATGCAGGTCAACCCCGTCGACGCTGATTTCCTGCACTCCCTGCGGCAATCCGCGCAGGGAGCGCGGAATATCGGCGCCATGGTGGAACGTGAGTCCGGCCGGCATCAGCACCGACAAACCGCCGCTGTGGCGTGGGGCGGCCCAGCGTGCAACTTCCAGCAGGCGTTCATCGACCAGCTTCTCTTCGATCCCCTCCACCGCCAGCGCCGCCACCACCGCAAAGACGAGCGCTACGAAAAAGGCGAAAGCCATGTATGCGGCGACGATGCGCCGGCGCAGCGATTCAGTTTTCTTCATCCGAATTTACCAGCTTGTAGCCGATGCCCGGAATAGTGCGCAGCATGGCAAATGGATAGGGCTTGTCGAGGGCCTGGCGCAGCGCGTGGATATGCGTGCGCAGGGCGTCGCTGTCGGGCCGCTCATCGCCCCATACCTCGTGCTCCAGCGTATCGCGGGTAACCACGCGCGGCGCGTCCTTCATCAGGCTTTTGAGGATGGTGTAGCCGGTGCGGGTCAGCGCCAGCGGCCGCCCCGCGCGGCGCACCTCGTAATTGACGGTATCGAAGGTGAGGTCGCCAAATTGCAGCACCTGTGTGCTGGCTGGCGCACCGCGCGCACGCCGCACCAGGGCGCGCAGGCGGATTTCCAGCTCCACCAGGGAGAACGGCTTGACCAGGTAGTCGTCGGCCCCGCTCTCGAAGCCAGCCACCTTGTCTTCCACCGTATCGCGCGCGGTCAGCATCAGGACCGGTATGGCCTTGCCCAGCTCCCCGCGCAGCTTGCGGCACAGCTCCATGCCATTCAGGCCGGGCAGCATCACATCCAGCACGACCGCGTCATATTCATGCTCCGCGGCCAGCGCCAGCCCGCCATAACCATTGGCCGCGCTATCCAGCACATACCCCTTCGGCTCCAGGAAGCCGTACAGGTTGGCGACAATATCCTTATTGTCTTCGATGATAAGTATCCGCATCAGGGCATTATAATTCCGCGATGACTATCCCACACATCACCCCTCTCAAGGACGAATCCCTCGCGGCCGACCTGGACCGCGCCATCAACAACAAGACCAAGCCGCTGGGCAGCCTGGGCACTCTGGAAGCCCTGGCGCACAAGGTCGGCATGATCCAGCAAAGCGTCAGCCCCGAGCTGCGCGAGCCGGCCATCCTGGTATTCGCAGGCGACCATGGCGTGGTGGCAGAGGGCATTTCCGCCTTCCCGCAGGACGTGACCTGGCAGATGGTTGAGAATTTCCTGGCCGGCGGCGCTGCGATCAATGTGTTCGCGCGCCAGAATGGCTGCACGCTGAAAGTGGTCGACGCGGGCGTCAAACATGATTTCGGCCAGCGCGAAGGCCTGGTCAACCGTAAAATCGCCCACGGCACCGCCAATTTCGCCCAGCAGCCGGCCATGTCGGTGCAGCAGTGCATGGAGGCGATCGAGTGCGGCATGGACCTGGTGGCGGAGCTGCCGGGCAATGTACTGGGCTTCGGCGAAATGGGCATCGGCAACACCACCGCAGCGGCGGCCCTGATGCACCGCTTGACCGGCATCCCGGTGGCAGACTGCGTGGGCGCCGGCACCGGACTGACCTCCGAAGGCGTGGCGCACAAGCAGCGCGTGATCGAGGCGGCCATGGCCCTGCATGCGGACGCCCAGGGCGGCCTGCAGGCGCTGGCCACCTTCGGCGGCCTGGAAATCGCCATGATGACAGGCGCCATGCTGAAGGCGGCGGAACGCCGCATGGTGCTGCTGATCGACGGATTTATCGTTACCAGCGCCCTGCTGGTGGCGGCACGCGTGCAGCCGGCAGTCCTGGACTACTGCGTGTTCGCGCACTGCTCCGACGAGAACGGCCACCAACGCATGCTGGACTTCCTGGGCGCCCGTCCGCTGCTGAACCTGGGCCTGCGCCTGGGCGAAGGCACCGGCGCCGCGCTGGCCGTGCCGCTGCTGCATGCCGCCGTCAATTTCCTGAACCAGATGGCCACTTTCGAGTCGGCCCAGGTCAGCGAGAAGTCCGAGTAAGCGCCGATGCAGCAGCTGCGCCTCTTCTTCATCGCGCTGCAATTTTTCACGCGCCTGCCCATCCCGCGCTGGGTGGGCTTTGAGCCGGCGTGGCTGCACCACGCCTCGCGCTACTTCCCGGCTGTCGGCCTGGTGGTGGCGACCATTGCCGGTGCGGTGTATGCCGCCGCTGCGCTGGTGCTGCCGCCGGCGGTGGCCGTCCTGCTGTCCACTGCCGCCGGCATCTATGCCACCGGCGCTTTCCACGAAGACGGCTTTGCCGACACCTGTGACGGACTGGGTGGCGGCCACACGCGCGAACGCGTGCTGGAAATTATGAAGGATTCGCGCATCGGGGCCTATGGCGCCATCGGCATCGTCCTGATGCTGGCGACCAAGATCGCGGCGCTGGCCAGCCTGCCGCTGCTGGCCGCCCTGGGCGCGCTGCTGGCGGCGCACCCGCTATCGCGCCTGATGGCCTGCTCCCTGATCTGGCGCATGGAATACGCGCGCGCCGAAGGCAAGGCCAAACCGCTGGCGCAGGAAATGCGCAGCGGGGAATTCGCCATCGCTGCACTGACGGCCGCACTGCCCGCCGGCGCGGTCGTGGCGCTGGGCTGGCTGCCGCCGGCCGCGCTGGCGACGGGCCTGGGCGGCATGCTGCTGGCAACGCTCTGGTTTGCGCGCAAATTCCAGCAGCGGCTGGGCGGCTACACCGGCGACTGCCTGGGCGCCGTGCAGCAGCTCTCCGAAGCCGTGTTCTACCTCGGCGTACTGGCCTGCGTGTGGAACTGATCCTCATCCGCCATCCCATACCAGATGTCGCGCCAGGTGTTTGCTACGGCCGCAGCGACATCCCCGCCGCTGCCGCCGCACTGGCCGCGGGCCATGCCGCCCTGGCGCCGCAACTGGCCGACGCCCTCGCCCGGGACGCCCGCCTGTATTCCAGCCCACTGCAACGCTGCACCGCCCTGGCCTGCCTGCTGGGCGCCCCCGCGCTGGACGCCCGCCTGGCCGAGATGGATTTCGGCGCGTGGGAAATGCGCGCCTGGGACGACATCCCGTGCGCGGAAGTCGATGCCTGGGCCGCCGACTTGCTGGATTACCGCCCCGGCGGCGGTGAAACGGTGCGCGAAGTGGCGGCGCGCGTGCAATCCTTCCTCGACGAGCTGCAACACGATGCGGTCATCGTGTGCCATGCCGGCACCATGCGCCTGATGGCCGCGATGGCGGCCGGCGAACCCCTGCTGCACGCGGCGCAAAAGCCAAACCAGATCAAGTATTGCTCGACCCTGCGCTTGTCCTGGCCCGCCAAGTCCGTATAATGGTGGGGTTTTGGTGCTCGCATTCGAATTCTCGAAAGCAGTTAAACGGGAAACACGGTGTTGTCTTTGACAGCTAACGTGTGCTGCCCCCGCAACGGTAAGCAAGTGCCGCCCTGATGGTGCGGCAGCGGTCTCACAGCCACTGTGCGAAAGCATGGGAAGGCCAGGCCGCCAGACTTGCCAGCCCGGATACCGGCCAGACCAGGTGGGAACGCGCCTTGCGCCCGTTCCCGTTCTTGCCGGCTTACGGGGACGTGGGCCGGCGGCTCATTGAAGAAATTGACATGACATCTCCCGCCACCCGGCAAGCGGCCCTCGCGTCGCTGGCATTGGCCTTTGCCGTACCTGCCTCCGCCCTGGATTCCGTTGTCGTTACCGCCACCCGCACACCGCAGGCAGCGCAAGACATCATCAGCGATACGCTCACCATCAGCGCCGAGGAGATCGCCCGCAGCGGCGCCGGCTCCATCACGGAAGTGCTGCAGCGCCAGCGCGGCATCGAAATCACCCGCAACGGCGGCAGCGCCACCAACTCCAACGTCTACCTGCGCGGCGCCAACAGCAACCAGGTGATCGTGCTGCTGGACGGCGTGCGCATCGGCTCCGCCACCAGCGGCGCCGCCGCATGGAATGCCATCCCGCTGGGCGCGGTGGAGCGCATCGAGGTGGTGTACGGTCCCCTGAGCACCATTTACGGCGCCGACGCCATTGGCGGCGTGATCCAGATTTTCACCCGCAAAGGCCAGGGCGCTCTGGCGCTGGATGCCGCTGTGCTGGCGGGCAGCTATGGCACGCGCGCCGGCCGCGCCGGCATTTCCGGCTCGGCCGGCGCCATCAGCTACGCGCTCAGCGCTGGCAAGGAGCGCGCCGACGGCTTCTCCTCCACCCTGCCGGGCATCAGCAGCTATAACAAGGACGACGACGGCTACGACCGCAAACATGCCAGCGGCCAGCTGGCATGGCAGATCGCGCCGGGCCATGAGCTGGCAGCGCAATTCATGCATATCGACCAGGAGTCGGATTTCGACAGCGGCGCTACCGTGCGCGCCTGGAATACGCAAAAACTGGACACCATCGCCCTGTCCTCCCGCAACCGCGTGGCCCGCAACTGGAAGATGACCACCCAGGCTTCGCAATCGCGCGACAAATCCGGCAGCTTCACCGCCAGCGCCAGCCAGATCGACACCACGCAGTCCATGGTCAGCTGGCAGCACGATATTGCGCTCGGCCCGGACAGCCTGCAGCTGCTGGCCGAACACCGCAAGGAAGAAGTCGCGGCCAACACCGCCGCCCTGGTACGCGAACGCAGCACCAGTTCCTATGCCGCCAGCTACAACATGAAGCGCGGCGACCACCTGCTGGCCGCCGCCGCACGCAATGACGACAGCTCGCAATACGGCTCCAAAAGCACCGGCTCGCTGGGCTACGGCTACCGCATCGCGCCCGGCCTGCGACTGAACGCCAGCTACGGCACCAGTTTCCGCGCGCCGACCTTCAATGAGCTGTACTATCCAGGCTACGGTCTGCCGGGCAACCGCCCGGAACAAGGCCGCAACCGAGAAATCGGCCTGCGCTATGAACAGAACGGTACCCAGCTGGGCGCCGTGGCCTACCGCAACAAGCTGACCGACCTGCTGGTGAACACCACGCCATGCCCGGTACCCGGCTTCAAGAGCGGCTGCGCCTATAACGTCAACCACGCCACCCTGGAAGGCATCACCCTGTCGGCACGCCAGCAGTTGGGCAGCGCCTTCACCATGGAGGCCACGGCAGACCTGCAAAACCCGCGCGACGACAGCACCGGCAAGCAGTTGCTGCGCCGCGCCAAACGCCACGGCAATGTCGCGCTGGAATATACTGCGGGCAGCCTGCGCGGAGGCGCCGAGTGGCAGGTTTCCGGCTACCGCTTCGACGACGCGGCCAACCGCAACCGCCTGGGCGGCTATGGTTTGCTGAACCTGTACGGGGCCTGGTATTTCGCCCCGTCCTGGTCGGCCACCCTGCGCTGGAACAATGTCGCCGACAAGCAGTACGAAGTCGCGCGCCTGTACGGCACCGCCGGTTCCAGCGTGTATGCCGGCCTGCGCTACGGCTACAAATAAATGAGATAAGCTGCCCCTATGCATCCACTTTCCGCCAAGCTGCGCCTGCGCGCCGCCACCGTCATCATCCTGCTGGTGCTGTTGTCACTGGCCAGCATGGTGGCCGCCGGCATGATCGGCTCGGTCAGCATCCCGCTGGCCGACCTGCCTGGCGCTCTGCGTGAATTCATCAGCGGGCAGCCCACCTCTTTACCGGGCCACCTGATCGGCCTGCGCGCCGAACGCGCCGCCACCGCCTTTGTCACCGGCGCTTCGCTGTCGCTGGCCGGCGTCATGATGCAGGCCTTGCTGCGCAACCCGCTGGCAGACCCGTATGTGCTGGGCATTTCGTCCGGGGCCTCGGTCGGCGCGCTGGCTGCGCTCCTGTTCATGTGCGCCGCATGGATGGTCGATGCCGCCTCGTTCGCCGGGGCGGTGGTGATTTCGATGCTGCTGTATTTCCTGGCGCGGCGCGACCTGCGCGGCGGCACGGCGGCGGAAGGCGGCACCGCCATGCTGCTGCTGACCGGCGTGGTGCTGTCCTCCGGCTGTATCGCATTGGTGACGCTGATGCTCTCGATTGCGCCGGAAAGCCGCCTGCGCACCATGGTGTTCTGGCTGATCGGCGACCTGTCCGGCTCCCCGATCCGCTGGCTGCCGTGGTTCGTGCTGGCCGGCTGCCTGGCCTTTGCCCTGCGCGCGGCGCGCTCCTTCAATGTGATGGCGCTGCATGCGGAGGCTTCGGCGACGCTGGGCATCCGCGTCGGCGCACTGCGCAAGGGCCTGTTTTTCTGTTCCGGCCTGCTGACCGCCAGCGCGGTGACCACGGCCGGCAGCATCGGCTTTGTCGGCCTGATCGTGCCGCATGCCTGCCGCTTCGCTTTCGGTCCCGACCATCGCCTGCTGGTGCCGTGCGCCACGCTGGTGGGCGGCGCCTACCTGGTGCTGGCAGATACGCTGGCGCGCACCATCATCGCGCCGCAGCAGCTGCCTGCCGGCGTGGTGACGGCGCTGGTCGGCACGCCGGTCTTCCTGTATCAACTGCACCGGCTGAGGAAGTAAGCATGATCGCTACCCATCAACTGCGCCTGGCCATGGGCAAACGCACCCTGGTCGAACAGCTGGACTGGCAAGTCGGCGACGGCGAATGCTGGAGCGTGATCGGCCGCAACGGCGCCGGCAAGAGCACCTTGCTGCGCACCCTGGCCGGACTACGCGAGCCGGAAGGCGGCTACGTCAGCATCGACCGCCGTGCGCTGGGCGAGTGGCCGCTGCAGGAACTGGCGCGCAAGCGTGCCTTTCTGGCGCAGGCGCGCAGCGATGCCTTCTCCTATTCCGTGATCGAGACCGTGCTCTCGGCGCGCCATCCCTACCACGACAACCGCTACTGGGAAAACAGCGACGACCATCACGCTGCCATGGCGGCACTGGCAGCCATGGAGGTTGAGCACCTGGCGGCGCGCGATGTACGCACCTTGTCCGGCGGCGAACGCCAGCGCGTGGCGATTGCCGCCATGCTGGCCCAGGACACGCCCTTGCTGCTGCTCGACGAACCGGCCAATGCGCTGGACCTGGCGCACCAGGTCAGCGTGATGTCGCTGCTTTCCAAACTGTGCCGCGAGCAGCGCAAGACCGTCGTGATGGTGGGGCATGACCTGACCCTGGCGCACAGCGTCTCCAGCCACGCCTTGCTGCTGATGGGCGACGGGCGCTGGCTGGCCGGCCCGGTGGCCGATGTCATGCAGCCTGCGCTGCTAAGCGAATACCTTGACCATCCAATCGAAATCGTCCGCCACGGCGAACGCACCATCTTTATTCCCGGGAGTCCGCAAGCATGAGCGATATTAACGACCGCCACCGCGACCGCATGGCGCGCAAGAAGGCCATCATCGACGCCAAGATCGCGGCGGCCGACAAGAATATCGGCGTGTTGATCGTCAATACCGGTAACGGCAAGGGCAAGAGCTCGAGCGGTTTCGGCATGGCGATGCGGGCCATGGGACATGGCATGAAGGTGGGCGTGGTGCAGTTCATCAAGGGCGCCATGTCGACCGGCGAGGAGCAGTTCCTGCGTCGCTTCCCGGAGGAGTGCAGCTTCCACGCCATGGGCGAGGGCTATACCTGGGAGACCCAGAACCGCGAACGCGATATCGCCAAGGCGCAGCAAGCGTGGGAGCAGGCGCGCGCTTTCCTGCGCGATCCGTCCTATGGCATGGTGGTGCTGGATGAACTGAATATCGCACTCAAGTACCGCTATCTCGATGTGCATGAGGTGATCGCCGACCTGCTCGACCGGCCGGAGATGCAGCATGCGGTGGTCACCGGCCGTGCTGCGCCGCCGGAGTTGATCGAGGTGGCGGACACCGTCACTGAAATGACGGTGGTGAAGCATGCCTTCAAGGCCGGCATCGCGGCGCAGCCAGGTACCGAATGGTAGCGCGCGCGGTACTGGTCGCGGCGGCGGCTTCCGGCCAGGGCAAGACGACCGTCACCGCCGCTTTGGCGCGCAAGCTGGTGCGTGCGGGGCGCCGGGTGCGGGTCTTCAAATGCGGACCCGATTTCATCGATCCTATGGTGCTGGCGCGCGCCTGCGGGGCGCCGGTCGAGTCGCTTGACCTGTGGATGGTGGGGGCTGAGCGCTGCCGTGCCTTGCTGGCGGAGGCCGCGCAGGATGCCGATGCCATCCTGGTCGAGGGCGTCATGGGACTGTATGACGGCACGCCGTCGGCTGCGGACCTGTCGCGGGAGTTTGGGCTGCCGGTGCTAACAGTGATCGACGCCGGGGCGATGGCCCAGACCGCTGGTGCGCTGGTGCATGGCCTGCGGGCGTATGGGCCGGTTGAGATGGCGGGGGTGGTGGCGAATCGTATTGCCAGCCCTGGCCACGCGGCGATGGTGGCGGCGTCACTGCGCGACATCCCCTTGCTGGGGACTCTACCCAAACAGGCGGTATCGCTGCCCGAGCGGCATTTGGGCTTGGTATTGCCGGATGAAGTCGCGGGCCTCGATGGACTGCTCGACGAGCTGGCGGACCAGCTGGCGTTTGACCTCGCGGCATGGGATGCGCTGCCTGCCGCGCAGATCGCCCACCCGGACAGCGGCGCCACGCAGGGCGGGCGTATGGCGGTGGCGGGACTGCCGCTGGCGGGAGCGCGGATAGCGATTGCGCGCGACGCGGCGTTCATGTTCCTCTACCCGTCAAACCTGACGACGCTGGAAGCCCTGGGGGCGCAGCTGGAGTTCTTCTCGCCGCTGGCGGACGAAGCGGTGCCGCGCGAGGCGACGGCAGTCTACCTGCCGGGCGGCTATCCCGAGCTGCACGGCGCCGCGCTGGCGGCCGGCAAACGCTGGCAAGCCTCCGTGCGCACCGCCCATGCCGACGGCTTGCCGATCGTGGCCGAATGCGGCGGCATGATGGCGCTGGCCGACACACTGCAAGACAAGGAAGGCCGCGAGTGGCCGATGGCAGGACTCCTGCCCGGCAAGGTGGTCATGCAAGCCCGCCTCGCCGGCCTCGGCGCGCAAGCCATGCCGACAGCGCATGGCCCGCTGCGCGGCCATACCTTCCATTACTCGCGCCTGGAAACATCCCAGCCCGCAGCCGCCACCACGCAAAAGAATCCCAGCGGCGCAGCCGGAGAAGCCGTGTACCGGATTGGATCGCTGCAAGTGTCCTACTTCCACGCTTACTTCCCTTCCAACCCGGCCGCCGTGGCAGCCATGTTCTCGCGGAGTGCAGCATGACGCGCACCCTGGTATTCGGCGGCGCCCGCTCCGGCAAGAGCGCCTATGCCGAGCAGCTTGCCGCCAACTCAGGCAAGGAAGTCATCTACATCGCCACCGGCGCTGCCGGCGACGCGGAGATGGCCGCCCGCATCGCCCGCCACCGCGCGCAGCGCCCGGCATCCTGGCGCACCGTTGAACAGCCATTGGCGCTGGCCGCCGCGCTGGCAGCATGGCGCGCCCCGCAACGCATGGTGCTGGTGGACTGCCTCACACTCTGGCTCTCCAACCTGATGTTCAGCGACGGCAGGCAGTATCCGGACGTCGGCGCCATTGAGCTGCCGGCCCGCTTCCACGAAGAACGCGCCGCCCTGCTATCCGAACTCGCGGAAGAACGCGGCGACGTCGTGCTGGTGTCGAATGAAGTCGGCATGGGCATCGTCCCCTGGGGCGCCGTCTCGCGCAGCTACGCCGACGAGGCCGGCCGCCTGAACCAGGCCGTTGCCACCGCCTGCGACCGCGTCGCCTTCGTCGCCGCAGGCCTGCCGCTGATGCTGAAAGACGCCTGATGCTGACAAGCCTCGACTGGACCTGGTTTGCCGCCGCCCTGCTGGGCGGGGTGCTGCTCGACGCCATGCTGGGTGAAGTTTCGCGCTTCCACCCGCTGGTCGGTTTTGGCCGCCTCGCTGCCGCCATCGAGGCTCGCCTGAACCGGGCACACGGTGCGCCGCGCTTCGTGCGCGGCATGCTGGCCTGGGCGCTCCCCGTGCTGCCGCTGACTGCACTGGCGGTATGGCTCTGCACTCAGCCTGCATCCGCACCGATCCAGGCCGCGCTGCATGCCGTCCTGCTCTATTTCTGCCTCGGCCTGCGCAGCCTGCGCGACCACATGCTCCCCATCTGGCACGCCCTGCAGGCAGGCGACCTGCCGCAAGCACGCGCCCTGACCGCTCGCATCGTCAGCCGCGATACGCAACAAGCCGGTGAAGCCGACCTGGCAAAAGCCGCCACCGAATCCATGCTGGAAAACGGCAACGACGCCGTATTCGGCACCCTGTTCTGGTTCGCCATCGCCGGCGGACCCGGCGCCGTCCTGTTCCGCCTGGCGAACACGCTGGACGCCATGTGGGGCTACCGCACCGAGCGTTTCAACCTGTTCGGACGCAGCGCCGCGCGCATCGACGATGCCCTGAACTACCTGCCCGCGCGCCTGACCGCCATTTCATACGCCCTGCTGGCGCCCGGTGCACAAGGCACGCGCCGCGCACTGGCATGCTGGCGCCGCCAGGCCCCGGCATGGAGCAGCCCGAACGCAGGCCCCGTCATGTCGAGCGGCGCGGGCGCGCTTGGCCTGCAACTGGGCGGCGCCGCCAGCTACCACGGCGAAATCGAACAGCGTCCGCCGCTTGGCGAAGGCGCCAGCGCCGCCGCAGCGGATATCCCGCGCGCATGGCGCCTGGTGCGCAACACCAGCATGTTGTGGCTGGCCGCCACGCTGGCCATCGCCTATGGAGTACACCATGCTTGAACACGGCGGCAAACTGCGCGAAGCAGCGCAACGCTATGGCCGCCATGACTGGCTGGACCTGTCGACCGGCCTCAATCCGAACGGCTACCCGGCCCCTGCCCTGGCAGCCGATGCCTGGCACCGTCTCCCGGAGCATGATCCCGCCCTGGAGCTAGCCGCACAGCGCTATTACGCTGCCCCGCGCATGCTAGCCGTCGCCGGCACCCAGGCCGCGATCCAGGCGCTGCCGCGCCTGCGCCCGCCATCGCGCGTGGTGGTCGCCTCGCCGAGCTACGCGGAACATCTGCACCACTGGTCGCAACACGGCCACCGCACCAGCGCCGTGCCGTATGGAGAGCTGGATGCGGTAGTCGGCAGCGCAGACGTATTGGTCGTCTGCAATCCCAACAACCCAACCGGCGCTAGCCTGCCGCGCGCCAGCCTGCTCGAATGGGCAGCCGCGCTGGCCGCACGCGGCGGCTGGCTCGTAGTGGATGAAGCGTTCGCCGATACCGACGGCGCGCACAGCGTCGCCGACGCCACACAGGCGCCGGGCCTGATCGTGCTACGCTCTGTCGGCAAATTCTTCGGACTGGCAGGCGTGCGCCTTGGTTTCGTCGCCGCGCGGGAAGACATCCTGGCGGCGCTGGCCGATATGCTGGGCCCCTGGCCCGTCAGCGGCCCGGCGCAGCAAGTCGCGCGAGCCGCCCTGGAGAACAGCGCGTGGCAGCAAGCCGCACAAGAGCAACTGCAGGCCGGCGGCGCCCGCCTGCGCGCCCTGCTTGCGCAGCACGGCATCACCAGCCACGGCACCGCGCTGTTCCAATGGTGGCCGGAAGCGCGCGCCGAGGCCTTCCACGAACACATGGCGCGGCGCGGCATCTGGGTGCGCCTGTTCCGCGAAGCGGCGCGCGGCATCCGCCTCGGCCTGCCGCCGGACGCAGCAGGCTGGCAGCGCCTCGAACAAGCATTGAAAGAATGGACCGAGCAATGAAAAAATATCTGCTGATTTCCGCCTTGTGCGCCGCGCAGGCGCAAGCCTCCATCACCGTGAACGATGACGACGGCAAGCCGGTCACCCTGCCAAAACCGGCGCAGCGCGTGGTGTCCCTGGCACCACACGTCACCGAAATGCTGTTCGCTGCAGGCGGCGCCGAGAAAATCGTCGGCGCAGTCACCTACAGCGACTATCCGGAAGCGGCCAAACTGATCCCGCGCGTCGGCGACAACCGCCAGGTCGATATGGAACGGCTGCTGGCCATGAAGCCCGACCTGCTGGTCATCTGGCGCCACGGCTCCTCCGAGCGCCAGATCGAACAACTGCGCCAGCTGGGCATCCCGATGTACCACAGCGAACCGAAAAAGCTGGACCAGATTGCCGATAACCTGGAAAAGATCGGCAAGCTGCTCGGCACCGAGCCTGCCGCCAATGCCGCCGCCAAGGAGCTGCGCCAGAAGCTGGCCGCCCTGCGCGCGCAGTATTCGACGCGCCCACCCGTGCGCACCTTCTACCAGGTGTGGGACAAGCCGCTCTACACCCTGAACGGCGAGCATATCGTCAGCGACGCGCTGAAAGTGTGCGCAGGCCAAAACATCTTCGCCGACCAGAAAGTGACCGCGCCGGTAGTGAGCGTGGAAGCGGTGCTGGAAGCCGATCCGGAAGCCATCTTTGGCACCGCCGAAAAAGACTACGGCGGCGTCAACCTGTGGCGTCCATACAAGACGCTCAAGGCGACGCGCCAGGACAACCTGTTCACCGTCCAGGGTGACCTGCTGAACCGCGCCGGCCCGCGCATGATCGCCGGCACCGCTGTCCTGTGCGAAAAGCTGGAAGAAGCGCGCAAGCACCGCCCTGCAAAATGAGCTTTCGTTTCCGCACCCTGATGGTTCAGGGCACCACCTCCGACGCCGGCAAGAGCACCATCGTGGCCGGCATCTGCCGCCTGCTCAATCAGCGCGGCGTCCGTGTCGCCCCCTTCAAGCCGCAAAACATGGCGCTTAACAGCGCGGTCACAGTCGACGGCGGCGAGATCGGGCGCGCCCAGGCGCTGCAGGCTATCGCCGCCGGCGTCCCCGCGCACACCGACATGAACCCCGTACTGCTCAAGCCGAGCAGCGATATCGGCGCCCAGGTTATCATCCACGGCAAGGTGCGCGGCGACATGAACGCACGCGACTACCACCAGTACAAGACGGTCGCCATGGCGGCCGTGCTGGAATCGCATCAGCGCCTGCTGGCGCAATACGAGACCGTGGTAGTGGAAGGCGCCGGCAGCCCGGCGGAAATCAACCTGCGCGACCGCGACATCGCCAATATGGGCTTTGCCGAGGCGGTGGACTGCCCCGTCGTCCTGTGCGCGGACATTGACCGCGGCGGCGTATTCGCCCACATCGTCGGCACCCTGTCCTGCCTGTCGGAGAGCGAACGCAATCGCATCGTCGGCTTCGTCATCAACCGCTTCCGCGGCGACATCAAGCTACTGGAACCTGGCCTCGACTGGCTCGAAGCGCAAACCGGCAAACCGGTGCTGGCCGTACTGCCCTATTTGCACGGGCTTTACCTCGACGCCGAAGATGCGGTGCAGGCAGTACAAGCCGAACGCGGCGCCTTCCGCATTGTCGTTCCAAGCCTGCCGCGCATGAGCAACCATACCGACTTCGACGCCCTGCGCGCACATCCCGAAGTCGACCTGCGCTTCGTACGCAAGGGCGAAGCCATTCCGGCGGCCGACCTGATCATCCTCCCTGGCAGCAAGAACACGCGCGCCGATCTGGAGAGCCTGAAGGAAGGCGGCTGGCCGCAAGCCATTGCGCGCCACCTGCGCTATGGTGGCAAAGTCATCGGGATCTGCGGCGGTTTCCAGATGCTGGGGCGCGAAGTCGCCGACCCGCACGGCGTGGAAGGTGCGCCGGGCAGCGAACATGGCCTGGCGCTGCTGGACATCGGGACTGAGCTGACGCGCGAAAAGCGCCTGGAACAGGTCACTGGCCGCTGCGCTTTTGCCGATGCGCCAGTCGCCGGGTATGAGATCCACATGGGCGTGTCCAGCGGCGCCGCCCTGGCGCAGCCGGCCTTCATGATCGATGGCCGCGCGGAAGGCGCCATCTCGGCCGACGGCCAGGTGCTTGGCACCTACCTGCATGGCCTGTTCGACCATCCGCAGGCAGGCCAGGCCTTGCTGCACTGGGCCGGGCTGGATTCACAGCATGCCGTCGACAGCTCGGCCCTGCGCGAAGCAAGCCTGGATCGGCTGGCCGCAGCTTGCGAACCGCTGCTGGCCGCCCTGCTTAAACCAGCTTGAGTTCCTGCACCTTGTGGATCAGCTGGACGACATTGTTGACGCCCAGCTTGCGCATCAGGTTTTCGCGGTGCTTGTCGATGGTCTTGACGGACAGGTTCAGCTGCACCGCCACTTCCGCCGTCGCCATGCCCTGGTAGATCAGCTGCAGGATCTGCGCCTCGCGCGGCGTCAGGCCGCTGTCCACCGCCTCCGCCTGCTCCCGGACATGCTCCGGCACCACCTTGCGGCCGGCCATCACGTCGGCAATGCAGCGCAGCAGCTCGGGCGCCGAAGCATCCTTCACCATCACGGCATCGGCCCCGGCATCGATCAGCTGGCGGTAGGCCATGCCTGACTGGGCGCCGGTCAGGGCGATCACTTTCAGCGCCGGGTAGCGCTGCTTGCAGTAGGCCAGCACCGCGCTCGATTCCCCGCCCGGCATGTGATAGTCCAGGATCAGGAGTTGCGGCGCATGCTGCTGGACCAGCGGCAGCACTTCATCCAGCCGCGCCGCTTCCGCCACGATCCGGTAGCCCGGCTGGCACTGCAGCAGCAAGGCCAGCCCCTGGCGAAAAATGGCGTGGTCGTCGGCGAGCAGGATATGCATGGTGGTCAAGGCTGGATGTTAAAATTTTTGCCTCGTTATTGTATAGGAAGCGAATGCTGAATTTGTTGCGCGCCATGCTGGCAATGGTACTCCTGCCCTGGTTCACGCTGGCCAGCGCCGCCTGCCAGGGCGATCGCCAGGCGCCCGTCAATTTGCACGGCTGCATGCGCGCCATTCCGGCGCCGGCCGTCGTGGGCGCCGACGCCTCGCTCATCTGGCTGCGCATCGACATCGAGCCTGCGATGGCAAACAGCTACCTGGATATCGGGCTACCGGACGCGTTCCGCCTGCAGGCCTACCAGGGCGAGGAGGACCACTGGCGGCTGGCCGTCCAGCTGAACGAACAGCATCGCGTGGTCGACCGCCCTTTGCAGCACCGCCGCCTGCTGGTTCCCGTCACCGGCGCCGGGCCCACCACCCTGCTGGTTGGCTACCGCACGCATGGCACCACGCCGCTCTCCCCGCGCCTGCTGTCGCAGGAACAGCTGCTGGCGGACGATACCCGCCGCAATGTCGGCAACGGCATCACCTTCGGCATCATGCTGGTGATGGTGCCTTTGCTGGCGGTCGGCCTTGGCAGCCTGCGCAACCGCAGCTACCGCATCTATGCCGTACTGGTGGCCAGCTGCGTGCTTTTCATCGCCCAGGTGGAGGGCTACTGGTTCCAGTTCCTGTGGCCCGACGCCCCGGCCTGGAACATGAAGGTTCCTACCCTGCTGGCCTTGACCATGCTGATAAGCCACGCCGCGTTTGCATCGAGTTTCCTGCAGATGCGCTGGCGCATGCCGCGCCTTTACCGCCTGAACCTCGCCGTCATCGCCTCCGGCGCGGCGCTGATGCTGGTGCAGCTGGCCCTGCCGACCATGACGTGGATCATGGCCCTGGGTTCCGCCTATACCGTGCTGGCCATCGTGGGCGCCATCGAAGGCGTGCGCCAGAACGTGGCCGCGGCCCGCTTCTACCTGCTCGGCGTGCTGTCGCTGTGCGTATCCATCCTGCTGCTGGTCTTCAGCTTCCTGTGGTTCAATCCCCTGCCGGGCATTCCTGTACTGTCCTACCCCAAGTACGGCTACCTGGGCGAGGCCTTCTTCTTCGGCACCGCCGTCCTGAGCCAGCTGCGCCAGTTCAATGAGCAGCAGGCCGAATTGCGCACGCGGCGCCTGGCGGAGACCGAACAACTGCTGCAGGCGGAACAGGCCAAGTCGCTGGCCCTGGCCCAGGCCGAGCAGCACAAGCTCAAACTGGCCTCGGCCAGCCATGACATTTCGCAGCCGCTGGCGTCGCTCCGCTACGCCATGGCGGCCCTCAGCCAGCAGCACGAGCACAAGCCCATTGCCGACCATATCGACAATACGCTGAATTATGCCCAGACCCTGCTAAAGGACCTGATCGTCCAGTGCCGCCAGGAGGCAACCGGGCCGGAAACCATCCGGCTCGATGAACTGATGGCGCAGCTGCAGCAGGAATTCGCGCCGTCCGCTGCGGCCAAGGGCCTGCGCCTGCGCGTGTGCCGGCCGGACCTGGCGCTGGCCGGCTCGGGCCTGCTGCTGTACCGTATCCTGAACAACCTGCTGGCCAACGCGATCCGCTATACACCGCAGGGCCAGGTGCTGCTGGGCGCGCGCCGGCGCCCGGGCGGCATCGAACTGCAGGTCTGGGACACCGGTCCCGGCATCCCGCCCGCCACCCAGGCCGCCCTGCTGGAGCCGTTCAGCCAGGGCCAGACAGGCGGCGCCGGCTTCGGGCTCGGGCTGTTCATCGTGCGCAACCTGTGCCAGCAATGCGGCTACCAGCTGCGCATCGTCTCCCGGCCGGGCCGCGGCAGCGGCTTCCTGGTTTTCATCCCGCGCTGAAAATTACGGTGTTTTCCTTATGTCGCTATGCTGGGCGTCTGCCTAGACTGCGGTCTTCCCAATTTTTGCGGAGGACCTTATGTTTGCAGCCCTGCGTGCCGACTTGTGGCGCACCCTTTGCCGCCTGGCCGACTGGCGCGCCCATTGGCGCTACCTGAACGGCAGTCCGGTCGTCGATGTCGCCATCATCACCAATGTGCGCGACGAACACGAACGCCACCTGTTCTGGGGCGGCCGCCGCCCGCCGCGCGGCCACTCCAACGGCGCCCGCATCTACCTGAATGGCGTGGCCGGACGCGTTCGCGGCCTCGATATCACCGCAGCGGAACTGATGACGCGCGAGGGCCGCGCCCGTGGCCGCGAGCTATTCATCGATGCCGTGCGCTGGGCCGAATCGCGCGGCGCCCGCGTCGTCCTGCTGGCGGCATCGACCAAGCGCCTGTTCGGGCGCGATGGCGCCGCATTGAAAACCATGTTTCCCGGCATGGTGTTTACCATCGGCGACAACGGCACCGCCCTGCTGCTATGCCGCGACGTCGAGCGCGCCCTGGACCAGGCGGGGCTCGACACGCGCGCCCGCGTGCTGGTGATCGGCCCCTACGGCATCCTAGGCACGGAGGTGACCAACTTCCTGCTGGAACAGGGCTACCGTGTGGCGGGTTTTGGCGCCACGCCGGCGCGGCTGGAGGATTTCGGCCGCCGCTTCCCCGGCGTCCAGCTGTTCCACGATTTGCGTCTGGTGGGCGACGTGGATGCCGTGATCTGCTGCACCCATAGCCCGGACGCCAAGCTGACGGCAGCCACGGTCGAAAACTTGCGCCGCCGCGCGCGCAAGCTGCTGGTGGTGGACGTGGCTGAACCGGCCAACCTGGACGAAGATGTATACGCCAAATGCCACCGCCTGGTGGTGCGCCAGGATGCCGGCAACGGCCACTCGCCCCTGCTGCACTTCGTGCTGGGCGAAACCTCGTCGCGCATGCTGAAGCTGGCGCCGCAGACGGTGTTCGGCTGCTTCGCCGAGTCGCTGGCCCTGTTCCATTCGATCTACCGCGAGCGCCAGCATCGCCGCCTGAACCAGGACTGGTTCAGCGTCAACCGCAGCAATATGGCCGCACTGGCAGACGCCTTCCAATCGGTGGAAATCAGCGCCGCCCGGCCGCACTGTTTCGGCCAGCCTGTCACCCGCTTCAATCTGGACTTCCCGGTCGTGGGAAGTGCCGCAAGGAGGGCCGCATGACGCGCCTCCTCACCTCGCGGCGCGCCGCCCTGGCCATGCTGGCTGCCATCGCCATGCTATTGGCCGGCTTCCTGTGGCTGAACCTGCGCGTGCCGGCGGCCGGCATCGTGCAGGATGCGCTGCTGGACCAGCACAACCCCTATTACATCGCGCAGCAGGAGGCCAACCGCAACAAGGGCCTGCGCCAGGGCGATCCAATGAGCTTCGTCCTCTCCTTCCCGCAGGGGATGGACGAGCATGACATGCTGCAGGTGCTGCGCATGACGCAGGACTTGCAGCAGCGCTTCCCTCAAGCTGTGGTCTGGAGCCTGGCGGCCGACAGCTACGCCTACACCTCCAGCGCCAGTCAACTGGAAAGCAGGCCGCACATCGATCCGGCCTGGGTCGGCAGCAACGGGAAACTGTCGCTGCCGATGCCGCTCCACCAATGGCGCGAAGAAGTCGCGGCCGATCCTACTGCTTCCGGCCTCCTGGTCGGCAAGGACTTCCGCTATGCGCAAATCCTGCTCTTCATGCCGGAAGGGACGAACGAGCTCGAACTGGTGCAGCAGGTCGCCGAATACCTGGAGAAGCGCCCGATCCATCCGCTCGAGTGGCTGCTGCTGAAAGGCGACATCCAGCCGGCGGAAGAATTCCGCAACGTCAGCCTGGGCGGCTGGTCGGTTGGACGCGGCCTGATGCACTTCGCCCTGATGTCGGACGTGCTGTTCTACTCCACCATCGGCCTGGTGATCGCGACGCTGGCAGCGCTGCTTGCATTGAAGTCCCTCAAACAGGCCCTGTACAGCTCCGGCTGCATTTTCGCGTCCTTCGTCCTGGTACGCGGCACCATCGCCCTGGCGGACCTGCTTGGCGTGCAGGCTTTCGGTGCACCGCTGGCGGAACGGGTCTACTTCCTGCTGGTGCTGTCGGCCATGATCGTTGCCGGCATCTCGTTCAATACCCGCGCCCTGGAACGCTTCAACAGCCTGCATGCGGCGCAGCCCGATGCGCCAGCGCCTTCGCTATGGGCGCAGGTCGAACGCCATCACCTGCCGCTAAACGTCGCCGCCACCATCGCTGTGCTGAACTTTGCCACGCTGCCGCAGATCGGCATCCGCGGCATCATGGAAGTCGGCGTGCTGTCCGCCATCGGCATCTGCTTCCAGCGCATCCTGGTCAGTAGCATGCTGCCCGCCTTGCAGATCGCGTTCGGCGGCACGCCGGTGCAACGCCAGGGAGAGCTGGGCGCCCTGCAAAGACTGTGGGAGCGCGGTGTGCAGGCTTTCCCGCGCTGGAGCTACGGCATGATCAGCCGCTCAGGCGCACACGCCGCGCGCGCTTCGCTGATCGCGTGCGGCCTGACGGTTGCCGCAGCCGGCGCCGTGGTATTGCATGACGTGACCGCGCCGGACAAATGGATCGTCGTGCAGGAAAAGCCGATCGACTACCTGCCCGGCACCATCGTCGACCGCGGTCGCCACTTGCTGAACCGCGAAGGCAATATCGGCTTCGGCCGCCTGTCCTACTTCGTCGCACCAAAAGCCGGCAGCGCAAACGCAATCTCGGACCCGCAATTCCTGCACCGTGCCGCAGCCTTCCAGGCGCGCATTGCCGGCCTTGCCGAAACGCGCGGCGCCAACTCGGTGCTTGACACGCTGTCCTATATCGGGCGCCAGGAAGGCGGCCCGCCGCTGCCAGCCACCACCCAGCAGGCGCACGACCGCCTGCAGCAGATCAGCTGGGACCTGCAACAGCCGGCGCTGGCCCGCTATCTGTGGACCGGCAGCGGCCTCGCGCTCTATGTCTCGCATCCGGCCGACAATTCGAACTCGCTGCGCGCTTTCGCGCAGCAGGTCGAGGCTGTCGCAGCGCGCGAGTTCCCCGATTTAAAGGTGCTGGCGTATGGCCCGCTGCATGCCTACCACCAGACCGACCTGTATATCAGCGAAGGCAAGCCGCTCAACGTGCTGCTGTCGTTCCCGCTGGTGATCCTGTGCTGCGGCATTTGGCTGAGCAGTCGGGCGCGCGTATTGCGCCCATGGGCGACCGCCTGCGCGATGACGGTGCCGTTCATGTTCGCCTACGCCGCGATTGTGGTGCTGATGGCGGCATTCAGCATTCCGCTCGACCAGGCCACCGCCTGCGCCACCGCGCTGGGCATCAACGCGGCCATCGACTTCGACTTGTACCTGATCGATGACTACCGCAGCGCATTGGAAGACGGCCAATCGCCGGCCCAGGCATTGCACTTCGCGCTGGCGGAACGCGGCTACATCACGCTGACCGACGCGGCATTGAATGCGATCTGCTTCGGCTTCCTGATGCTGTCGCCTTTCCTGCCGATCCAGCGCCTCGGTGTCGTGATGCTGGTGATGCTTGCCACCTGCGCCATCGGCGCCCTGCTGCTGATGCCGGCCCTGCTGCCGCTATGCAGCCGCCAGCCGCGTGCCCGAACTGGACTAACTAGCCAGCAAATCAACCTCCTGTCAGGACAAAACAAGTGAAGAAATGGATCATCAGCGCAGCCGCCCTGGCGGCTGCCGCCGCCCACGCCGACGATAGTGCGCATGCCGCCATCGCCAAGGCATGGCAGCAATACCGCAGTGGCGTGGAAAGCGAACAGGAACTGGTAGAAGTACAGGTCATCCAGGCCGGGCAAGCCCAGCCAAACAAGATGGTCTGGCGGCGCGTCCGCTACGGCGAGCAGGGCCAGCGCCTGGCCATCAAATTCGTCCAGCCGGCCGCCGACCTTGGCCTCGGCTTGCTGGTCGAGCGCAACGCCAACGGCGGCGACCAGGTCTGGCTGCGCCAGCCTTCTTGGACCAGCGCGCGCCGCATCGCCGGCAACCGCGAGAACAAATATTTCGCCGACACCGCGTTCACCTTCGAAGACACAAAACAGCTGATCGCGGAGCCGACCAGCCAGTTCGACTACCGCTACATCAGCCAGGGTGCTGCCGGCTCCATGGTCGCCGCCACGCCCAAGCCAGGCACGGCGAGCGGCTACGCACGGCGCGACATCGCGCTCAATGCACAAGGCGTACCGCTGCGCATCGACTATTTCGACGCCGGCGGCAAGCTGCTGAAGACACTCTCGTTCGAAGAGCTGGAGTTTCCCGCGCCTGGCCGCTGGCGCGCCAACCGCATCGTCATGACGCTTGCGCTCGACGCCAGCCGCAGCACGCTCATCGTGCACAAGCGCCAATTCAATATTCCGCTGGCCGAGCAGATGTTCAGCGTCCAGAACCTGCTGGAGACAGAGAGTGCGAACAGTAAGTAAAGCCCTGCCCGCAATCCTTCTCGCCTGCTGCGCCCAGGCCAGCGCCGACAGCCAGCACGGTGAAATCACGGCATGGCAGGCCGCCGGCCCGGACTCGCCGTCGGAGCTGCGCTGGAAGCATGACGCCAGCGGCAACTTCAGCGAGAACATCTCCTGGCTGGTGGAGCCGCAAGCCGTGCTGCACAACCCGCACCATCCCGACCAGGGCTTGCGCCTGGAACGGGCCTACGTCGCTGCACGCGGCGCGGGCTGGGATGTCCGCGCTGGACGCCAGCTGTTCGACTGGAGCCTGACGGATACGATCAGCCCGGCCGACGTACTCAATCCGCGCGACTGGAGCGACATTACCCGCGTCCGCAAGCTGGCGACGCCTGCGCTCAGCGTGCGGTATGGCGCGCAGACCAGTATCGAGGCGGTCTGGATGCCTGGCCGCCGGAAATCCCTGCTGCCGGGCCGCTGGCCCGCGCAGCAGGCCGTCAACGGCGCACAGTATGCGCTTCGCCTGGCCGGCAACGCGGCGCAGACCGATTGGAGCGTCGTCTACTTCGATGGGGAGCATGTCGCGCCCACTATGCAGCTGGCCTATGAAGCGCTGCGCGTGCTTGCGCTGACCGCGGCGCGCCAGGTTGCCGGCGACAGCATCGTGCGCGCGGAAGCCGCCCAGTACCGCCAGGGCGAACGGCCCGCCTACCTGCGCTACGTGGCCAGCATCGACAAGGAGCTGTCCGACGTTTTCAGCGATGGTGACACGCTGTACGGCGTGCTCCAGTATGCCGGCAGCACGCAGGGCGCAAGCGCCTTCAATGCATATGGATGGCCGGACTTCCAGCGCATCCTCGAACGCAGCGCGATGTTCAAACTGACTTATGACTTCCGCTCGGACCGCCGCACCACTGCAGAATTCTCGGGCGCCTGGAACACGCGCAAGCATGACAGCCTGTGGCAGGCCAGCATTGCACAAGCGATCGGCCCGTCCCTGACATTGACCGCTGGCGCCCAGTTGCCGGACGGGCGAAAAAACAGCTTCTGGGGTGCGCATCGCGGCTACCGGCGCCTTACCCTGCAGGCGCAATGGAAGTATTGAGCCTGAAGTGGCATAATTTCAGCCGGGAGGTCTTCCATGAAGTTCCTGGCATGCAGCGTCCTTTGTGCGGCTTGTTCCGCATCGGCGCAGGAAACGGCCGTTGTCCGCATCTTCGGACAGGGCCAAACGCGCCAGGTGCAGAACATCACCCGCGAAGACCTGCTCGGCGCCTTGCCGGGCGCCAGCCCGTTGCGCACACTGGAGAAGCTGCCAGGCGTCAGCTTCCAGTCCGCCGATGCTTTTTCTTCCTATGAGTGGTCAACCCGGATCGGCATCCGCGGCTTCAGCCAGGGGCAACTTGGCTTCACGCTGGACGGCGTCCCGCTTGGGAATATGAGCTACGGGAACAATAACGGGCTGCATATCAGCCGCGCCATCACTCCGGAAAACCTGCGCCAGGTCGAACTGGCGCAAGGCATGGCGGCACCCGGCACCGCATCGAGCGGCAGCCTTGGCGGCGCCATCCAGTTCTTTTCCAACGATCCGGCGCCGCTGGCCGCCGCCAGCGCCTTGCAAACCGTCGGCAGCCACCATACAGTCCGCACCATGCTGCGCATGGACAGCGGCAAGGGCTTCTATCTTAGCGCCCTGCGCCAGCACGCCGAGAAATGGAAAGGCATAGGGCCGCAGGACCTGAAGCAGTTCAACGCCAAAGCCATGCACAGCGCTGGTCCGTTTACCGGGCGCGCCTTCTATAACTATGCGGAGCGCAAGGAAACGGATTACCAGGACCTCTCGCGCGACATGCGGGACAGGCTTGGCTGGCTGTGGGACAACTATGCACCCGACTGGAAACGCTCAGTACTGGCCGCACGCGGCATCTTCAGCGGGGGCGTGAACAATCTCGATGACGGCTATTACGCTGCGCGCGGCCTGCGCAAGGACCACTTGGCCTACGTATCCTTGCACTATGCGCCAGTCCAGGCGCACACGGTCGCCAACGCAACGGCCTACTACCATCGCAACGAGGGCCAGGGCCACTGGTACACGCCCTACACCCCGACCGATGCCGCCAATCCAATCTCGATCAGGACGACCGAGTACGGCATCAACCGCCATGGCGTGCTGGCCGCCGCCACCCGCTACGCCGGGGCCCATGCCATCAGCGCCGGATTCTGGTTCGAACACAATATCCACGACCTGGCGCGCCGCTACTACGCCGCGACCGGACCGCAGGACACCAACCATTTCCTCCACCATCCCTTCCTCACCGGCTTTGTCCAGCGCTTCCATGTGCAAACCGCGCAATTCCACTTGCAGGACAGCGTGCGCGCGATGGACGGCAAGCTCGCGCTGACCGCTGGCGTCAGGCATCCGCGCGTAACCATTGATGCAACGAGCAGTGACCGGTCGCGCGCCGGCGGGCGGCTGGAAGCGAGAAAACCCTCGCTGCCGCAGTTGGGCGCCAGCTACGACCTTGACCGTGAAACCGAGCTGTTTGCCTCCTTGTCACGCAATATGCGCGCATTCGAAGCCGGTGTGTATGGCCAGTTCTCCCAAAGCCAGGAAGCCTTTGATCTCGGCGCCGCACGATTGCGGCCCGAGACCTCCATTACCGCCGACGCGGGCATCCGGCTGCAGCGCGGCCCGCTGGCCGGATCTCTGGCGCTCTATGCCAACAGCTTCCGCGACAGGATTCTCAGCGTGGCTACCTGCGCCGGTGTCGTGGGCTGCCCCAACACCGTCGTAAACGTCGGCCGCGCCGCAGCGCGCGGAGCCGAACTTGCCGTCAGCTGGAAACCGCTCCAGTACTGGACCTGGTTCAACTCCCTGACCTTCAACGACGCCCGCTACCAATCGAACTATATCGACCTTGGCCAGACCGTGCCGGTCGATGGCAAGCGTGTGGTCGACTCTCCCCGCACCATGTGGCAGACCGAGGCGGCTTACGACGACAAGCACTGGTTCGGCCGCATCAGCGGCAAATACACGGGGGCGCGCTTTTACACTTATACCAACGACGGCCGCGTGCCGGGCTACGCCGTCTGGAACCTGGCGGGAGGCTATCGCTGGCGCGACTGGACCTTGCAGATCCAGGTGCAAAACCTGTTCGACAAACGCTACTTCGGCACCATCGGCTCCAACCAGTTCGCGGCAAGCGATCCCTCCGGCAGCTTCCCAACCTTGTTGACCGGCGCCCCGCGCGAACTATTCATCACCCTGGGTGGAAGACTGTGAAGATGGGCATACAGCCATCGCTGCTGATCCTGGCTGCCGCGCTGGCCTGTACTGGACGGGACAGCACTGCCACGAGCGCCATCGCCCAAATCGCCATCTGCGAGGACGAGAATGAATGGCCGCCTTATGTCTACCGCCAGCGCGGCGCGGACGGGGCGTCCGGCAAACTGACCGGCTACGCCGTCGACGTGATCAGCGAAATCCTGAAACAGCACGGCATCCGCGTCAGCTTTGAGCTGATTCCCTGGCCGCGTTGCCAGGCGGTGGCCGCGCTGGGGCAGCAGTTCCAGATGGTGCTCAATCTCTCCTATAACGAAGAGCGCATGCGCAACTTCCTGATGACGCGCGCCTATTACTCCACCACGACCTATTACTACTACTCGCGCCGCCACTACCCGAAAGGGCCGCCGGTCCATTCACCCGCCGACTTGCGACGGCACCGGGTTTGCGGCATCCATGGCTACAACTACGTCAATTACGGACTGCCCGCCGGCACAGTCGATCAGGGCGCACGCGACTTCGAATCGCTGATCGCCAAACTGCACGCGTCGCGCTGTGTCCTGTTCCTGGAAAAGCATGAAGTGATGGCAGGCTTCGCAGCAATCGGCAAAAACTACCTCGCCGACCGCGACCTGGTGGGAGCGCCAATGCCGGGCATGCCGAAGACGGCGTTCTACATGGGCGTTTCACGCCGCTATAAGCATGCGCATGAACTGCGTGCGCTGGTGGATGATGCGCTGCTGAAGATGCAGGAAAACGGCAGGCTGGCAGAAATCTGGCGCAGATATGCAAAAAGCCCGCCGGCAAATATGCCTGGCGGGCTTCTCTAATAAA
>NZ_JASATG010000048.1:0-28307 GCF_038440195.1 Pseudoduganella sp. OTU4001 | reverse complement strand
CCCCCCCCCGCGGCCACCCCCCCCCCCCCACAAAAACCCCCCCCCCCCCCCCCCCCCCCCCCCCCCCCCCCAAGTCCGATTGAATATCCGTTTACCACGCGGCTGCGCGAACCAGCGCTGCATGCGTGCGCCCATCCAGGCGTAAGCCGCCAGCGCAACCACTTCCAGCAGCAGGAACAACACACCCAGCACGAAGAACTGTGCGCCCACGGCGCCAGCCGGGTCGACGAACTGCGGCAGGAACGCCGTGAAGATCAGGATCGCCTTCGGATTTCCCGCTGCGACGAAGAATTCCTGGCGCGCCAGTTGCCGCCAGCTTGCCGTTGGCGCTGCATCCGCGCCAGCCGCGCCGATGTCAGCGCGTGCGCGCCACAGTTGCCACGCCAGGTAAAACAGGTACACCGCGCCTGCCGTTTTGATCCCATAGAAAAGCAGCTCAGAGGTATGCAGCACGGCCGCCAACCCCGCTGAGGCCAGCGCAATCATCCCCGCAAATGCCACCAGCCGTCCCGCACCGGCCAGGCAGGAACGACGGAAGCCATAGCGTGTGGCATTGCTGACCGATAGCAGGTTGTTCGGGCCCGGCGCCATATTCAGCGCAAAGCAGGCCGGGACAAACAACATCAATGTGGAAGCATCCATTCTTTCAGCTCCAGGCGGTAAGTTTTTAGTTAATATACAACGCCTCCTCCGCCACCGCGCGTTTGGACAAATCAAGGAGACTAAATGAAGTTTATCGCAGCACTGGGAGCCGCAGCAGCGGCACTGAGCGTATCGCTGGCACAAGCACAATCCATGGCCATTACGATCGATGATGGCCCGAACGCTGGCAGCACGCCGCTACTGAGCGCACAGCAGCGCAACCAGGCGATTCTGGACGCACTGGCTAAGCACAAGGTGCAGGCGGCGCTGTTCGTAACCTCCGGCTACGGCGCCAGCACGCCTGAAGGCCTGCCGCTGCTGCAAGCCTGGAGCACGGCCGGCCACGCGATCGGCAACCACACCGTGACCCACCCGGACCTTGAGAAAGTCAGCCTGGCCGCCTATCAAAAGGAAGTGCTGGAGTGCGACCGTCTGATCGGCACCCAGCCGGGCTACCAGAAATGGCTGCGCTTTACCTATCTGCGCGAAGGGAACACGCCGGAGAAAATCGACGGCATGCGCAACTTCCTGCGCGAGCATGGCTACCGCAATGCGCACGTGAGCGTCGATACCAGCGACTGGCGCCTTAACGAAGCGCTCGAGCAGGCGCTGAAGAAGGATCCGAAGGCGGACGTCAGCGCCATCCGCACCGTATACCTGGCGCATATCAAACAGCGCATGCTGGCCTATCGCGAACTGTCGCAAACGCTGCAAGGCCGCGACATCGCACAAGTCATGCTGCTGCACCATAACCTGATCAACGCCATGTGGCTGGACGATGTGCTGGCACAGGCCAGGGCAATGGGCTGGAAGATCATCACGCCAGCCGAAGCCTACACCGATCCCGTCTACAAACTGGAGCCGGTCCGCAAAGCCTCCGGCCAAAGCCTGCTGCTGTCGCTAGGCCGCACGCTCGGCCTGGGCCAGATGCCCGGCGGCGAGCGACTGGTCGATGACGGCGATTACGAGATCGCCGAACTGAAAAAGATCCGCTAGCCATGCGCCTCTTCCGCATAGCTGCAATCCGGCAGCCCGACGCCGTGGATTCATGGCGGGCCGCCCCAATCGGATTCTCGCTCACGGAAATCCGCATCCTGAGCTACGCGTCGATCGCCCTGTTCTTCGGGGTGAATGCGCTAGGCCTTCTAATTTGGGGTAGCGCCTATTTCGAAGGCTTTGCCAGTTTCGCCAAGGGCCAATCCATTGCCCTCACCACGGCTTACGTCATTGCGGCGCTGCTCGCCTATCACGTGATGCACGAGCTGATACATATTGCACTACACCCTGATCGGGGCTTGTCGGACCGGACCATGATTGGCGTAAAGGCTGCCGCCTTTTTCGTGATCTATAACGGAGAGATCAGCAAGGAAAACCTGCTGCGCGTTGTTATCGCACCATTTGCCGTGCTGACGCCATTGTGCGCTCTGGCGGCACTTGCGCCATTCAGCCCCATATTCCTGGCGAACATGTTTGGACTTCATTTGAGTGCTTGCGCAGGGGACCTTCTGTTATATCGCAAGCTGAAAAATGGGCCCGAGTTTGCATGGATGTGGAACGCCTACACCAGCGCGTACATCAAATAAAAAAGGCGGCCCGCATGGCCGCCCTCTTACTGCGCCGACGCAGCTTAGAACTGCTCGATTTCCAGGCCCAGCACGCCGGCGCTGCCGTCAACGATTGCTGCGCGCATGCCGGTGGAGCCGGACAGGATGTGGTCTGCGAAGAAGCGCGCGGTCACGATCTTGGCCTTGTAGAAGGAGGCATCGCCCGAGCCTTCAGCCAGCTTCTTCTGCGCGATCAGCGCGGCACGGCCCATCTGCCAGCCACCGAACACGATACCAGCCAGTTTCAGGTACAGCACGGAACCGGAGAACACGCCCTTGATGTCGGACTTGACGTTGTTGACGGTGTAGTCAACCACGGCTTCCAGGTCGTTGGCGCCCTGCTCCAGGTGCTTGCGCATGGCTGCGAAGTCCGAGCCGTCGACGCCCGCCAGTTCGGCAGCGGTTGCACGCACTTGGGCGATCAGGCCTTTGGCCAGTGCGCCGCCGTCACGCACAGTCTTGCGGCCGATCAGGTCATTGGCCTGGATCGCGGTAGTGCCTTCGTAGATGGTCAGGATCTTGGCATCGCGGTAGTGCTGCGCCGCGCCGGTTTCCTCGATGAAGCCCATGCCGCCGTGCACCTGCACGCCGTCGCGGGTCACGTTTTCGGACATCTCGGTCGACCAGCCCTTCACGATCGGCACCAGGTACTCGTACACCGCCTGGTTGGTGGCGCGCACCTCCGCATCGGCGTGGTGATGCGCCACGTCATGGATACCGGCCGCCACGTAGGCCAGCGCACGCGCTGCTTCGGTCTGGGCGCGCATCGACATCAGCATGCGGCGCACGTCCGGATGGTTGATGATCGCCACGCCGGATGGCGAGCCGTTCAGGTCGCGCGACTGCACGCGCTCCTTGGCGAAGGTCACCGCCTGCTGGTAAGCGCGTTCCGCCAGGCCCACACCCTGCATGCCAACGCCGAAGCGGGCCGCGTTCATCATGATAAACATGTATTCCAGGCCACGGTTTTCTTCACCCACCAGGTAGCCCACGGCGCCGCCGTTGTCGCCGAACTGCAGCACGGCGGTTGGCGAAGCCTTGATACCCAGCTTGTGCTCGATCGACACGCAATGCGCATCGTTACGCGCGCCCAGCGAGCCATCGGCATTGACCATGAACTTCGGCACGATGAACAGCGAGATGCCCTTCACGCCCGGAGGCGCATCAGGGGTACGCGCCAGCACCAGGTGGATGATGTTCTCGGCCATGTCGTGCTCACCGTAGGTGATGAAGATCTTGGTGCCGAATACTTTGTAGGTGCCATCACCCTGCGGCACGGCGCGGGTGCGCACGGCGGCCAGGTCGGAGCCGGCTTGCGGCTCGGTCAGGTTCATGGTGCCGGTCCACTTGCCGGTGATCAGAGGCTCCAGGTAGATCGCCTTCTGTTCGTCGGAACCTGCGGTCAGCAGCGCCTCGATCGCGCCATCGGTCAGCAGCGCCACCAGCGCGAACGACAGGTTCGAGCCGTGCAGCATTTCCACGCATGGGGTGCCGATCAGCTTAGGCAGGCCCTGGCCGCCGAAGTCGGTCGGGTGCTGCAAGCCTTGCCAGCCAGCTTCACCGAACTGCCTGAAGGCTTCCTTGAAGCCTTTGGAGGTGGTTACCTGGCCATCCGCCCAGGTGCTTGGCTCTTTGTCGCCCGCATGGTTCATCGGGGCGATCACGCCGCTCACAAATTTCGCATTCTCTTCCAGCACGGCTTCCGCGGTTTCCGCAGTCGCATCTTCACAGCCTGGCAGCGCCGATACGCCTTCCAGGTTCGCCAGTTCGTTCATTACGAACAGCATGTCTTTCATTGGGGCTTGATAGCTCATGTAACTCTCTCCGAGGAATTAAAAAGGCCACGTCAGCCGGACAGGGGGTTGTCCGGTCAGCGTGGCCTCGATGATTCAGTCCAATCTAACGCAGGACTTCAATGTTGTATTAGCCGAGTTCCTTGACCAGCTGTGGAACCACTTCGAACAGGTCGCCCACGATGCCGTAGTCGGCAACGGAGAAGATCGGCGCTTCCGGGTCTTTGTTCACAGCCACGATGACTTTGGAATCCTTCATGCCAGCCAGGTGCTGGATCGCGCCGGAGATACCGACTGCAATGTACAGCGAAGGAGCCACGATCTTGCCGGTCTGGCCAACCTGCCAGTCGTTCGGCACGAAGCCCGCATCCACGGCAGCGCGCGATGCGCCCATAGCGGCGTTCAGCTTGTCGGCCAGCGGTTCCAGGATCTTGAAGTTGTCGGCGGAGCCCATGCCGCGGCCACCGGAAACGATGATCTTGGCAGCGGTCAGTTCCGGACGGTCCGACTTGGCCACTTCGCGGCCAACGAATGCGGACTTGCCGAAATCGGCAGCGGCAGCCACGGTTTCCACAGCAGCGGAACCGCCTTCGGCAGCAGCGGCGTCGAAGCCGGTGGTACGTACGGTGATGACTTTGACTTTGTCCGACGACTGCACGTAGGCGATCGCGTTACCGGCATAGATTGGGCGCTCGAAGGTGTCAGGCGCGTCGACTTTGGTGATTTCGGAGATCTGGGCTACGTCCAGCTTGGCGGCCACGCGTGGCAGGATGTTCTTGCCGTAGGCGGTTGCCGGAGCCAGGATGTGGGTGTACGAACCAGCGATCGCCAGGATCTGCTCGGAGACGTTCTCCGCCAGGCCGTCGGCGAAGTGGGCTGCATCAGCGTGCAGTACTTTGGTGACGCCAGCGATTTTTGCGGCGGCAGCAGCGGCTGCGCCAGCGTTCGAGCCAGCGACCAGCACGTGCACTTCGCCTGCGCACTTGGCGGCGGCGGTGACGGTGTGGTGGGTGCTGCCCTTCAGGGATGCGTTGTCGTGTTCTGCGATTACGAGTGCGACCATGATTGAGTTCCTAGAGTATTCGGTGAATTAGATGACTTTAGCTTCGGTGCGCAGCTTGGACACCAGGGTCGCTACGTCAGGCACTTTGATACCAGCGGAACGCTTGGCAGGCTCGGCCACTTTCAGGGTTTTCAGGCGCGGGGTCACGTCAACGCCCAGGTCTTCCGGCTTGACGGTTTCCAGCGGCTTCTTCTTCGCCTTCATGATGTTAGGCAGGGTCACATAGCGCGGCTCGTTCAGGCGCAGGTCGGTGGTCACGATGGCTGGCAGTTGCAGTGCCAGGGTTTCCAGGCCGCCGTCCACTTCGCGGGTCACGGTGACTTTGCCGTCGCCCAGTTCAACCTTCGAAGCGAAAGTCGCTTGCGGCCAGCCCAGCAGCGCTGCCAGCATCTGGCCAACCTGGTTGGAGTCGTCGTCGATGGCCTGCTTGCCCAGGATGATCAGTTGCGGCTGCTCTTTGTCGGCCACGGCCTTCAGCAGCTTCGCTACGGCCAGCGGCTCCAGCTCAACGCCGGTTTCGATCAGGATGCCACGGTCGGCGCCGATCGCCATACCGGTACGCAGGGTTTCCTGGCATTGGGTCACGCCAGCGGACACCGCAACCACTTCGGTCACTTTGCCGGCTTCTTTCAGGCGGGTCGCTTCTTCCAGCGCGATTTCGTCGAACGGGTTCATCGACATTTTGACGTTGGCGATATCCACGCCAGTGCCGTCGGATTTGACGCGCACTTTCACGTTGAAGTCGACGACGCGCTTGACAGGTACCAGGACTTTCATAGGTGTGCCTTTGAAAAAGTGATAAGTAAATTAGTGGGCTAGATTATATTGGAATTCGATGCTTCTTATCGAATAAAAGCACGGTCGTGCGTTTTTTAAATACAATCCGGCGCCGAAAAATCAGCAACCGGAAGGATACCGCAAATTTTACTTGCGGCGCATCAGGAAAGTGAATTCAGTCCCCTGCTGTACATGCGACAGCAATGCATTGCCAGTCTGCTTGGCAAAGGCCTGGAAATCACGCACGGAGCCGGGATCGGTGGCCACGATACGCAGGACCTGGCCGCTTTCCAGTTCAGCCAAAGCCTTCTTGGCTTTCAGGATAGGCAGCGGGCAATTCAGCCCACGGGCGTCGAGGTCCTTCTGAAATTCCATGGTCTCGGACTCGAGAGTAAGAGTTTCGCTCATCAATATCTCGCTTCTGTACTACTCAGTTCCGACAGTCTACTCCAATTTCGCGCGTCTGACGCACTGCACCAAAATAGTTAATGTTGCGTTGCAAAATCACAACGACATTTCAATGTCGGAAAGGCCCGCCCTAGCAAGCGCGGGCCTTTGGCAGCAATTAGATACGCGACTCCACCCATGCTGCAACGCCACCGAGCGCACCTGGCAGTGCGTCCGGATTGGTGCCGCCGGCCTGCGCCATATCAGGGCGGCCACCGCCCTTGCCGCCCACTTGCTGTGCAACGAAGTTGACCAGTTCGCCTGCCTTGACCTTGCCGATCGAGTCGGCAGTCACGCCGGCGATCAGGCTGACCTTGCCATCGTTGACGGAGGCCAGCACGATGGCGGCGGACTTCAGCTTGTCTTTCAGCTTGTCCATGGTTTCGCGCAGCGCGTTGACGTCGGCGCCTTCCATGGTCGCCGCCAGGACCTTCAGGCCCTTGACGTCGACCGCCTTGTTGACCAGCTCGTCGCCCTGGCCGGAAGCCAGCTTCGACTTCAGTGCCGCCAGCTCTTTCTCAAGCGACTTCACCTGGTCCTGCACGGCGCCGATCTTGGCGGTCAGTTCTTCCGGATTGGACTTCAGCGCGGCAGCAGCTTCGTTCAGCTTGCGGGCCATCGACTGCACCAGCGCCAGCGCGCCTTCGCCGGTCACGGCTTCCACGCGGCGGATACCGGCTGCAACGCCGCCTTCCGACACGATCTTGAACAGGCCGATATCGCCGGTGCGGTGCACGTGCACGCCGCCGCACAGCTCTTTGGAGGAACCGATGTCCATCACGCGCACTTCGTCGCCGTACTTCTCGCCGAACAGCGCCATCGCGCCATGCTTCACCGCGTCGTCGAAGGACATATGGTGCGACTGGGTCGCAGCATTGGCCAGGATTTCGGCGTTGACGATGGCTTCCACTTTCGCGATTTCTTCAGCAGTCAGCGGAGCGGTGTGCGAGAAGTCGAAACGTGCCTTGTCTGGATCGACCAGCGAGCCTTTCTGCGCCACGTGGGAACCCAGCACTTCGCGCAGTGCTTTGTGCATCAAGTGGGTCGCCGAGTGGTTACGGATGGTGCGGCCGCGCGAATGCTGGTCCACTTCCGCGCCGACAGCGTCGCCCACTTTCAGCGAGCCGGAAGCCAGCACGCCGTGGTGGCCGAACACGTCCGCCTGGATCTTCAGGGTATCTTCCACTTCGAACTTGCCGGTGGCGCCCTGGATCAGGCCCTGGTCGCCCACCTGGCCGCCGGATTCGGCGTAGAACGGGGTGGTGTCCAGCACCACGATGCCCTGCTCGCCCGCCTTCAGTTCCTGCACCGGTGCGCCATTGGCGTACAGTGCGACCACTTTCGAGTTGTGCTGCAGCTGGTCGTAGCCGACGAACTTGTTCTTCTCGCCGGAGTATTCAACGTTGGCAGCCATCTTCTTGAACTTGCCGCCTTCGCGCGCCTTCTGCTTCTGCGCTTCCATTGCGACAGCGAAGCCGGCTTCGTCCAGCTTCACATCGCGTTCGCGGCAGATGTCCGCGGTCAGGTCCAGCGGGAAGCCGTAGGTGTCGTACAGGGTGAAGGCGGTCGCGCCGTCCAGGTTCTTCGGATCCTTGGCCAGCTGCGCTTCCAGGATCTTCATGCCGTTTTCCAGGGTTTCGCCGAAACGCTCTTCCTCGGCCTTCAGCACCTGGGCTACGCGGTCCTTGGCTTCCGCCAGTTCCGGGTACGCAGCGCCCATTTCCTTGTTCAGGTCTTCCACCAGCTTGTAGAAGAAGGCCTTGGTCTGGCCCAGCTTGTGGCCGTGACGCAGCGCGCGGCGCACGATGCGGCGCAGCACGTAGCCATGGCCTTCAGAGCCAGGGATGATGCCGTCCACGATCATGAAGGCAGCGGCGCGGATGTGGTCAGCGATCACGCGCAGGGATTTGTTTTCCAGGTCGGTCGCGCCGGTTTCGCGGGCAGCGGCCTTGATCAGGGCCTGGAACGAATCGATCTCGTAGTTCGAATGCACGTGCTGCAGCACCGCAGCCAGGCGCTCCATGCCCATGCCGGTATCGACGCAAGGCTTCGGCAGCTTGTGCATCACGCCCGCTTCGTCGCGGTTGAACTGCATGAACACCAGGTTCCAGATTTCGATGAAACGGTCGCCGTCTTCCTCGGCGGAGCCTGGAGGACCGCCCCAGATATCAGCGCCGTGGTCGTAGAAGATCTCGGTGCAAGGACCGCATGGGCCGGTGTCGGCCATTTGCCAGAAGTTGTCCGACGCGTAGCGCGAACCCTTGTTGTCGCCGATGCGGATGATGCGCTCTTTCGGCACGCCCACTTCGTTGGCCCAGATATCGTAGGCCTCGTCGTCTTCCATGTAGACGGTGACGGTCAGCTTTTCAGCCGGCAGGCCGTAGACCTTGGTCAGCAGTTCCCAGGCGTACTGGATCGCATCGCGCTTGAAATAATCGCCGAAGCTGAAGTTACCCAGCATTTCGAAGAAGGTGTGGTGGCGGGCGGTATAGCCGACGTTTTCCAGGTCATTGTGCTTGCCGCCGGCGCGCACGCAGCGCTGCACGGTGGTGGCACGGGAATACGGGCGCACGTCCTGGCCCAGGAACACATCCTTGAACTGCACCATACCGGAGTTGGTCAGCAGCAGGGTCGGGTCGTTGCCTGGCACCAGCGGGCTGGAACGGACAATCGTGTGACCCTTGGATTCGAAGAATTTCAGGAACTTTTCGCGAATTTCAGCAGATTTCATGTCGTAAAAGGTAGGTTGCAGGCTGGTGCAAAGGGTTGATTATACGTGAAGCGCCCGCCGTTGCGGTGGGCGGCGGCCTCTAAGCGAAGTCCGGGCCGATCAGGTCGATGCGGTCGGTGCAGAAACCGTCGACGCCCCAGGGAAGGATTTCGCGCGCGCGTTCCGGCGTATTGACGGTGTAGCAAAACAGGCCGAAGCCCGCCGCCTTGATCGCCTTGGCCAGTTCCGGCGTCAGGTGCTTGTGGTTGGTGTGGATCGCCACCGCGCCCAATTCGCGCGCCGTGGCCAGCCAATCGGCAGGAATCTTATCAAACAAACAAGCACGAGGCAGGTCAGGCGCCGCATCGCGCGCCGCCGCCAGGGCCGTCATGCTGAACGAGGACAGCAGCGGCAGCTGCGCCGGATCGCCCGCCGCCACTTCCGCCGCGAAACGGGCACGCGCGGTATGCGCCACCCAACGCCCGGTTTCGACCTCCTGGCCTTCGGTGGGCTTGATCTCGATATTCATCCAGATCTTGTGCTCTTTGCAGTAATCGACCCATTCCAGGAACAGCGGCACCGGCTCGCCGCGGAATTCGGGCGCGAACCAGCGGCCCGCATCCATCTTCGCCAGTTCGGCGGCGGAAAAGTTCGGCACGTAGCCATCGCCATAGATGGTGCGGCCGAAATGCGGATCGTGCATGACCACGCCGATGCCATCGGACGACAGCATGACGTCGAATTCCACCGCACGGAAACCATAAGCCAGGCCGGCGCGCAGGCCGGCGATAGTGTTCTCCGGAGCCAGCGTGCCGCCGCCGCGATGCGCAACGATTTTTGGGTAGGGCCACATGGTTTAAAACACTAACACGGTTGGATGCGTTAAGCTAACGCTCCCTGAAAACAGTAGGAAGAAGACAACATGACCCCGAAGGCCCTTGGACATATCCGCGTACTGGACTTAAGCCGCGTATTGGCCGGCCCCTGGTGCTCGCAGAACCTGGCCGACCTGGGCGCGGACGTGATCAAGATCGAACGCCCCGGCGCCGGCGACGACACCCGCGCCTGGGGACCTCCATATGCCAAGGACGCCTCCGGCGCAGACACCACCGAAGCGGCCTACTACCTGTCGGCCAACCGCGGCAAGCGCTCGGTCACCTGCGACATCTCCAAGCCGGAAGGCCAGGCCCTGATCCGCGATCTCGCGAAGCACGCCGACGTCGTTCTGGAGAACTACAAAGTCGGCCAGCTCAAGAAATATGGCCTGGACTATGAATCGCTGAAGGCGGTGAAGCCGGACCTGGTGTACTGCTCCGTGACCGGCTTCGGCCAGGACGGCCCGTATGCCCACCGTGCCGGCTACGACTTCCTGATCCAGGGCATGGGCGGTCTGATGTCCGTGACCGGCGAGCGCGACGACCTGCCTGGCGGCGGCCCGCAAAAAGCAGGCGTGGCACTGACCGACCTGATGACCGGCATGTACGCCACCATCGCCATCCTGGCCGCGTTGACGCACCGCGACCGCACCGGCGAAGGCCAGTACATCGACATGGCGCTGCTGGACGTGCAGGTCGCCATGCTGGCCAATATGGGCTCCAACTACCTGAATAGCGGCAAGGCGCCCAAACGCTGGGGCAACGCGCACGCCAATATCGTCCCTTACCAGACCTTTGCCTGCTCGGATGGCTACATCATCGTCGCCACCGGCAACGATGGCCAGTACCAGAAATTTGTCGAAGTGGGCGGCCGCGCCGACCTGGCCACGCACGAACGCTACGCCACCAATCCCCTGCGCGTAAAGAACCGCGACGAGCTGGTGCCGATCCTCGCCGAGATGGTGAAGACCCAATCGCGCGACTGGTGGATCGAACGCCTGGAAGCAGTAGGCGTCCCTTGTGGCCCGATCAACGACCTGCACGATGTCTTCCAGAATCCCCAAGTGCAAGCGCGCGGCCTGGTCATGGAAGCCCCCCACCCCACCGCCGGCAAAGTCAAACTGGTGCGCAGTCCAATGCGCCTGAGCGCCAGCCCCGCCGAAACCGACATGGCCCCACCCCTGCTCGGCCAACACACCGAAGAAGTTCTGCGCGAAGTCCTCGGCCGCACCGACGCCGAAATCGCCACCCTCCGCAGCAAAAACATCCTCTAAGCCATACGGCCCAGCCCGTGTCCCACCATGGGGTCACACCCCAGACGGGACACGGGCTCGGCTGCGTGCGTGGAAGAGCCCGCGTCTCACTTGGGGTGTGACCCCATGGTGGGACACGGGCTGAAGTGTTACTGCTTTTACTGCTTTAGTGCAGGTGCTGTTTGAAGTCGAATAGTTCGCGGTGCATGTGGTTGACGGCGGCTTTCATTTCGGGCGTCACCTGCATGCGCTCACTGGCGCAGACGCGGCGGGCACGGGCGCCTAGCAGTTCCATGTCGTTCACCAACTTGGGTACGTCGGCGTAGTCTTCACTCACCAGTATTTCGCTGATGTCGTCGGAGCGGCGGTCCAGTTTCTGGATCGTGTCGCGCAGCTCGCCGGTTAAGTTGCGTTCGGCGGATAGTGCCTGGGCGGCTTGGCCTACGGCGTGTTGAATGTTGCTGAGCCTGATTCGGATTTCGCGGTCGTGCATCATAATCGTCTCCTCGTTGAAAACGGCACCCAGCGTGCCGGTCAGACTTGGAGACGGGTTCGGCGCGGCTGTTCCGTCAGCTTGCCTCGGCTTTGATCTGGCTCAACATTGGTGCGATTGGTGTCAACCGGCGCAGGTGCATTGCAATCGCTACCGCACCGAGCAGGGATGCAGCCAGCAACGTCACCACGCCAGCCCAGCCGGCGCGCGCCCACAGCACACCAGCTGCCCAGCCAATCACGCTGGAGCCGAGGTAGTAGAAGAACAGGTACAGCGCGGAGGCCAGTGCGGCGCCGCGCGCGCGGCGGCCGACCCAGCTGCTCGTCATCGAGTGCGCGGCGAAGAAGGCGAACGTGAACAGGGCCAGGCCGGCGATCACCAGCGGCAGCCAGGCCGATAGCGTCAGAAGAATGCCGGCCAGCTTCAGGCTCAGCACCAGGTACAGCACGCCTTTGCGGCCATAGCGGTCGGCCAGCTTGCCGGCCCAGACCGAGCTGAAAATCCCCAGCAGGTAAAGCAGCGAAATGCCGCCGACAAAGCTTTGCCGCAACTCGAACGGGGCCGCCAGCAGGCGGTAGCCAATGTAGTTGTATGCACTGACCATGCAGCCCATCAAGATGAATGCCAGCGCAAACAGCCAGGGCAGGCCGTCGTCGGCGAAGTGTCGGCGCATGCCTTCCGGCAGAGCTCGCCAGCCGCCGCCAGCAGCGCGGAAGCGGCGGGATTCGGGCAGGCTGCGCCAGAATTCAATGGCGGCCAGCACGCCAGCCACGCCCATCACCGCCATCGCCACGCGCCAGGAGAAGAAGTCGCTAAGCACGGATGAAGCCATGCGGCCAACCATGCCGCCGAATGCGCTGCCGCTGATATACAGGCCAATTGAAAGCCCGAGCTCGCCGGGCTCAATCTCTTCGCCGAGGTAGGCCATTGCCACGGCGGGCATGCCGCCCAGCGCGACACCCAGCAAGGTGCGGGCGGCGAGCAACTGGCCAAAACTGTCGGCCAGGGCGCACAGCAGGGTCATGATGGCGGCAATCGCCAGCGCGCCCACCATCAGGGGCTTGCGGCCGAAGCGGTCGGAGATGGCGCTCGATGCGACCAGCGATACGGCCAGGGCGGCGGTAGAAATCGATAGCGACAGGCTGCTCTGCGCCGGCGTCAGCGCGAACTCCTGCGACAGCAGCGGCATCAGGGGTTGCACGCTATACAACAAGCCGAAGCAGGAGAAGCCGCCAAAGAACATGGCGCGGTTGGTGGGATGGCTGAGGGCTTTCATGGTGAATCCATCTTAGGATTGCCCTGTAATACAGTCCAATATATATTTCAGTCGTTATTAATCGCTTCTACATATTATGGAACTGCGTCACCTGCGCTATTTCGTGGCCGTGGCCGAGGAGCTGAGCTTCACCCGTGCGGCGGAGCGGCTACATATCGGCCAACCGCCCCTCTCGCAGCAAATCCAGGCGCTGGAGGCTGAAGTGGGCGCGCGCCTGTTCGAGCGCAGCAAGCGCTGGGTGCGGCTGACGGAAGCGGGCAAGCTGTTCCTGGAAGACGCGCGGGCCATCCTGGCGCGCTCGGAAAACGCGGCGGAACGGGCGCGCCGGGCCCAGCGCGGCGAGGCGGGCGAGCTGCGTGTCGGCTTCACCTTTTCCACGCCGTTCACGCCCCTGTTCGCGCGCACCATCCGCCGCTACCGCCAGCTGTATCCCGACGTGGCGCTGACCCTGCACGAAATGACCACGCTGCACCAACTGGATGCGATCGAAGCGCGCAGGCTGGACCTGGGCTTCGTGCGGCCGCCGGAAGTGGCGCTGCCCGACACCCTGGCGCTGACCACGCTGCGGCAAGACCCGCTGCTCGTGGTGCTGGCCAGCGATTCACCGCTGGCGCGCAAGCGCAAGGTCAAAGTGGCGGACCTCGCGACGCTGCCGTGGGTGATGTATCCAAAGGAGTCAGGTGTCGGCATCAACCACGCCATCTTCGGCATGTGCCGGGCGGCAGGCTTTGTACCGCAGGTGGCGATGGAGGCGCGCGAGGCCGCAACCATCATCGGTCTTGTGGCGGCGGGGATCGGCGTCTCGGTACTGCCCTCCCCGTTCCAGGCCATGCATATGGAAGGCGCAGTGTATCGGCCGCTGGATGACGCGGCCGCCATCACCTCGCTGCAACTGGCGCAGCGCAAAGATGAAAAAAGCCTCCTGGTGGAGGCTTTTGTACGGGAGGCCCTGGCGGGAACTCAGTCGTAATCTGCGTCGAGCTCGGAGCCGGCGTAGTTTTCCAGCTCGGTCCACAGCGTCTTCATCGCAAAGCGGCCAGGCAGCTTTTGCAGCACGGTGCAAGTGCGGCGATACAGGTCGATGCGATGCAGCAGTACAGGGTGATGCTGTTCCGGCACGGCGGCAACCAGCGCCGCAAAACCAGCCTCGTAATCCGGCTTGGCCTTGCGCACCGCCTTGACGAAGCGCTCGAACTCCTTCTGGCCGGTGCGCGCCACAATGCGGCCGCCGCCTTCCACTGCGAAGATGATCGCCAGCGCGATCACGCCTTCCGCATTCAGGTCCGGGTCCTTGATTGCACCTTCCGCGTTATGACGACGTAGCCAGTTCGCCAGCCGCACCACGGCCTGCACTTCCTGGCGCTGCTTCAATTGCGTCTGGTATTTGGCAGGACCATCCCAGTTGGCGCCCGCTTCGGTGTAGCAGATATCGAAGAACAGGTCGCGCAGGCGGCGCTGCGCATACATCGGATCGTTATCGTATTCACCGATCAGCGTATCTTCCGGCATCGCAGCCAGTTCCTTCAGCTGCACGAAGCCCGCCTGGAAGGCCAGTTCCGCGCCCTGCTCCACCAGGTAGTCCAGCGCCAGCTCGTCGGAATCGACGGTCAACACCTGCTCCAGGCCGAGCGATACGCCGCCGACGGTCAGGTTGACCGCCTTCTGGATGCCTTCCGCCGTGCGGTTGTTGGTGAACTTGTCCGCTACCATGGCCGTGATGCCGCTCAGTTCTTCCGCCAGGATGACGGCCGCATCTTCGCGGTCGTCGCCCGGCAGCAGTTTGATGGCGCGCGTCAGGCGCGGCAGGCTTTCTTTGACGAGTGCGGGCAGCATTAGCCGAAGATCCCCGTACCGATGGAACGGCGTGCGCGTTCGCGGCCGGTGCCACTGCGGGTGGTCGGCACTTGCTTGCGCAGGCGGTACAGCAGCTCTTTGGTGGAGCGCTGCAGGTGCTCCGGTTCTTCGTCCGGATCGTCGCTGAACTCCGCATCGGCCAGGTCGGCGCTGTGGCGGAATTCCGGGAACAGTTCGAACAGCGCGCGGTCCCAGCCGTCTTCATTGGCTTGCGCCAGCGCCACGGCGACCGGCACGATATCGTTGTCGGAAGAAGTCTGGCCGGTCAGGTAGGCGCCTTTGGAGATCACCTCGCCCGCCACTTCCAGCACCTCTTTTGGCGCCAGCGAGAATAGGATGGCAAACGCGGTGCAGCCCCAGTCGGTGGCGGAAGCTTCCTTCAGCAGCTCGGCGCGGCGCTCTTCGTCTTCGGTGCCGAAGATCACGCCGTGCATGTGCGCGAACAGCGATTCGGCGATGCGCTCAGGATCGTCCTCGATCATATCGTCCGGCCAGGTGGCGGCGATGTAGGCCAGGCTTTCGGCCCACTGCTTCGGCGGCACCAGCAGGGTCGCCAGCGACAGCTTGCCGCCGTCGAAGCCGGACATGTGCAGCGCAGTCACGTGCGGCGGCAGTTCCTGCAGCACTTCCACCACGGCCAGGTCGCCGTGGGTATCGGCAGCTTCGGCAAAGGCGCGCTCGGCATGCTCCAGCGAGCCGGCCAGCACCAGTTCTGTGACCTGCTTGCGGATTGCTGGCAGATTCTTGTCGGACATCGCTTAATCCTCCTGCTGGTCAAAGATGCCGGAGAAGTCGTCGCTTACGACTTCGTCCTGATAATCGTCTTCATCGTCGCCCTCGTCGCCTTCTGCCAGGCGGTCGAGCGAAGTGTCCTCGTCGTCCCACATGCGCGGGTGCTTGTGCAGCAGCGCCGTGATGATGGCCTGGCGCGCCAGGTCCGGATGGTTCTCCTCCAGCGCTTCCAGCAGGCCTTTGGCGCCCGGGGTCGAAGCAGCGCCGAACACGCGCGCCGGGTCGCCGTACTCGAAGTCTTCGGCGTCGGCGAATGCCGCCTTCGGGTCGTGGAATTCAATCACGTCCACCAGCGCAAAGGCCATCATGTTCAAATCGTCGATGCCGCCACCGTTGATGTATTCGGTGCGCAGGGCTTCGACCATTTTCTTGTAGTTCTTGTGGTCGGGCGGATCGCCGAGGATGCCCTCGATCTGCCCTTCCAGTTCGCGCGCCTGGTAGGCGAACTCTGGGTGTACTTTTCTCATTTGCTGCTACTTTCTTGAATCAGGCGGCTGGGATGTTCACGCCGTTGACGCTGAAGATGGAACGCCACTGTTGGTAGGCTTCCGCTTCCGGGTCGATGATGATGCGGTGGTGCACACTCTGGTTGTACTCTTCCCGTTTGACCGGGTCGGACAACACTTCGTAAGCTTTGACGATGGCCTTGAAGCGGGCGTCGGCGCCCGGTTCCTGGTTGCGGTCCGGGTGGAAGCGCATGGCCAGGGATCGGTAGACCTTCTTGATTTCCTCGTCAGAGGCATTGGGCGCGACACCGAGCACATTATATAAATTTTCCATAAAGCAACTCCGGGCCGGTTTTTAAACGCGTAAGGACGAATTATCCTATAAAATGCCCTGTTTACGCTGAACATCACCGCTAAAACCGGTAAACCGGGGTCAGACCCGAGGGTCTGACCCCGTCTGCTCCACCGCCAGCAGTGGGGTTTTGGGCTATTGACTTCCGAAAAAGTTCAACAGTACACACCCCGAGCCCGCGGCTCCGGCATACAAGGGGTCAGACCCTTGGGTCTGACCCTGGTTTGCCGGTTTTAAACCAAGAACGCACATGAGCAACGACAAAAAAACTGCCACCCCGGCCCCAGCGCCGAATTTCCTGCGCAATATCGTTGAGGCTGACCTGGCCTCCGGCGCGCATACCCGCGACGGCCTGCCGCCAGTCATCACCCGCTTCCCTCCGGAGCCAAACGGCTACCTGCACGTTGGCCACGCCAAGTCCATCTACACCAACTTCGGCCTGGCGCGCGATTTCGGCGGCCGCTGCCACCTGCGTTTCGACGACACCAACCCAGAAAAAGAAGAACAGGAATACGTCGACTCCATCATGGACAGCGTGCGCTGGCTCGGTTTCGACTGGGACTACAAAGGCCCGGTCGGCGCCGGCAACCACCTGTACTTCGCGTCGGACTACTTCGACAAGCTGTACGAAATGGCCGAATACCTGATCAAAGTGGGCAAAGCCTACGTCGACAGCCAGAGCGCCGCCGACATGGCCGCCAACCGCGGCAACTTCACCACCCCAGGCACCAACTCGCCTTTCCGCAACCGCTCGGTCGAAGAGAACCTGCAGCTGTTCCGCGATATGAAGGCCGGCAAGTACAAGGACGGTGAACACATCCTGCGCGCCAAGATCAGCGAAGACGCGATGTCCTCGCCGAACATGAATATGCGCGACCCGGCGATCTACCGTATCCGCCACGCGCATCACCACCGCACGGGCGACGACTGGTGCATCTACCCGATGTACGACTACACCCATCCGATTTCGGACGCGCTGGAAAACATCACCCACTCGATCTGCACCCTGGAATTCCAGGACCACCGCCCGTTCTACGACTGGCTGCTGGAAGTGCTGTCGGAAGGTGGTTTCTTCAAGAAACCGGTGCCGCACCAGTACGAATTCGCGCGCCTGAACCTGACCTACATCGTCACCTCCAAGCGCAAGCTGCGCCAGATGGTGGAAGAAGGCATCGTGGATGGCTGGGACGACCCGCGCCTGCCAACCATGGCCGGCATGCGCCGCCGCGGCTTCACCCCGGAAGGCATCCAGCTGATGTGCGAACGCACCGGCGTCACCAAGTCGGACGGCTGGATCGACTTCGGCGTGCTGGAAGGCGCCGTGCGTGAAGACCTGGACCCGAAAGCGCCGCGCGCCATCGCCGTGCTGCGCCCACTGAAGCTGATCGTCGAGAACTTCCCGGAAGGCCAGTCGGTCGAGTGCACCTCGCCGGTCCACCCGCACCACCCTGAACTGGGCCACCGCACCTTCCCATTCACCCGCGAACTGTGGATCGAAGAAGAAGACTTCATGGAAGAACCGACCAAGGGCTACTTCCGCTTCACCCCACCGATCGGCGACCAGCCGGGCGCGCGCGTGCGCCTGAAGTACGGCTTCGTGGCCGAGTGCACCGGCTACGACAAGGACGAAAACGGCAAAGTTACCGCCGTGCGCGTGAAGTACTTTGAAGATTCGAAATCCGGCACCCCGGGCGCCGACACCTACAAGGTGAAAGGCAACATCACCTGGGTCAGCGCCGAAGCCGCGCTGGAAGCGGAAGTGCGCCTGTACGACCGCCTGTTCACCGAAGAGAAGCCGGACGCCGGCGGCAAGGACTTCAAGGAGTTCCTGAACCCGAAAGCGCTGGAAATCGTCAAAGCCTACCTGGAGCCGGGCCTGAAGGACGCCGCCGCCGAGCAGCGCTACCAGTTCGAGCGCCATGGCTACTTCGTCGCCGACCGCGTGCTGTCGCAGCCGGGCAAGCCGGTCTTCAACCGCATCGTTACCCTGAAAGACAGCTGGGCAAAATAAGCCTCACCGCTGATTTCAACCACAAAAGCCACCCTCGGGTGGCTTTTTTCATATTAGTTTGATTTCAATCAAAGTGGCTATTTTGCAACTTGACCAGCGGTTACAGAAATTCTTATAGTCAATAAATGAGCCGCCTGCCGCCACGCTTATTTACCCCCTCCAAACCCTTGTGGTGGTTCGGCATCGCGCTCTCGCTGGGCGTCGGCATCGGCCTACATGTGGTTGCAACCCGCTCAATCGAAAACGAGGCCCAGGGACGATTCAGCAACCAGGCCCGCAACACCCAGTTCAACATCAACACCAGCATCAAGGCCTATACCGACGTGCTGCGCGCCGCCGCCAGCTATTTCCAGGCCGGCGGCGACGTCACGCGCGACTCCTTCCACCGCTATGTGCGCGGACTGGACCTGGAACACAACTACCCGGCCATCGACAACATCAACTTCGCCCAGTACTACACCGAGGCCCTGCGTCCCAGCGCCGAAGCGCGCCAGGGCGGGATCGAGGACGGCGCCTACCCGCCCTTCCAGCGCCACCCGGCCGGAGTGCGGCGCGAATACGCCGTGCTGACCCTGATCGAACCGCTGGAAGGCTTCAGCGACCGCTATGGCCTGGACATCGCCGCCCGCCCCAGCGTGGCGGAAGCCCTGTTCAGCGCGCGCGACCAGGGCACCATGAGCAGCTCCGGCCAGCCCATTCCGCTGCGCAGCGCGCCCAGCCACGTCGGCATGGCGATGCGCATCCCAATCTACCGCAACGGCATGCCCATCTCCACCGTGGCCGAGCGGCGCGCAGCCTGCATCGGCTCCGTGGGACTGGGCTTCAGCGTACCGCGCCTGGTGGCCGTTGCACTGGGCGAAATGCCGGTGCGCAGCATGCGCGTCATGCTACGCGACAGCAGCGCCGCGCCACGGGCGGCCACCGTGCTGTTCGACAGCCAGCCTGGCGCAGCGGGCGCCGGCAACGAACACTTCACCACCGAGCTGCCGGTGCAATTCCATGGCCGCACCTGGCATGCGCAGTTCAGCGTGCCGAAACAGGCCCTGTATTCCAGCTTCGACCAGTTCCTGCCGATGCTGGCCGCCAGCATGGGCTTTGTCGCCAGCGTGCTGCTGTACGCGCTGTTCTTTACGCTGGCCTCCTCGCGCCGCCGTGCCGTGAAGATGGCGCGCGCCATGACGCGCGAGTTGCGCGACAGCCAGGCGCGCCTGCAACTGTCGCACCACCGGCTGCGCCGCCTGGCCGCGCACGCCGACCATATCAAGGAAGAAGAACGCAAGCGCATCGCGCGCGAGATCCACGACGACCTGGGCCAGAATCTGCTGGCCCTGCGCATCGAGGCCGACATCCTCGCCACGCGCACCGAGAAAAGCCACCCGCGCCTGCACGCGCGGGCGCGCGCCACCCTGCACCAGATCGACAACACCATCCGCAGCGTGCGCCACATCATCAACGACCTGCGCCCGAATGTGCTGGACCTGGGACTGTCGGCGGCGGTTGAATGGCAGATTGCGCAATTCCGCCAGCGCTCCAGCATCCAGTGCGAATTCATTGAAGATGCGATCGCCGACCATGGCGTGGACGACCATTGCGCCACCGCCTTCTTCCGCGTGCTGCAGGAATCCTTGAGCAATATCCACCAGCACGCCGGCGCCAGCGTGGTGCGGGTCGAGCTGTACCAGTCGCACGGCATGCTGCGCATGACCATCAGTGACAACGGCATTGGCATCGATACCGCCAGCCGCCACAAAGCCGGCTCCTTCGGGCTGGTCGGCATCGAGGAACGCATCAGCCTGCTTGGCGGCAGTTGCTCGATCAGCAGCCTGGCGCATGGCGGCACGACTGTCAGCATCGCGGTACCGGTCGGGGCTTCCACCGAAGACATGCGCTTGAGTGCTTAGGCATTTTTACCACTCGGTAGGAAAAGACCTGCACTCATTGATCCATATCAAACTCTCTTTCCCCAGCTCAGCAAAAATGCATATGTAACATTTGACGGCGTGGCAAGCTATTGATTTGAAAGGATCTGCAACTGTGTTGTTTATGCCGCGCACGGTTGAATTGTTACTTGCATTCGAGGGGGCGAGGCCTATACTTGAGTATGTTGATGCACATCAACTTTCGCGTTCCCAACTCCGAACGCCTCAGATGCCTCGGCGACAGCACCAGCCCTCCAGAACGGCGTCTTATCTCTCTCAATTCGGTTTGAATCCGCTCACTTTTAAAGGGAATGTCACTCATGATTTCTGCTGAAAGCTTCAAGGCCATTGCCGACCTCGACCTGGAACCTATCAAGGTAAAACTGATGCATGTGGAATCCGGCGAAGGCTGGTCGCTGGAAAAGGTCAACGCAGTAGAGTTCGAATATCGCCGCTTCCTGTACCTGATGAAAACTTTCCCCAACGAACAGACTGCGCCGCTGATGGATGTGGATATTTTCTGGCATTACCACATCCTGGACACCATGAAGTACTTCATCGACTGTGAGAATGTGTTTGGCTATTACCTGCACCACTTCCCATACATCGGCCTGCGCGGCGAAGATGACGAAGAGGCGCACGAGCGTGTGGGCAACCGGATGAAGGAGCTGTATGAGGAAACCTTTGGCGAGGCCTATCTGCGTAAGGCGGCGCCGGTCGATACCGCTTACTCGGGCCGCGTTGCCGGCGAGGCGGTAGCCTATTCGGGCCGGGTGGCTGCGGAGCCTACTGTTGCCGCCAAAGTGGCGTATTCGGGCCGCGTCAGCGACGCCAATGTGACCGCGTACTCGGGCCGCGTCGCTGCCACCGCCTACTCGGGCCGCGTGGCCATCGACGCGCAGACGGCATACTCGGGCCGCGTGACCAGCGAGGCGAAAACCGCCTACTCCGGCCGTGTGGCGTCCGAAGCGCAAACTGCTTACTCGGGCCGCGTCACCAGCGAAGCGAAAACCGCCTACTCGGGCCGCGTCTCAAGCGAAGCAAAAACCGCCTACTCCGGCCGTGTCAGCACCAAGGAGGTAAGCGCTTTCTACGGCCAGCGCCCACGCCTGGCAGCCGCATAAAAAACGCCCGCCAAATGACAACGGCCGCCCAAAGGCGGCCGTTTTTTTCACCCGTAAAGGCGAAATCAGTGCGCCATCAGGTCGCGCAGTTCACGGATGCTGAAATCGCTGATTTCATGCATGCGGATCAGAATGGTCGCGCCGATAGGCAGAGTGTTATGACGGATCTTGCTGATAACAGGTGGAGCAACTTCCAGAGCGCGGGACAGGGCGGCATCGTTTTTCAGCTGCAGCTTTTCAATGATGGCATCCAGGACGCGGTTCGGATTGTAGGAAGGCGATGCGGTAATTTCTTTCAGAGAGCTCATGACTAGGTACTTTTTCAATATGTTGCGACGTCGCAACAAAATAATTGGCGGAATTTTCGACAAAGAGCGCCAGAAAAAGCCGTGATTGACGCAATTTTCGGCACACGGCCGGTATGATACACCCTTTTATTGCCGTTCGCTTAACGCGGGGCAACTTTAGTGAGATTTTGATAGATTCTAGCGCGCGGAGCTGTGCTAGGAAATAAGATAGTTTAATAAAAAGACTACTTTTGGTCTTTTCTTGCCGATGTGAATGGTACCAAGGGCAGGCAAAGCCAGGTAAACGTTATCCAAATGAGGGCTGGAGGCAGGTACATCAAGGCCGCCGGCATCGGCGCCGTGTCTGACCGCCAGTCAAGGCGGCACCGAATTTCCTCCGGCGACGGCGGCGGCACGTGGGCCTGGCCGCGCTGGGCCAGATAGACGCGGACTTGCTCCTTGCTTGGATGGCTATACATGGCGGCCTCCCTGGCAGACATTGGCACAAGATAGCGCCGGCAGCTTCACGGGCGCTTGATGCATCTCAAGGCGGCTGCAACATCCGGATAGCGCAGCCGCACCTTCAACTCCGTCTTCATGCGCCGGTTCTCCAGACGGCGCGACTCGGACATAAAGGACAACAACGTCGGCGCCACTACTTTTGCCAGCTCGGCACGTCCGAGGCGCGGGGGACGCGGCAGCCCGAAATGATCGGCCACCATATCGAAATACTCCCCCATTTTGAGTTCTGTGTCATCCACTGCGTGGTACACACGGTTACTGGCGCCACGCCGCAACGCCGCCAGTACAACACGCGCCAGGTCGTCGGCGTGGATATGGTTAGTGTAAACATCATCTTCCGCGCGCAGCGCCGGAGTGCCTTGCTGCAAGCGTTTGACCGGCAGGCGGTCCGCACCATAAATCCCCGGCACGCGCAGGATGGAAAGATGGCCCTGCGCCCGGCGTGACCAGGCCCGCAGCACCCGCTCAGCATCCACCCGGCGCAGCGCACGTGCGTTGCGCGGCGCCACGGTCCGGGTTTCGTCAGCCCAGTTCCCGCCCAGGTCGCCGTACACGCCCGTGGTGCTGACATAAACCACATGCGCCCTCTCAGGTAAAATGGCGGTCACATTGCGGGTGCGCCGGTCTAGCTCGCCCTCGCCAGGCGGTGGCGCCAGATGGACAATCTGGTGCGCCAGCCCGGCCAGGCGGCGCAGCGAAGCAGGCTGGTCCAGGTTGGCCAGCAGCGGCACGGCGCCCGCCGCACGCAATTCGGCAAAGCGCTCGCGCTGGCTGGTCAGGGCAAAAACGCGGTAGTGTGCGCGCACCAGGGGCAGCAAACGCATGCCCACGTCGCCGCAGCCGATGATCAGCAGGCGCGGCTTGTTGAATTTTTTACTGATTTCCATTTTTAAGATTGTATGTCTTTCCAAATTACTGTTCAGCCAAGCGGCCACCAATTCAGCTGTGAAGAAGACGAAACCGTCCTGGCCGCCGCCATGCGCGCCGGTGTCGGCCTGCCCTACGGCTGCAAAAATGGCGCCTGCAGCTCCTGCAAGGGCAAGGTCGTTGAGGGCTCCGTCAGCCACAAGGCGCACCAGCGCCGCGCCTTGAGCGAGGAAGAAGAAGCCTCCGGCATGTCCCTGTTCTGCTGCGCCGTGCCGCATTCCGACCTGGTGCTGGAAGCGCGCGAAGTGGCGGGCAGCGGCGACTTCCCGATCAAGAAGATGCCGACCCGCGTCAACGCGCTGGAAAAGATGGCGCCGGACGTGATCGTGCTGACGCTGCAGTTGCCGGCCAACGAAACCTTCCAGTACAAGGCCGGCCAGTACCTCGAGTTCCTGCTGCGCGACGGCAAGCGCCGCGCCTACTCGATCGCCACCGCGCCGGAAAGCGGCCCGATCACCCTGCACATCCGCCACATGCCGGGCGGCCTGTTCACCGACCAGGTGTTCAGCACCATGAAGGAACGCGACATCCTGCGCTTTGAAGGCCCGCTGGGCACCTTCTTCGTGCGCGACGATTCGGACAAGCCGATGGTGCTGCTGGCATCCGGTACCGGCTTCGCGCCGATCAAGGCGATTGTGGAACATGAACGCGCCAGCGGCTCGCAGCGCCCGATGGTGCTGTACTGGGGCGGCCGCCGCCCGCAGGACCTGTACATGGACGCACTGTGCCGCCAATGGGCAGCCGAGATCCCGAACTTCAGCTACGTGCCGGTGGTGTCCGACGCCCTGCCGGAAGAAGGCTGGAGCGGCCGCACCGGCTTCGTGCACCAGGCCGTGATCGACGACCTGCCGGATATGTCGGGCCACCAGGTGTATGCCTGCGGCGCGCCGATCGTGGTGGAGTCAGCGAAGCGCGATTTCGTCAAGCTGTGCAAGCTGCCGGAAGATGAGTTCTACGCGGACGCCTTCACTTCCGAAGCCGACCTTCAGCAACCTTAAGATCCACCCCATGCGCTGCGTGCCGTGGGGCGCGCAGCGCACCACAGCACGCAACTATGTCATCCAACGGTTTCTCCGTCCTCCGCCACCGCAACTTCGCCTTCTACCTGTCCGCCCGCCTGCTGGGCACCATCGCCGTGCAGATGCAGAACGTCGCCATCGGCTGGCAAGTCTACGCGCAGACCAAGAACCTGTACTACCTCGGCCTGATCGGCCTGGCGCAATTCGCGCCCTTCCTGCTGCTGATCCTGTATGCCGGCCACGCCGCCGACCGCTACAACCGCCGCAACATCATCGCCACCTGCCTCGGCGCCCAGCTGCTGTGCGGCCTTGGCCTGCTGGCCTACACCAGCAGCGGCTTCGAAGCCGTCTGGCCGATCTTCGCGGTGCTGGTGCTGTATGGCAGCGCCCGCGCCTTCATGAGCCCCGCCACGCAGGCCGTGCTGGTCAACATGGTGCCGACCGAAGACTTCAGCCGCGCCGTCGCCCTCTCCAGCTCCACCTTCCAGGTCGCCGTGATCCTCGGCCCCACGCTGGGCGGCCTGCTGTACATCTACGGCCCCACCACCGTCTACACCGTCACCTCGCTGATGCTGCTGGCGGCCGTGGTGCTGATGTGCCTCACCCGCCCCGCCCCGCAAGCCACGCGCAAAGAACCCGCCACCTGGCACAGCGTGCTGGAAGGCCTGCGCTTCGTCTGGTCGCGCCCCATCATGCTGGGCGCGATTTCGCTCGACCTGTTCGCCGTGCTGTTCGGCGGCGTGACCGCCCTGCTGCCCGCGCTGGCACATGACGTGCTGCACGTCGGCCCCACCGGCCTTGGCCTGCTGCGCACCGCGCCCGGCGCCGGCGCCGCGATCACCTCGATTGCGCTGGCCTTCTGGCCGATCACGCGCCGCGTCGGCGCCTGGATGTTCGGCGGCGTCGCCGTCTACGGCGTGTGCACCGTGATCCTCGGCGTCACCAGCAGCTTCGTACTGGCCCTGGCCTGCCTGTTGCTGCTTGGCGCCGGCGACATGATCAGCGTCTACGTGCGGCACCTGCTGGTGCAGTTCGAAACGCCGGACGAAATCCGCGGCCGCGTCAGCGCCGTCAACGCCGTCTTCATCGGCGCCTCCAACGAACTCGGTGAATTCGAATCCGGCCTCACCGCCGGCTGGTTCGGCCTCACGCGCGCCATCGTCTTCGGCGGCGCCGCCACGCTGGCGGTTACCGGCATCTGGGCCTGGCGCTTCCCGATCCTGTCGCGCATGGACCGCTTCCCGCATTACAAGGAGTAGTAAGATTGGCCGCATGCGCTATCACCTGATCCACAGCCGCCCCCACCTGATCGCCGCTATTGCGGTCGGCGCCGTGGCTGCTTTTTTCCTGCCCGCGCACTGGACACCCCTGGTGCGCGCCCTCACCGCCTGGAATATCGCAGTCTGGATGTACCTGCTCACCGTCGGCTGGATGATGCTGCGCGCCGACCACCGCGATGTAAAACGCATCGCCGCCAAGCAGGATGAACGCGCCGCCACCATCCTCGCCAGCCTGGTGGTCGCCACCGTCATGAGCATGGTCGCCATCAGCAACGAGCTGGCCACCCTGCGCGAACTGCCGCGCGACGAACGCGGCCTGCACTACGCCTTCGTGGTACTGACGCTGGTCGGCTCCTGGTTCCTGGTCGGCACCCTGTTCTGCTTCCACTACGCCCACCTCTACTACAACGCGCGCGGCCACCAGCGCCCGCTGGCCTTCCCCGGCGGCGAAACCCAGCCCGATTACTGGGACTTCCTGTATTTCTCTTTTACTATCGCCGTCGCCGCCCAGACCTCGGACGTCGCCGTGCAATCGGCCAGCCTGCGCAAGCTGGTGCTGGGCCAGGCCGTGCTGAGCTTCTTCTTCAATCTTCTTATCCTGGGTCTATTTGTGAATATGGCAGCCTCGCTCATGTAGGGGTATGATGGAATCGCGTGGCAACACGTTTTGGTTAACAAACGGGAGCAGCATATGCAAATCAATGTGAACACCGACAAAACCATCGAACGTACTGCAGGCCTGGACGAGCACGTCCGGGAAGTAGTCAAAACTGCACTCAACCGGTTCGGCGAGCACATCGGACGCGTCGACGTCCACCTCAGCGAAGGCAATGCACAGAAGTCCTCCGACGGCGATATCCGCTGCATGATCGAGGCGCGCGTCAACGGCTATCAGCCGATTGCCGTGACCGACCACGACGCAACCCTGCATCAATCCATCAACGGCGCAGCAGACAAGCTGCAAAGGGCAATCGACAGCGCATTGGGCCGCCTGAGCGATAGCAAACGCCACTCCGCACAGCCCAACTTTGAAGAGGCTGAAGAAGAATAACCTCTAGCCCGCGGCGGCCAGGCCTTTCAGGTAGCGCATACCTTGTAAGGCACGGCTGCCGTACCAGGACATCATCTCCCCATCCACCAGCTGCACCGGCTTGCCGATCTGGCGCTCCAGCGCGTCCACGTGTTCTTCCGTGAAGCGGTAAGGTTCAGACGACAGCAGCACCTGGTCGATATCGCGCAACAGCTCATCGCTCCACTGGAAGCTCGGATAGCGCACGTCGCCAATCGCCGGGATCGACCAGCCGATCAGCGCCAGCATGCGCGCGATGTAGGTATCGCGCGAGATCGTCATCCACGGATCTTTCCAGATGCAGTACAGCACGCGCTGCGCACGCCCAGGCTGTACCTGCGCCAGTTCCGCCTCGAACGCCCGGCACCACGCATCAGCCTTCTCCTGCGCGCAAAACACCCCGCCCATCAAGCGCACCAGATCCAGGTTATCGCGCGGCTCGATTGGATGCGTGACCACAATATTCGGCACAAACTCCGCCAGCTTATCGACGGTCGGCTTCTCGTTCTCGTCGATGTTCACTACCAGGTGGGTTGGCGCCAGCTTGCGGATTTTCTCGATATTGACATCCTTGGTGCCGCCGATCTTCGGGATATCGCGCACCACCTCCGCCGGATGGATGCAAAACCCCGTGCGCCCAACCAGCTGCGGCGCCAGCCCCAGGTCGCACAAAAGCTCAGTAATCGAAGGCACCAGCGACACGATGCGCGCATTCGGAGCGGCCGCGTGTTGCGTGCCGAGGATATCGGTGTAATTCATGGCCGATATTGAACCACACTTAGGCTATCATTAACACCTGTTACCTCGGCAGCAAGAAAGTTCATCGTGAAAGCAATCGGCACCTTCGGCACCTCCGCCTACCAGATCCAGGCACTGCAGCTTTTCCGCGGCGCCGACAGCCTGCGCATCGCCCCGCTGCTGAAGGACTGCCCGATCGTCCAGCTTGAGCAAGGCGAAACCGTCACCGACCCGCAGCGCGCGCGCATGTTTATCGTGCTGCGCGGCGCGCTGTCGGTAGCGGCCGACACCCGCACCGGCATATCCGACGGCACCATCAGCAAAGTGCTGCCCGGCGAAAGCGTCGGCGAGCAAGCCGTGCTCGATGAAGAAGCCAACCAGGCCACCATCACCGCACTCGAACAAACTGAATTGCTGGTGCTGGAAGCCGAGCGCGCCTGGCAGTTGATCGACGCCGCCAACGGCGTCGCCCGCAACCTGCTGCGGCTGCTATCGTTCCGCATCCGCGCCGCCAACGCAATGATGCGCAAGCGCCAGAAGCTTGGCGAGTTCTATCGCCAGATGTCGATGGTGGACGGCCTGACCAACCTGTACAACCGCGCCTGGCTCAATGACTTCCTGCCGCAGTTGATCGCCAGCGCCCATGCCACCGGCCAGCCGCTGTCGCTGATCATGCTCGACATCGACCACTTCAAGAAATTCAACGACAGCCACGGCCACCTGCAAGGCGACCAGGCCCTGCGCACTGCAGCGCAAGTACTGATCGGCGCACTGCGCCCGACCGACTTCGCGGTCCGCTACGGTGGAGAAGAAATGATGGTGGTGCTGCCCGACACCAATGTGCAGGTGGCCGAAGCCGTCGCTGGCCGCCTGTGCCAGCGTATGCGCGACGCCGTCGTATTCAGCGACATGCGCCTGCCGCTGCCGCACATCACCAGCTCCTTCGGCGTCGCCGCCCTGGGCGCCGGGCAGGACGACCACGCCCTCATCGCCACCGCCGACGCCGCCCTCTACCGCGCCAAGGAAGCCGGCCG
>NZ_JASATG010000047.1:0-29321 GCF_038440195.1 Pseudoduganella sp. OTU4001 | reverse complement strand
TAAGCGGCTTCCTGTTCGCGGCGCATCAGCTGCGACAGGTAGGCCGGCGTAATCTGCAGGTAGGACGCCAGCACCTTTTGCGAGATGCGGCGCTCCAGGTTCGGATATTCCCCCCTGAAATTGGCCAGGCGCTCTTCCGCGCTGGAAGCGGTGTGCGTGACGAAGCGGCGCGCCTGGCTGCATACCGCAAACTCCAGCATGCGCGTCATGTACGCCGTCAGCACCGGGTGCTGGCCGCGCGCAATGGTCATCTGCTCCCAGTCGAAACGGAAGCCCTGCACCGAGGTCTCGGCCACGATGAAGGAGCGCGACGGCTGGTCGCCACGGAACTCCAGCAGGTCTTCATAAGCGTTCGAGATATGGCCTTCGGTGGCGAAGCGCATCGTCACTTCGTTGCCGCTCTCGCTCACATAGCCCACGCGGGCCACGCCGCCGGTCAGCCAGAACACCTCGCGCGAGCTCTGGCCCACGCGCTGCAGCAGCTCGCCGCGGCGCGCCGCAAACGGCACGGCCAGTGGCGCAATACACTGGCTGGTTTCGTCAAAAAGTTTTTCATCGACGGCGTAGCGCGCCATCATGTCGGCTTTGTAATGCTGCCGCAGCTTCAGGAAATGCTGATTCATTGCGCCCCAGTATTGGTTTTGTTATTCACTACATCTGGTCAGGCCAGATTTAGTTCATTCTAAAAACAACTGGCGGCGCGGATTAATCAACTATTTGAACTTTCGGTGGAAATTTTCATACGCTGCGTGGTGTACAACACCTGCCAGCCGCCGCACCAGGCCATCCATCTGCTCCGGCGCCACCTGGCCGTATCCCAGCGCCAGCCCATGCCATGCGCTGTGCCCCGCCACCGCGTGCACGCTGAGCGGATTGACAACAATCCCTTCGCTCTCGCGCGCCCGGCGGCTGATCTCCACGTCCGACAGGCGCGGGTCCTGCCAGCGCAGCGACAGGTGCATGCCGGCCGAGGCGCCCTCCACGCTGGCGATGCTGCCCAGGTGGGTATGCAGCGCCTGCACCAGGGCGTCGCGGCGATCCTTGTACAGGCGGCGCATGCGGCGCAGGTGCAGTGCAAACTGCCCGCTGCGCAGGAATTCGGCCAGCGCCAGCTGGTCGGCGGCGCGCCCGCGCGAAGCCGACTGCTGGCGCATGGTGGCCAGCGGCTGCACCAGCCAGGGCGGCACCACCAGGTAGCCGATGCGCAGGCCGGGGAACATGGTCTTGCTGAAGGTGCCGCAATACAGCACCGGGGCGTCCGGCTGCAGGCCCTGCATCGACGCCAGCGGCGGGCCGTCGTGGCGGAATTCGCTGTCGTAATCGTCTTCGATGATCAGGGCGCCGCAGGCGCGCGCGCCTTCGATCAGGGCCAGGCGGCGCGCCAGCGACAGCACAGTGCCGGTCGGGTACTGGTGCGAGGGCGTGGTGTAGATCAGGCGCGGCGGCCGCTCGAGCCAGTCTTCGGCGCGCGGCGCGATGCCGTCCTGGTCGACTTCGATCGGTTCCAGTTGCAGGCTGGCCGCGCGGAAGGCGGCCATCGCGCCGCCGTAGCCGGGGTTCTCCATCCACAGGGTTTCGCCGGCATCGGCGCAAGCGCGCCCGCACAGGTCAAGGCTGCTTTGGCTGCCGTCGGTGATGAACACCTGGGCCGGCTCGCACACCACGCCGCGCGAAGCGCGCAGGTAGTCGGCAATGGCTTCGCGCAGCACCGGTTCGCCGCACGGGTCGCCGTAATTCAGCTTCTCGGTCGGCAGCGTGCGCCAGGCGCGTTCCAGCATGCGCCGCCACAGGCCGATCGGGAAGCTGGGCAGGTCGGGCACGCCCGGCACAAAGGGCGCGCCAAGGGCGGCCGAAACGGTGTGGTTGCGCAGGTTCTGCGCGCGCTGCGACAGGCCTTTGGGCGGGGCTTCGGCGCTGGCCTGGCGCCGCCGCTCGCAGGCCAGCGCCGCCACCACGGTGCCACTGCGGTCGGTCGTCACATAGCCTTCGCTGGTCAGCTGCTCGTAGGCATACAGCACGGTGTTGCGCGCCACACCCAGTTCCGTCGCCAGGGCGCGCGTGGCCACCAGGCGCGTGCCCGGCGCCAGCGTGCCGTCGCGGATGGCGGCGCGCAGGCATTCATGCAGCAGGCGCTGGCGCGGCCAGCCGTGGTGGCCGTGGCTGGCGGTGAAGTTCGAAATCAGCAGCGAGTAATCCAAAACGTGGCTCCATGGTTTTGCATGCCCCTGGATCTGTTGCAGGGGCCATCAACTGATTATATTCCGTTGCCATGAAAACATCACATCCACCTTCCGACCGCACCCGCGTGCGTCGTGGCGCCGGCAATGCCGTTTATGAACCTGAGCTGGTACGCACCATCGTCGACGCGGCCTACATCTGCCACATCGCCTTCAGCGACGGGCACGGCGCGCACTGCATCCCGACCGCCTGCTGGCGCGAGGGCGAACACCTGTACATCCACGGCTCCAACGGCAGCCGCATGGTCAAGCAGCTGCTGGCGCAAGATGCCTGCGTCACCATCACCCACCTGGACGGCCTGGTGCTGGCGCGTTCGGCCTTCAACCATACGATGAACTACCGCTCGGTCATGATCTATGGCCGCTTCGAGCTGGTGGACGAGGTGCAGCAGCGCCGCGCGCTGGACGCTTTCATGGACCATCTGGCGCCGGGCCGCAATGCGGAAGTCCGCGGCGGCAACGACAAGGAGCATGCGGCCACCACGGTGCTGCGCATCGCGCTGTCCGAAGCGGCGTGCAAGGTGCGCAGCGGTGGGCCGGAGGATGATGAGGAAGATATGGGGATTGCGGCGTGGGTCGGTGAACTGCCGCTGCTGCAGGTACGCACTGCGCCGCGCCCGGATCCAGCCTGCGCGGCGGCAGCGCCGGCCTACGTCCGCGAATGGGACGCCTGACCGGCGCGGGGATTACATATCGACCTTGATGGTGCTGATCAGCTCACGCGTGACCTGGCGCACCAGGTTGGAACGGTCTTCGCTGCTGATGGACGGCGACTTCTCGCAGCGGCCGGACGAAATGACCGGCGCGATGAACTTGGATCGGTAGTCCAGCGGCGGCGGTGCCACTTCCAGGCTGGCACGCGCCTTGCGCGCCGCCTCGGTGTTCTGGAAGTTGACGAACTGCTCGATCTGGCGCGCATTGGCGACGTATTTCTCGCTGCCCAGCTCAAACGAGACCTTGTGCACGCCGGAGCTGAATTCATTCAGTTGATGGTTGCCGATCCAGACGATTTCACCGGTTTTGACATCGACCAGTTTGGCGTTCAGCGAAGCGCCCACTGCTGCGCAAGACACTTCATGGGAACGGTCGAACTCCGACTTGATTTCCGGGTTATTGCGCACGAAATCGCGGATCTTGGCATTGTGGTTCAGATCGGCCTTGATCAGCATGCGCTGGTCGGTCTCGAACTTGTTGATCTGCAGAATATAGTTGGCATGCACATCGCCCGCTTCGGCAGCACGGATCACTTCCGAAATATCGGTCAGCTCCTTATCGCCTTCCGCGCGCTTCTTGCCGGTTGACGACGTCTGGAATTTGTCCCGGAACTTCTTCAGTTCTTCGGCGTACACCGTGCCATCGATCTGCTGGCGTTCAAATTTCTTGGTCAGGTCGTCCAGGATCGGTCGCATGTCTTCGGACACTTGCGAATACAGGCAGCTGTAATTCGTCAGGTTGCAGCGCGCCTCGTCGCGCAGCGTGCGCAGCTTGGCCTCGAATTTGGAACGGCTCAGGACACGGAAGCCATTGGTGATCAGGACTCTTTCAATCTGCTGTTCGGCGTCGTTGAAGAAGTCCTTGGTCTGGAATTCCTGTGCGCTGGCACGGCCATCACCCTGGTTGAACAGGTTGTCCGGCACGTTGATCACGATCGAGCTGCTGGGGCGGATCTTATGGGTGCCCAGCTGCACCGCATTTTCACTCAGATTAGAGGTAGCACGGAATTCAAGCTGCGCCTCAACCAGATTCTTTTGTGGCGGCGGGATGACCGGCATCGGCATCACGGGCGCCATGCTGCCGCAGCCCGTCAGCAGCAGGGCCAGGCTTGCTAGCACAAAATGCAATATTGATCTAATTTTCATGGTTTTTCAGGTAGTTTAGGTTGATCAGAGCGCAACAACGATTATTTTTCGTTTAACTCAGCAGTATATCAACCTCAAACCCCGGCTAGCGAATTTCGGCGCCGCTCTGGCGCTCGCGCCACCACAACCCAAGCATGCTGGCGGCGAACGCGATGGCAAGCAACCAGCGCGGCAGCATTCCAGCCCGCGCACCGGCCGGCCCGCTGGCGCCGGCGGCGTGCGGCGGCGCGACCGGCTGTCCGGCCAGCGCTGCGTAGCGCGCGGTCGCGTCATGGCGCAGTGCAGCCTGCCAGGCCGGCCAGTCCTGCGCGCCGAACACATAGACCTCGCTGCGCTCCGCTCCGCTGGAGAGCGGGACCCAGCCGGTTTTGCGCGGCCACCAGGCGACGCAGGCGGCATCGGCACGCTCGCTGCGCGCTTGCCAGCGCAGGACTTGCTGGCCCACGCTGACTGCGCCGCCGGTCGCTACGCCTTGCGCGCACACTTCGCTGCGCAGCCCGGCCAGCGGCATCGCCTCGCTGTCGACCCAGCGCACTTTCTGCTCGCTGCCCAGCGTGGCCAGGTCCATCACCTGCTGCCACCAGGCGCCCAGCGCTGCCGGCTCGCTGATTGCTTGGCGGTGCCAGTCGCGCACACCCAGCCACAGGATGCGTCCCTTCTGCCAGTCGCGCTGCCAGGCCCAAGGTTTGCCGTCCTTGTCGCGCGCCACCACCTGCCATCCGCCGCCAGTGCCGGCGACAGGCAGCTGCGCGCCAGGCGCCATGGCCAGCGTCGCGCCGGCCAGCGCCAGGTGGCGTACGTCCTCCTGCTCGGTGGTCGCCGACAGCGCAGCCAGCCGCAAGCCGAGCTCGCGCTGCCACAGCGGCGCATCATCCGCATTGCCGCCCAGGACCAGCAGCGGCAAGCCTTGCGCCACCTGCGCCAGCGCGCCGCGCAGGCCGCCGCGTTCCAGCCACGCCGCGTCGGCGATCAGCGCGTTGGCCTGCGTCAGTGGAGCGCGGGCTTCCTCGCTGCGGGTCAGCGACTTGCCCAGCGTGGTCTGCCAGTCGAGGATGGCGTTCGAATCCGTCAGCAGCTGGTTCAGCGCACGCGTGTCGAACGATGGCGCGCCGAAACGGCCCTGCACCTGGAGCGGCACGGCATCCAGCACGCGCAGCGGCACCGGCCCCTGGGCAATGGCCTTGCCGTCCTGGTCGAGCAGGCGCGCTTGCAGCACCATCAATTCCGGCATTGGCGGCTGCCATTGCACCGTCAGCGTGTCGGCCGCCTGTGCCGCGCGCGTCTCGGCCAGGGTTTGGCCGTTCTCCGCCAGCAGCTGCAGGCGCCAGCCTGCTTGTGCTGCGCCGCCGCGGCGCACCGTCAGCGCGAAGCTGCGTCCCAGCGGCAGCGAACGCGGGAAGTCCAGCCACAGCAAGCCTTCCTTTGCAGCCTGCCACTGCACCTTGCGCGGCGCAACGTCGCGCCATTGCGCTTGGTGCAGGCCGTGGCCCTGTATTTCCACCGCCGCTGCATCCGGCAGTGCTGCCAGTGCCGTCGCCAGACGGTCGCCCGGCACCACTTCCGCAACGGCATCGCCGCGCGCGCCGCCGGTGTCGGGCTGTGACATCCATGCCTCGCTGTCCAGCATGAGCGGTCCCGATGCGACGCCTGGGGCGGCCGGTGCCGCCAGCAAGGCTGCCAGCGACACACCCGCCAGCGCCGCCAGCGCGGTCTCCGGCCAGCGCTTGCGGCGCGCATACAGCAGCGCACTCGCCGCCCCGGCGACGGCAGCGCCGCCGCACAGCAGGTTGATATCCACGTTCACGGCGCTTCCTTCCCTTGCAATACCTTGCCAAAGCGCGTCTGCGCCTGCGGGCGCGCCTGCAGCAGCACGGCAGGCTGCTGCACGGTGGTCCGCAGCCATGCACGCAGCTGGGCGCGGCAAGGCAGGCAGCCGTCGGCCACATCCTGCACCGACGCCTGCGCCGCCAGGCGCTGTTCGTCGTCAGAGATACCGGCCACCGCTTCGCGCGCCGCCTTGCTCCACAGCGCAGGCAGTGCGGCATCGCCGCCCAGCGCCTGCACCAGCTCGCGCACCTCGACCGGCACCAATTCGCTGGCGGCGCCCTGCGCGCGGCGATAGCTGGCTGCGCCGGCCATGTCGCCGCTCATGCGCTTTTCTTCCTTGATGGCCGGCGGCACGAAAGCGGTGCGGTGCAGGTAGACTCGTTCCGCCTGCTGCAATTCCTTGATCGCACCCAGCGCCTTGTACTCCGGCGGCAACGCCGGTTTCGGCGCAATCGCGCGCAGCTGTTTCTCGGCATCCCACATCGCCGCCAGCGCACGGCGCAGCACCTCCTTGGTGGCCGGGTCGAAGATGGTGGCGTTGCCTTCCTGGTCGTGCGCATGGCCGAATTGCGCGGCGATGTCGCCGGTGCCAAAGCCGCCCGGGCCCGGCGCGGCGCCGCCGCCATGCTCATGGCCATCGCCCTCGCTGTGTTCATCGCCGCCGAACAGCGACGACTCTTCGCCAAGGAACTGGCCGTAGCGCAGGCGCAGCTTTGCCTGGTCGCCGGCAATCTTTTCACTGCGGGCGCGCAGTTCGGTGGCGCCGATGCGCGGCATGTCGGCCACCAGCTGCTCGGTGTCGATAATGATCTGGCGCTGGCTGCGCAGGTTCTCCTGCTTCACCATCGACGGCAGCGCTGTCGATTCCTGCGCATCGCCCTGCGCACCTGGCAGACGCAGCGTGTAGGTGGGCGATTGGGCGATGTGCGGTACCGGAGCATTGTCGCTGGCGCGCACGAAGAAATACAGCTCGTCGCCGGGCTCCATGCCGAGCTCCTTAAACATCCACTGTTTGCTCCAGCTGCGCTTGCGCGGGTCAGCCGATGCCGGCAGCGGGCTTTCCTTGTCGGTGAAGCGGATGTTCTCGCCGCTGCCGCGCGCCAGGGTCATATGCAGCGTTGCTTTGGTGATCGCGTAGTCGTCGCTGACGCTGACCGTGATCTGGGCGCTTTGCGCATCCGGCTTGAGGATGGTGACGGATTCGTTGGGCGCGGAGATGGCGACCTGCGGCGCCTGGTCGGGCGTGACGCGGATGGTGTAGCGCTGGCCCGGGTCTTTGCGGCTGCGCCAGAACAGGGAGTCGCTGGCCAGCAGTTCCTCGCAGGCGCCCTGGCCTGCCTGCAGCGTGCGGCCGTCGCTCAGCTCAATGGTGGCGTCGGCGCCATGGGCGCACCAGCGCAATTTGCTGTGCTGCGGTACTTGCAAGTCGCGCGGTGCGCCTTCGCTTGGCTTGGCTCCGGTGTAGGCAGGCGGGATCGCGTGCAGGCTGAGGCCTGCTTTGGCGATGGCGGCCTTGGTGGCTTCGCTGCCGCCCGGCGCGGCGATGCGCTGCGGCGAGTGGGCCGCAGCGTAAGCCCAGGCGCAGGCCGCCGCCACTGCGGCCAATGCCAGGGGAACGGTGTTGAAGCGGGCCTTATTGCTGGCGATGGCGCGCAGGCGTTCCTCGTCCAGGGCCTGGTCGATACGGGCCAGCAGGCGGTTGCGCTGCAGTGTTCCCAGCGGCGTGTCGGGAGCGGCGGCCAGCATGGCGCTGCTGTCTTCCAATTCCGGGATGGCGTCGTTCAGCCAGGCTGGCAGGTGCTGGTCGATGCGCTTGCGCCAGAGGGCGAAGTCGGCGGCGGCCCACAGCATGGCCGCCGCTGCCAGCGCCAGCGGGGCGGTGGGCGGGAGCGCTGCGGTGCTTGCCAGCGCTGCTGCCGGCAGCAGCGGCAGCAGCCAGCCGGCGGCGCGGCGGCGGATCAGGGCCTGCAGCATGCGCTGGCGCACGCTGGCCAAATGGTCAGCGGTGGCGGCGGACATGGGTCAGGGTCCTTTCTATTGCGAACAGCGCCAGCAGGGCGAGCGCCAGCCATTCGGGCGAGCGCACGTGCGGTGCGGGCAGTGGCGCTTTGCGAGCGGCGGGGAATTGCTGCGCTTCCAGCGGGTAGGGGGCTGGGCGGGCGGTGGCGGCTTGCCAGCGCTCGTACAGCGCGCGGGCTGCGTCGATGTCTTGCAGCGGCCAGCTTTGGGCGGTCCAGATGGTGCCTTGCGGGGTTTGCGTTTGCCCGGTGGCGGTGGTGGTGCGCCACCAGAGCGGGGCTTTCCAGGCGGGCGGTGGCTCGCTGTCCGGGCGGTCCCAGACGATCAGTTCCGTTTCTGGAGTTGGTTTGTCGGCGATGACATAGCGGTTGGCGCCGTCGGCTGCGGTGCCGAAGGCGGCGAACAGCGCTTGCCAGCGCGGCATCCGATCGGCAGGCGCCACGACGACCACGTGGCGCTCTCGTGGCGCGGCGGGCGTGGCGGCGGCGGTGGGCGCGGGGGCGAGGCGCAGGTCGGTGGCGTGGGCGAGGCGCGGGGGGAGCGCGGGCATGGCGGCGGCGGGGGCGAGGATGAGGAAGCGCGCGCCCGGGCGCCATTCATGCTCGTTGCGGGCCAGCCAGTTCCATACGTCGGCAGGCAAGGGCTGGCGGTCGGCCGCGCCCATGCTGGCGGACTGGATTTGCTGCTCGGCCCAGGCCGAGCGCTCAAGAGCCGAGGCGACAAACACCGTATCGCCCTTCCACGGCATGGTCAGCACTGCCAGCCAGGCAATCAGCACAGCCAGCAGCGCCAGGCGCGCCAGCAACAGCGGCACCTCATCCCAACGCAGCACGCGCTGCTGTTGCGGCAACGCAGCCGGCAGGAAGCGTGCAGTGGCGAGAAGATCGGTCCGCGTGCGTTCCCGCTTGCGCATATGCCACCACACCGGCAGCAATAGCACCGGTAACGCGAACCACCATAATGGCTGCATGCTGGTCATCATGGCCGGCGCGCCTCCGGATTGCGCAGCCAGGCGCGCAGCACCTCACCCAGCGCCTGCTCAATGCGCGCCTCGCACAAAGGAATGTCATGCTGGCGGCAGGCAGTACGCACAGCCTCGAAATGCGCTTCGAGCGCCATATGGTAATCGTCGCGGACAGCGCGGCTGAAACTGTGCAGCCCCGCGCCCTCCTCCGGATCGCGGTAAGCATGGCCGGCCGGGAAATCAGCCTCCACCTCCGCCTCCGTGCGCAAGGCCAGCAAGCGCACATCGTGCCGCATATGGCGCAGGCGCACCAGCGCCTCGCTCAACGGCGATGGCCAGTCCAGCGCATCGCTCGCCGCAAACACCATGCTCTGCGAGCGCGCAAAATGCAGGCTGGCGCGCAGCGTCTCCGCATCCGGCAGCTCGCCCGACGGCGTGGCGCGCTGCAAAGCCGCCAGCACGCGCTGCAACTGGCGCGGCCCGCGCGAAGCAGGCGTGAATTCAATACGTCCCCCCGACAGCACCAGCAGCCCGAACGCATCCCCCTGGCGCTGCGCAATCGCCGCCACGCAGGCCAGCGCCGTGCGCGCATACCAATGCTTGCTCAAACCATCCACCCGGCGGCTTGGTTCAGCCATCGAAGCACTGGCATCCAGCACCAGCCAGGTCGCCACATGGCTGTCGCGCTCCGCTTCGCGCACGTAATACCGGTCGGCGCGCGCCAGCAGCTTCCAGTCCACGCGGCGCCATTCGTCGCCTGGCGCATAGGCGCGGTACTCGGAGAACTCAACGCCGGCGCCGCGTTCGCGGCCCGCATGGATGCCATGGCCGAGGCCCGCCAGCACATGGCGGATCACCAGCTCAAGGTCTGCGGAGTGCGCCAGCAGCGCAGGTGTTTCCAGCATTGCTTATTCGGGTTTGATGGCGTCGCGCAGCGCGGCCAGGATGTCGGCGATGGCAATGCCGTCCGCCTCCGCCTCGAAGTTGCGCAGCACGCGGTGCGCCAGCACCGGCAGCAGCATGTGGCCGATATCCTCGCGCGTCACGGCCAGGCGGCCCTGCATCAGCGCACGCGCCTTGGATGCCAGCACCAGCGCCTGCCCCGCGCGCGGTCCGGCACCCCAGCCGACATGCTTCTTCACCGCCTCCACCGTGGTTTCGCGCGGACGGGTAGCGCGCACCAGGCGCGTCGCATAGCGCAGCAAGTGCTCGCCGATTTCAATATCGCGCACCAGTGCCTGCAAGCGCAGCAAGGTCGCCACATCCATCGCAGGCTCGGCATCTTTCAGGCCGGCATGCGTGGTGGCCGACACCATCGCGATCTCCTCATCCTCGGTCGGATAGCCGACGTCGATATGCAGCAGGAAGCGGTCCAGCTGCGCTTCCGGCAGCGGATAAGTACCCGCCTGTTCGATCGGGTTCTGCGTCGCCAGCACGAAGAATGGACGCGGCAGCTTGTGGGTCTGGCCGGCGAAGGTGACCGAGCGTTCCTGCATCGCCTCCAGCAGCGCCGATTGCGTCTTCGGCGGTGCGCGGTTGATCTCGTCCGCCAGCAGCACCTGCGTGAACACCGGCCCTTGCTGGAAGCGGAACTCGCGCTTCTTGGTAGCGTGGTCCTCTTCCAGGATCTCGGTGCCGACAATATCGGACGGCATCAGGTCCGGCGTGAACTGCACGCGGCGGAACTCCATGTCGGTCGCCTGCGCCAGCGACTTGACCAGCAGCGTCTTGCCCAGCCCCGGAACACCCTCCACCAGCGCATGGCCGCCGCCCAGCAGGCAGATGATCAGCGAATCGATCACCTCTTCCTGGCCGATAATGACCTTGCCCATGCTGGCCTTCAGGGCCTTCACCTTGGCGTGCAGTACGCCGATCTCGTTCTCGCTCCAGCCGCTTTCAGCCACGGTCATGCTCCCAACGCGTATTGAATGATATTGACTGCGAAGCGCGTGTTGTCGATTGCCAGCCAGCGCTTGTTGCGGAAGTCATAGTCCCACTCGCAGCCATAGTCCTTATTGCTATACAAAATCCTGATGCGGCCGTTGAATTCAACTGCCTTCAGGTAGTCGTGCACCAGGTCGTCGCCCCAGCCATTCAACTCCATCGACGTATTCGGCGGGCCGTCGAATTTGAAGAAGGCCGAATACAGCTGATGGTTGTTGGGGATCTTGTGCAGTGCTTTGCCGCCGAAAATCTTTGCCACTTCCGCTTCAAACGATTTCGCGAACAGGCCGTCGATGTCGTGGTTGCAGTCGTCGATGAAAACGAAGCCGCCGCCCTTCACATAGCGCTCGAAGTTTTTCCGTTCCGCCGGGGTGAATTGCACCAGCTTGTGGCCGGCCAGGTAGCAGAACGGGGCTTCCAGCATCTTGGGGTCGGACAGCGCGACGATGCGTTCAACCGGGTCAACTTTCAGCGTCGTGTATTCGACCAGGGAGTTGAGCACGTTGCTCGGCATCCGGATATCGACATCCCAATCGCCCGACTCGTAAGTCAGGCGGGTGAAATAGAAATCGTAAGCGGGCATTCCTTAAACCGCGTCGGACAGCGACGTGAAGTTGAAGTCGCGCACCTTCATCGAAGGAATCATCAGCTTACGCGCATCGGTGTCGCCGATCAGCACCGGACGTCCCAGTTCATCAATGTTGTTCAGCATCGACACCGGGCTGTCGTTGAAGCGGAAGTTCTTCACCGGGTGCTTGACCTTGCCGTTCTCGATGTAGAAGGTGCCATCGCGGGTCAGGCCGGTCAGCGCCACCGATTGCGGATCCACCATGCGGATATACCAGGTGCGGGTCACCAGGATGCCCTTCTTGGTGGAGGCAACCAGCTCCTCGGTCGACTTGGAGCCGCCCGCCATGATGATGTTGCCCGCCGGCGGAGTGGCCGCCTTGTTCTGCTTCTGCGCCCAGAAGCGGTTGTAATCCAGCGAAGTGATCACACCGTTCTTGATCAGGTCGCGGCGCGCACGCGCCTGCATCGAACCCTGGTCCCAAGGCAGCACCGGTGCATTCGGATCCCACGGGTCGGTCCAGATATTCACCTGCTCGTCGAACAGCTTGTCACCCAGGCGGTTGGCGCCGCCCTTCTTGGACAGGAAGCTGCGGCCTTCGTCTGCCGAACGCGCGTCGAAAGCATTGAACATGAAGTTCAGCAGGTCGTTGGTCGCAGCAGGCTCCATGACCACGGTGTAGCGGCCCGGCTCCAGCGCCTTGGCATCCACCGAGCGCAGCGCCTTCTCGATGGCGATATCGGAAGCGGCGCGCGGATCGAAAGCCTTCGGATCGTAAGCGGCGCGGCTGACCCAGCCCGAACCACGGCCATCATTGGTGCGGGTGGTGACGGTGAAGTTCAGGCCCGCCAGCTCCTGGAAGCCGAACACGCCGTTCGAGTTGGCGATGCAGTCGAAACCCACGCTGTCGTTGAAGAAGCCCGCAGCCTGCAGGCCCGCTTTCTTGGCCGCTTCGATCGAGGCGAAAGCCACGTCAGCACGGTAATCCGGATTGAAGGCATCCGCATTGCGGCTGAAGGTATTGGTCGCCTTGAAGTCCTGCTTGCCCACGGCCGGCATGAACTCCGGATTCTCCGGCGCCAGGCGCGCGATTTCCTCGGCGCGGCGCACGGCGTTTTCCAGCGACTTGGCGTCGAACTGGTTGCAGGTGGCGGAGCCTTGCTTCTTGCCGAAGGCCACGCTCACCACCAGGGTGGTGTCTTCGATCTGGCCGGCGGTGGAGACGCTGTTGTTCGCGTAGCGCACATTGCCCTTGCGGCTGCCGCTCAAGTTGATGCGGCATTCGTCGGCCTTGGACATGGCCATCACTTTGTCGCAGATGCTTTTTGCTTCGTCTTTGCTCAAGAGTTTCATGTCGCGTCCTTAGTCAATCTTGCGGGCAGTGTTGATCACATTGATAGCGTTGAAGCGGGTGGTCGAGGAACCGTGCGAAACGGCGCTGACCTGGCTTGGCTGGCCTTTACCGTCGAAGAAGGAACCGCCCATGCGCCAGTCCTTCTGGTCGCAGATGGCGGAGCAGGAATTCCAGAACTCCTGGGTGTTCGACTGGTAGGCCACGTCGTTCAGCATCTGGCCCACTTTGCCGTCCTTGATCTCGTAGAACAGCTGGCCGCCGAACTGGAAGTTGTAGCGCTGCTGGTCGATCGAGTACGAGCCGCGGCCCAGGATGTAGATGCCTTTCTTCACATCCTTGACCATATCGTCCGGCGACATAGTCTTCTTGCCCGCTTCCAGCGACACGTTCGGCATGCGCTGGAACTGCACGCTGCTCCACGAATCTGCGTACGAGCAGCCGTGCGATTCCTTCTCGCCGATGATGTGCGCCTGGTCGCGCGTGGCCTGGTAATTGACCAGGATGCCGTTGCGGATCAGGTCCCACTTCTTGCCCGCTACGCCCTCATCGTCGTAGCCCACCGCGCCCAGCGAACCCGGGGTGGTCTTGTCGGCGACGAAGTTGACGATATCGGCGCCGTACTTGAAGTTCTTGCCCTTCCACTTGTCCAGCGTAGCGAAGGAGGTGCCTGCGTAATTGGCCTCGTAGCCCAGCACGCGGTCCAGCTCCGTGGCGTGGCCGACGTTTTCGTGGATGGTCAGGAACAGGTGTTCAGGGCTCAGCACCAGGTCATACTTGCCCGGCTCGACCGACTTGGCGGACAGCTTCTCGCGCGCCTGCTTGCCCGCCGCCTTGGCGTCTTCGATGATGTCGTAGCCGCCGTTGTACAACTGGGTCACGCCGCCCGCCGCGCGCACCTTGTGCTCCGGCTTGGCGTCGAAGAATTCATATCCCATGCCGGCTGGCGAGGATAGCCCGTCGCGGGTGCGGAACTTGCCGGTCGATTTGTCCACGGCGGTGGCGGTGAACGGCGACCACAGACGATGCACATCCTGGTCGATGTAGGAACCGTCGGTGGAAGCGAAGTACTTCTGCTGGTTGACCTGGAACAGGCTGGAAGTCATGAAGGATGCGCCCGCATCCAGGCCAGCCTTGTTGGCGGCCAGCAGCATATCGGCTTTTTCCTTGACCGCAACCGCGCGCCAATCCTTCTTGAAAGGCGTCTGCCATGCGACCTCGCCCACGCCCTTGACCGGCGCCAGTTGTACCGGCGCGGTTTGCAGGCGGGCGTTGGCGCGCGCGATTGCCACGGCCTGGCGCGCGGCATCCACCACCGCGTCCACGGTCATGGCATTGGTGGCGGCGAAGCCGTAGGCGCCATTGGCGATCACGCGTACACCAACACCGGTCGATTCGGTGTTGACGATGTTTTCAACGCGGGTGTCGCGGGTGGTGATGAACTGGTTCAGGTAGCGGCCGATGCGCACGTCGCAATAGCTGGCGCCGGCCTTGGTGGCGGCGTTCAGGGCGGCATCCGCCAATTCTTTCTTGAACTTGCGCGCCATCGGGTTCAGCAAGTCTTCGGCGGCGATGGCGTTGCCGAAGACGGGGACTAGCATGGTGCCGCCAGCAGCAGCGGCGACTTTCAGGAAGGATCTACGTTCCACAATTACTCCAAAATACTTACCCCGGTAACCCAGGGTCAGACCCAATGGTCCGACCCTGTCTACGCGGCGGTTGCGGGCCGGGGTCAGACCCTTGGGCCTGACCCGGGTTTACCGGGTTTAAACAGCGTCCGACAACGAGGTAAAGTTAAAGTCCCTCACCTTCATGGCCGGCACCAGCAGCTGGAACTGCGACTCGTCGCCCGCCAGTACTTCCGGACGGCCCAGCTCCTCGATATTGTTCAACATCGTCACCGGGCTTTCGTTGAAGCGGAAGTTCTTCACCGGATGCTTGATCTTGCCGTTCTCGATGTAGAAGGTGCCGTCGCGTGTCAAACCGGTCAGCAGCACGGTTTGCGGATCGACCATGCGGATATACCAGGTGCGGGTCACCAGGATGCCCTTCTTGGTCGAAGCGATCAGCTCCTCGGTCGACTTGGAGCCTCCGGACATGATGATATTGCCCGGGGCGCCCACCGCGCGCTGGCCCTGTTTCTTGGCCCAGAACGGCGAATAATTCATGGAAGCGATCTTGCCGTTCTTGATGATGTCCATGCGCTCGCGCGCCAGCAGGGTGTTGTTATCCCACGGCAGCACAGGCACGTCCTTGTCCCACGGGTCCGCCCACACGTTCACCTGTTCATCGAACAGCTTCTCGCCCATGCGGTTGCCGCCGCCCTTCTTCGCCAGGAAGCTGCGGCCCTCGTCGGCCGAGCGCGCATCGAAACTGTTGAACATATACGCCAGCAGGTCCGAGGTCGCGGCAGGCTCCAGGATCACGGTATAACGGCCCGGCTCCAGCGCCTTTGCTTCGGCCGAGCGGATCGCCTTCTCCATCGCCACTTCGGCAGCGGCGCGCGGATCGAACTTGTTCACGTCGTTCGCATCGCGGCGCACCCAGCCCGAACCCCGGCCGTCTTCGGTGCGCACCGTGCAGGTGAAATCGATGCCGGTCTGCGACTGGTGGCCGAACACGCCGCGCGAGTTGGCCACGGCTTCAAATGAGGACTGGTCGGTAAAGAAGCCGGCCGCCACCAGGCCCTTCTTCTTGCAGGCCTCGATGCTGTAAGCCGCAACTTGCGCGCGGTACTCGGGATCGATGGCGTCGGTCGACTTGCTGAAGGTGCTGGAAGCCTTGAACGCCTGCTTGTCCGGCGTCGGCATGAACTCCGGATTCTCCGGCGCCAGCCTGGCCAGTTCTTCGGCGCGCTGCACAGCCTTGGCCAGCGACTTGTCGTCGAATTCGTTGATGACCGCCGTGCCCTGCTTCTTGCCGAAAGCGACAGCCACCGCCATCTGGGTATTCTCCACCAGGCCGGCGGTCGATACCGCATTGCGCGCATAGCGGATATTGCCGGTGCGTGCGCCGTTGATGGTGACGATGCATTCGTCGGCTTTGCTCAGCGACATGACCTTGTCGGCGATGCGCTTGGTCTCTTCCTGGTTCAGGATCTTCATTGTCTATCCTCCAGGATTAGCCGATTTTGCGGGCAGTGTTGATCACATTGATGCCGTTGAAGCGGGTGGTCGACGAACCGTGCGACACCGCGCTCACCTGCATCGGCTGGCCTTTGCCGTCGAAGAACGAACCGCCCATGCGCCAGTCGCGCGAATCGCACATGGAGTGGCAGGCGTTCCAGAATTCCTGGGTGTTCGACTGGTAGGCCACGTCTTCCAGCATCTGGCCGATCTTGCCGTCCTTGATTTCATAGAACAGCTGGCCGCCGAACTGGAAGTTGTAGCGCTGCTGGTCGATCGAGAAGGAACCGGCGCCCACGATGTAGATGCCCTTCTTCACGTCCTTCACCAGCTCGTCCGGGGTCAGCTTCTTCTGGCCGGCTTTCAGCGACACGTTCGGCATGCGCTGGAACTGCACATTGCTCCAGGAGTCCGCGTAGGAGCAGCCGTGCGATTCCTTCTCGCCGATGACTGCCGCCTGGTCGCGCGTGGCCTGGTAGTTGACCAGGATGCCGTCCTTGATGATGTCCCACTTCTTGCACTTGACGCCTTCATCGTCATAGCCGACGGCGCCCAGCGAGCCCGGAATCACCTTGTCGGCCTCGATGTTGACCAGGTCGGAGCCGTACTTGAATTTCTTCGACTGCTGCTTGTCCAGGGTAGCGAAGGAAGTGCCGGCGAAGTTCGCCTCATAGCCCAGCACGCGATCCAGTTCGGTCGGGTGGCCGACCGATTCGTGAATGGTCAGCCACATATGCTCCGGCGACAGCACCAGGTCGTACTTGCCCGGCTCCACCGACTTGGCGGACAGCTTCTCCTTGGCCTGGCGGCCGGCGGCTTTGGCGTCCTCGATCAGGTCATAGGAACGGCCGTACAGCGTGGCGACGCCGCCCGCCGCCTTGACCTTGTCCTCCTTGCGGCCGTCCAGGTATTCATAGCCCATGCCGACCGGGGTGCCCAGGTCCGAACGCGCGCGGAACTTGCCGGTCGACTTGTCGACGGCGGTGGCGAAGAACGGAACCCACAGGCGGTGCAGGTCCTGGTCGATGTAGGAACCGTCGGTGGAAGCGAAATACTTCTGCTGGTTGACCTGGAACAGCAAGGACTGGATGAAGGAAGCGCCCGATTCCAACGCGCCCTTGTTGGCGGTGATCAGCAGGTCGGCCTTTTCCTTGATCGGCACGGTGCGCCAGTCCTTCTTGATCGGGGTAGCCCAGGACACTTCGCCCACGCCCGGCGTAGGCGCCAGCTGCACGCCGGCTGCCTGCAGCTTGGCGTTGGCTTTGGCGATGGCGACCGCCTGGCGCGCCGCGCCGGCCACGCCGTCCGGCGACATATCGCTGGTGGCGGCAAAGCCGTAAGCGCCGTTGGCGATCACGCGCACGCCCACGCCTGCGGACTCGGTATTGGTGACGTTCTCGATGTTCAGGTCGCGGGTGGTGATGAACTGGTTCAGGTAGCGGCCAATGCGCACGTCGCAATAGCTGGCGCCGGCCTGGGTCGCCGCGGTCAGCGCGGTATCGGCCAGCATTTTTTTGAACTTCACTTCCACCGGCTTAATCAGCTCGTCGGCCGCGATGGCGCGGCCAAAAGGCATCATCATGGCGGCCATTGCACCGCCGCTCAGATTAAGAAATGCACGTCGTTCCATTAGTCTCTCCAGGGTTATCGTTATTTACCTAAGACAGCTTGCAGGGTTCAAATCGTACGCAATTTTTGTGCCATTGTGTAAAGCTTGTACAAAGGCGAAACAAAAGTCGGGGTCGTGTCTGACATTCGGACATTTGCCCAAGGCAAATGTCCGAATGTCAGACACGACCCCGACTTTTTACTGTCCGACGAGTGTCCGCACACCGTCCGCGCGGACACTTGACCGGGCGGCCAGCTTGCACGATCATCAAGTCCCGGACGACCGGACCCGCCGTGTCGCCCCGCCCAACGAAAAAAGGAGACTTCTGAATGAAACAGTACGTCCTGGCCGGCCTGCTGGCCGTTGGCTTCACCAGTTTTTCCGGCGCTGCCCTGGCCGATACGGCCCTGAAAACGGCGATCGCCAGCCCGACCCGCAACGCCGACAACGTCAAGCGCGACCAATACCGCCACCCTTATGAAACCCTGACCTTCTTCGGCATCAAACCGAATATGACGGTGGTCGAACTGTCGCCGGGCGGCGGCTGGTACACCGAAATCCTGGCGCCCTACCTGCGCGACCAGGGCAAGCTGATCACCGCCGGCGCCAGCCCGGAATCGGCCAGCGAGAACGTGCGCAAGGGCGCCGCCAGGTTCCAGGAGTTCCTGTCCAAGCAGCCGGGGCGCGACAAGGTGGTGCTGGGCGCCTTCGAGCCAAACAACGGCGTGTACAACTTCGCACCCAAAGGCAGCGCCGACATGGTGCTCACCTTCCGCAATATCCATAACTGGATCGGCACCGGCGACGAGAACATGAAGAAGCTGATGGCCAGCATCTACGATAGCCTGAAACCGGGCGGCATCTTCGGCGTTGAGGAACATCGCCTGCCGGCTTCCATGACCCAGGACGCCAAGGCCAGCACCGGCTATATGCACGAGGCCTATGTGATCAAGATGGCCGAGCAGGCCGGCTTCAAGCTGGTGGCCAAGTCGGAAGTGAACGCCAACGCCAAGGACAGCGCCAACCATGAAAACGGCGTGTGGGCGCTGCCGCCGACCTTCACCAACAAGGACAAGGACCGCGCCAAGTACGCCGCCATCGGCGAAAGCGACCGCATGACCCTCAAGTTCGTCAAACCGCAATAAGTGTTACGAAAGCTGCAACACGCTGCCGCCGGCCTGCTGCTGGCGGCGGCATCCACCCTGGCATGGGCGGCCCCGCCGATGCGCTTCATCCTGCCCGCCGTCACGCCGGGCGCCGAGGTACAAGCCAACTACTTCCCCCAGCTGCTGCGCCTTGCGCTGGAAAAGACGGAAGGGCCGTTCACCATCGAGTTTTACCCGCACGAGCTGACCAGCCCACGCCGCACGCTGGAAATCAAGCGCAATGGCGTGATCAACATCATGTGGGACGGCACCGACGCCCAGCGCGAGCGCGAGCTGCTGCCGGTCCGCATCTCGCTGGTGCGCGACCTGAACGACTACCGCGTATTCCTGATCCGCAAAGACGATGAGGCGCGCTTCCGCGCAGTGCGCACGCTGGACGACCTGCGCCGCCTGAGCGCGGGCGGTGGCGTCAGCTGGCCTTCGGTGGAGGTGCTGCGCCACAATGGCCTGAAGGTGGAAACGGCGATCAACTACACCTCCCTGTTCCCGATGCTGAAAGCGAAGCGTTTCGACTACCTGCCGCGCGGCGTGCATGAAGCGTGGGCCGAGGAACAGCAGTACGCGAGGGAGGGCTTGATGGTGGAGCCGACCATCTTCCTGCACTACCGGGTGCCGTTCTACTTCTTTGTCAGCAAAGAGAACCGCGCGATGGCGGAACGGGTGGAGAGAGGATTGAAGCTTGCGATGGCGGACGGCAGCTACGACAAGCTATTGAATGGCTACCCTGCTTTCCGCCGCGCGCTGGCGGAGATCGCCGCGCGCAAGCGCAAGGTATTTGAGCTGGAACTTCCTAGCGGGACTGCAGGTGGCTCATCAAAGTAAGAAAGCCATACACGGCTACGGACATACCGCCGCAAACAGCGGCAATCGATAAGATCAGGCTATTCATTCACTCTCCCATGTGCGCAGGACAGGCAATATTATGCTGCATGTGCACATGAAAGAGTCTCACAGATAGTTTCAACTTTGTCTGAAATTTGTCACTTCTTCACTGGGGTGAACGACAAATCCTGGAAGTCGTAGCTGAAATCGGTCTCTTTCGAGATCGGCGCCATCTTCATCTTGTCGATGCTGCCGTCCGGGTTCAGCGAGAACGTCACATAGGCGTCGGCGTTGAAGTTGCGTTCCTTCCAGCGCACGATGAACGTGTCGTGCTGGAAGTGCTCCATCGTACCGCTCAGGTCGGGGGTGCGGGTGAAGGTCATCACCTGCTTGCCGCCTTCCTGCTTGATGTTCACCGTGCCGTACCAGGCGTCGTTGTAGTCGCCGTTATAGGATGCCAGCGGCAGCGAAGGTTTGGAGGCGGCCACGCGGCCCGCAGTCAGCTTGCCCTGGCGCGCCATTTCTTCCTTGTGCATCTCGGCTTCCATCTCGGCGTACACCTTGATCCAGTCGGTCGGCGCCGCGCCCATGTAATGGTCCAGGATGCGCCATTGCAGCGCCGTCATGGCCGCGCCGTTTTCCGCATTGGTGAAGATGGCCACGCCCAGCTTATCCTCCGGCACCATCAGGATGCGCGAATAGAATCCCTGCAGCGCGCCGCCGTGCATGGCGACCTTGCGGCCGCGGTAGTCGCGCAGCTGGAAGCCCAGGCCATAAGCGGAGAAGTTCGGCTTGGTGGCGGCCAGCGGCGCTTTCGGCTCGCTGATCTTGATCGGCGTTTGCTGGGTCCACATTTCGCGCGCCTGCTTTACGCTGAACAGCTGCTTGCCGTTCTCCATCTTGCCTTCGTTGAGCAGCACCTGCATCCACTTGGCGATATCCTCGGCATTGGTCTGGACACCCACCGCGCCGACGGCGTTCTGCACCGGCATCGGCTTGACCACGGCGGCCTTGCCATTGATCTTGCTGTGCGGCGCCGAATAGTCGGCGCTCTTCAGCATGTCGTCCACATTGGTGGTGGAACCGGCCATGCCCAGCGGCGCCAGCAGGCGCTCGCGGGTCGCCTCTTCCCAGCTCTTGCCCGACTTCTGCGCGATGATCTTGCCCGCCACGATATACAGCAGGTTGTCGTAGGCGTAGTTGTTGCGGAAGCTGGTAGCCAGCTTCACATAGCGCAGGCGGTCGATGATTTCGTCGGTGGTAAAGCTGGTGGTCGGCCACCACAGCAGGTCGCCCGCGCCCAGCCCCAGGCCGCTGCGGTGCACCAGCAGGTCGCGCACGGTCATGGCGTGGGTCACGTACGGGTCGGCCATCTGGAAGTTCGGCAGGTGTTTGGTGACCGGATCGTCCCAACCCAGCTTGCCCTCGTCCACCAGCTGCGCCAGTGCGGCGGCGGTGAAGGCTTTGGAATTGGAGGCGATTTCAAACAGCGTCTTGCCCGTCACCGGCGCCGGGTCGCCCAGCTTGCGCACGCCGAAGCCCTGGGTGGCGACGACCTTGCCGTCCTTGACGATGGCGATCGCGATGCCCGGCACGTCGAAGGTTTTCAATGCCAGGTTGACATCGCGCGCCAGGTCGAAGGCGGGCGCGCTGGCGGCGCTGGCGGCGACCGAACCTTCCGGCGCGGCGATGGCGGGAGCGTTGATGGCGGCGCCGGCGGCAAAGGCCAGCATCAGCAAGGCGGCGAGTGGTTTCTTCAGCATGGTCATTTCTTCTGCAGTTTGTCGACGGAACCCTGGGTCTCAGGATGGTAACGGGGACGGGCCTTGGCATATACCGCCTTGGCCCATGCGGCTTCGTTGGGGTTGGCCAGCAAAGCCTTGTACAGCGGCACAACGAACTTCTGGCGGCCTACGCTCATCAGGAAAGCGTTCAGCTGCTGGCGTACGCCATAGCCGGCGTGCACGGACGCCAGGTAGAAGCGGAAGCCGATTTCATTGTTCTTCGTATCGCGCAGCTTGAAGGCTTCGTCCAGCTCCTTCATCTGCGCTGCATTGGCCTTGCCGTCGATGCCGTTCAAAAAGTGCATCCATTCCAGCGCGATCCAGCTTTGCGGCTCCAGCGCGGTGGTGGCCAGCTCGCCTTTCAGCCAGGCTTCGCGCTTGGCGTCCAGCGCGGCCAGGCGCGGCGAATTGACGCGCTGCGCACTGGCGGGGATGCCGCTGCCGTACAGCCATTCCTCCAGCTCCGCATCGCCCATGATGTCGGGCTTTTTCGCCAGCAGGTTCTTGCGCAGGTAGTCGACGAATTCCTCGGTGGTGGCCGACTGGAAGGCGTGCTGGTCGAACCAGCCGCGCAGGAACGGGTCGAACAATTCGCGGCCGGCGCGCTGCTCCAGGGTGTGCAGCAGCCACGCACCTTTCGGGTAGGCCAGGCCTTCGTCGGTGTAGGTGTCCGGATTGTTGTCGACATCCCTGGTCAGCAAGGCTTGCTTGGCGGGCGGGATGTCCTTCAGGGAAGCGATGGCTTCGGCCTGCTCCACTTGCAGGTTCAGCTCCGCTACTTCCTTGCCGTACAGGCTCTCCACGATGCGGGTGGTGACGTAGGTGGTGAAGCCCTCGTTCAGCCACCAGTGCTTCCACGAAGCGTTGGTGACCAGGTTGCCGGACCAGCTGTGCGCCAGCTCGTGCGCGATCAGGTCGTTCAGGCTGCGGTCGCCGGCGATCATGGTCGGGGTCAGGAAGGTCATGCGCGGATTTTCCATGCCGCCGATCGGGAACGACGGCGGCAGCACCAGCATGTCGTAGCGCCCCCAGCGATACGGGCCGTACAGCGCTTCGGCCGCGTTCACCATTTTCTCGGTATCGGCCAGCTCCCAGGCGGCGGCATCGATACGGCCTGGTTCCGCATACACGGCGGTGCGCGGGCCCAGGTTGCGCAGCTCGATCTCGCCGATGGCGATGGCCAGCAGGTAGGCCGGGATCGGCTGCGGCATGCGGAAGCTCCAGCCGCCCTTGCCGGTGGCGTGCTGGTCGCCTTCCGCGCTCATCACCACGCGCAGGCCGGCCGGCGCGTCGATGCGGGCGCTATAGGTGAAGCGCACGGCGGGCGTATCCTGCACCGGCGCCCAGGAGCGCGCCTCGATCGATTGCGACTGGCTGAACATGAAGGGGCGCTTGCCGGACAGGGTTTGCGCTGGGGTCATCCACTGCAGCGCGCTGGCGGTCGGCGCGGTACGGTAATGGATACGCACTTTCCCCGGCTGGTCCTGCAGCGCGATGCGCAGGGCGCGGCCCCGCTTCGGGTCCGCCTTGTCCAGCATGAAGGAAGCCGGCGCCCAGCTGCCGTCGGCGCGCTGCACCTGCACCTTGGCGATCTTCAGCTCGCGCGTATCGAGCACCAGGGTACGGGCCGACTTGTCGATCCAGTTCAGCGACAGCTCGGCAAAGCCGGCCAGCGTCTTGCGCGCGAAATCGGCTTTCAGGTCCAGGTGCAGGTCGGTGGTGCGCACTTGGTCATAGCGCGCAAAACTCAGCGGATCCTGGGCCCAGGCCGGCAGCGCAAACGCCGCCGCCAGCGCAGCCGCAGGCAAAGACAGTCGGAACATGGCATCTCTCTGTGGTTACAAGCGCGCAGAGGATAGCACACCGGGCCTTCAGACGGATCGACGCGTATGTAACACGGAAACAATCTCGATTTCGTGCGCATGCACGCGATAAACAATACAGTAGCTAGGATGGAAAACCATTTCGCGGGTTCCTGCCACTCGTCCCGCGCGATACAGGTCGGGCTGCCGCGACAGCCGGTCTACGCAACGATCAAGAGTTTCAAGCATGCGCAGCGCGGCTGACTCACTGCGCTCGGAAAGATATTCAACGATGCTTCTGACATCGTCTTCAGCGGATTGCGACCACCTGATGGGCAGCATGATCGCGGGAGTTACGTGGATTTGACATTCTTACGCTTGGATAGAATGAGCTCGCGCATGCTCTTCATTACTTCGTCGTGCGGAATCAATGGACGTTCCTCCATCAATGCCTTGCTGACCTTTTCGCGGAACCAGCGATCGTACTCAGCCTCGTCTACCGGAGATAATGAATCCAGGTCTGGTGGGATTGGTTTGGTGTTCATAAGGACAGATTACACCAATTCACATGCATCCCAAGGCAAGCCCTGCTCAAAGTTGCGCAAGATCAATCTTGTCTCAGGCGCTGGCGCTCAGCATTCGCTCTATCTGTCGCATTCTTGACAACATCCCACAATCCGACAGTCTCACCGTTGCAATTCCTCAGAGTTATCTGCAAGAAGTCATCCCCCAACAGGTTTCGCTCGGCGAAGCGAAGGCCCGGATTTTTTGCGTCGTACCACTCTTTCAAGAATGTCGACGTTTCCGAATACTCAAGTGCCATTGCCCCGTGATGCGCTACGAACCAAACGCGCCCTCTCCGATCGAACACCATTGCCGCACTACCGGGCCAACCACCGTTGGAAAGCCCGACGAAAAGCTCACCATCAGGCGAGGCGACAATATCATCAAAGGCGACATCATTGACTACCAAAAGTACGCGGCCTCGATCACGCATTTGCAATCGAAAAACAGGATCCATCGGATCTTTTCTTGAATCAAAGGTCTGCGATATCACCACGCTCCCAAAAACATAGTCCTTCTTCTTAAATGTCCGAACATTTGATGGCATGTCAGCCAGTGCCTGGCTCCCCAGCGCGCACATACTGGCAACAGCAAGGACCTTGCGTAAAGCGATTACATACTTTCGATGCATACCTGATCCAAATACCGATTGAAGATATCGGATTTTACGCTTTCACGTCGATTTCGTAGGTGTTGCCATCATCGACCAGCGCGATCTCCGTCGGCCCGGAGGCTTGCCCGCGCGTGACGCGCAGGATGTAGGTGCTGCTGCCGTGGCGGTACTGCAGGGTGAAGCCGGGCCAGGCGGCGGGCAGGCGCGGGGCCAGCAGCAGCTTGCCGGCTTGCTTCGTCAAGCCCAGCAGCGATTCCAGCATCAACCGGTACATCCAGCCGGAGGAGCCGGTGTACCAGCTCCAGCCGCCGCGCCCGACGTGCGGTTCGACGGCGTACACGTCGGCGGTCACCACATACGGTTCGACCTTGTAGCGCGCGCAGGCGTCCGGGTCAGAACCGTGGCGCACCGGGTTGATCATGCGCATCAGGTCCCAGGCCCGTTCGATGTCGCCCAGGCGGGCGAAAGCCATCACGGTCCAGATGGCGGCGTGGGTATACTGGCCGCCGTTTTCGCGCACGCCCGGCACGTAGCCGCGGATATAGCCCGGATTCAGGTCGGCTTTGTCGAACGGCGGGTCGAGCAGCTGGATCAGGCCGAAATCGCGCCGTACCAGGCGGGCTTCCACCTGCTCCATCGCACCTTCCACGCGCGCCTGGTCGGCAGCGCCGGTCAGCACGCCCCAGCTTTGCGAGATCGAGTCGATCTGGCATTCCTCGTTCTGCGCCGAACCAAGCGGCGTGCCGTCGTCGAAGTAGGCGCGGCGGTACCATTCGCCGTCCCAGGCGTTGGCCTCGATATTGGCGGCCAGTTTCTTCGCCTCGCTGCGGCATTCGGTGGCGAAGGCCTCGTCGTCGCGCCGCTCGGCCACTTCGGCAAAGCGCTGCAGCACTTCGATCAGGAACCAGGCCAGCCACACGCTTTCACCCTTGCCATGCTCGCCCACCTTGTCCATGCCGTCGTTCCAGTCGCAGGAGCCGATCAGCGGCAAGCCATGCTCGCCAAAGCGCAGGCCGTTGCGGATGGCGCGCACGCAGTGTTCGTAAAGGTCGCCGCTATGCGCCGAGCGGCTCGGCATGTCGTAGTAGGAATCCTCTTCCGGCGCCACCGGGCGGCCTTCGAGATAAGGCGCCTTTTCCTCCAGCACCGACAGGTCGCCGGTGGTGGCGACGTAGCGCGCCGCCGCGAGCGGCAGCCACAGGTAATCGTCGGAGCAGTGCGTGCGCACGCCGCGGTCGGACGGCGGGTGCCACCAGTGCTGCACGTCGCCTTCCACGAACTGGTGCGCCGCGCACAGCACCAGGTGCTCGCGCAGGATGTCGGGGCGCGTGTGCACCATCGCCATCGCGTCCTGCAGCTGGTCGCGGAAGCCGAATGCGCCGCCGCTCTGGTAGTAGCCGCTGCGCGCCCACATGCGGCAGGCAATGGTCTGGTACATCAGCCAGCCGTTCACCAGCACGTCAAGCTCCGGCTCCGGCGTCTGCACCTGCACCGCGCCCAGCACGCGGTCCCAGTGCGCATGCACTTCGGCCAGCGCCTGCATGGCCGCGCCGCGCCCGCCGTGGCGCTGCACCACATTGGTGGCGTCGGCATTGCGCCGCCCACCCATGCCCAGCACGAACACGATCTCGCGTTCCTGGCCCGGCTGCAGCTCGAACGGCGCCTGGATCGCGGCGCAGGCGTCCAGCCCCGCGCCGGCCTTGCCCGACAGGCGCACGCGCCGCAGCGCCGCCGGCCGCGCCAGGCTGCCATTGCGGCCGATGAATTCCGTGCGGTCGCAGGTTACGGTGCGCACCGATGCGTCGGCGTTGAAGAAGGCCACCCGGCCCGAGAATTCCGAGTTGTAGGCATTGCGCGCGAACAGCGCGCCGGTGACCGGATCGATTTCGGTCACGATATGCATGCCGGACTTGGAGCGCATATCGCCCAGCACCCATTCCACATAGCCGGTCGCGGACAGCTTGCGCGCCGTGCCCGAATCGTTGCGCACCCGGATCACGGTGTAGCGCACCGGCGAATCGAGCGCCACGAAGGTGGTCATGCTGCTGGCGATGCCCGCCTCCGCGTACTCGAAGGTGCTGTAGCCAAAACCGTGGCGCGTCAGGTAGCTGCCCGCGCCCGGCGCTGGCAAGGCCGACGGCGACCAGAAGCGGCCGCTCGACTCGTCGCGCAGGTAGAAGGCCTCGCCGCTCAGGTCCGACACCGGGTCGTTATGCCATGGCGTCAGCCGGAACTCGTGGGCGTTCTCCTGCCAGGTGTAGGCCTGGCCGCTTTCGGACACCACGCTGCCGAACTGCGGGTTGGCCAGCACGTTGGACCATGGCAGCGGCGTCGGCCGTCCCGGCGCCGTGGCGATCACATACTCCTTGCCGTCCGGTGTGAAGCCGCCCAGGCCATTGGCCAGCAGCAGGCCGCCCGGCAGCGGCACGCCGGCGGCGGCGCCGCGTTCGCGCTCAGCGGCCTCGCTGCGCGCTTCCGGCAGCAGCGGCGGCATGCGCAAGGTCGGCGCCACGCCGCGCTTCAATTGCTCGGCCAGCGTGCCGCGCTCGTCGCTCAGCACCGCGCGCGCCACGGTCTGCAGCAGCACCCGGTCTTCCGGCGCGATGCCTTCGGTCGGACGCACGAAGATGCCGCCCGGCCGGTCGATCGCCTGCGCATCGATGCCAGAGGCGATCAGGCCCATGATCTGGTCGTGCAGCGCCTGGCGGTAGCCGGAACGGTCCTCGTACCAGATCACCAGGTCCACCACCAGCCCTTTCAGGCGCCAGTAGGCGTGCGCCTGCACCAGCTGGCGCGCCAGTTCGATGTTGGCGGCATCGCGGATCTCCATCAGCACGATCGGCAGGTCGCCCGAAATGGCGTAGGCCCACAGGCCGGACTGCCCGCGCTGGTTGCGCACCAGCACGCCCTGGTCGGCGCGCAGCGCGGAATTGGGGTAGATCACATGGTTGGCCAGGCGCGCGTACAGCTGCGCCTCCGCCTCGCTGGCATTGAGCTGGCGCAGCACCACCTGGCTGTGGGTCCAGGCCAGTTCGAACACGCGGTCGGCCATGTGGCGGTCCTGGTACTTGTCGATCAGGTACTGCGCCGCCTCGCGCGTATCGGTCATGCCGGTCGCCACGTCGATCACCGAGACCTGGCCCGGTTCCAGCGCAATGCGGTAGCGGATCGCCACCACCGGATCGAGCACCGAACCCTGGCTGCCCGACAGCGGCCCCGGCTCCAGCACGGCAATCGGATTCTGCGCGGTGTTGCCGCGCCCGATGAAGCGCGCGCGGTCGGTCTCATACGACACATCCTGCACCTGCGCGTCGTGCACCGTCATCACATGCAGCAGGTAGGGCGTCTGCTCGCCCTTGCCGCGCGGCCGGCGCGTACACAGGATGGCGCTTTCGTCGGCCACCACCTCGGTCTGCACGAACAGCTTGCTGAACGCCGGGTGGGCCGCATCGGCCGCCGCCGGCGCCATCACCACCTCGGCAAAGCTGGTGATCTCGATGATGCGGCGGCGCTCGGAATGGTTGCTGATGCGCGTGCGGCGCATCTCGATATCGTCCTCCGGCGACACCACTATTTCAGTGTACAGCTCGATCTCGTTGTCGCTGCGGCGGAATTCGGCGCGGCCTTCGGAGAAGATCACTTCCAGCCGCTTCGGCTCGGCCAGGGTCGGCTGGTAGGTGGTGGACCAGTAGGCGCCGCTCTCCACGTCCTGCACGTAGCAGAACTGGCCCCAGTTGTCGCGCGTGCTGTCTTCGCGCCAGCGCGTCACCGACAGGTTGTTCCAGCGGCTGTAGCTGCCGCCGGCGCTGCTCACCATCACGTGGTAGCGGCCGTTCGACAGCAGCTGGGTTTCCGGCACCGGCGGCGTGGCCTGGTTCAGGATGCGCATCGGCGCCGCCTGTTCCGGCAGCGCGCTGCGCACCGACGCCTGCTCCGCGCTGGCCGAATGGAAGGCGCCGATGCGCGGGCTGCGCTCCTGCAGCACCAGCAGGGTCGATTGCAGCAGCGGATCCGATTCGAAGCGGCGCTGCATCGGCCGGTCGTTCAGCACATAGCTCAGGGCCAGCAGGCCCATGCCCTGGTGGTGCACCATGAAGGACTTCACGATGGCGAACTGCTGGCCGCGCGGCAGGCGCGCCGTCGTGTAATCGATCGCCTCGTAGAAGCCGTAGCGCCCCATGAAGCCCATGACCGCCATCTTCTGCAGGTTCTGGCACGCCGCATCCGGATCGACCATCAACCCCAGCATGGTGGCGTAGGGCGCCACCACCAGGTCTTCCGCCAGGCCGCGTTTCAGGCCGATGCCAGGCACGCCGAAGGCGCGGTACTGGTAGTTCAGCGCGGCATCGGTGGTGTTGTAGCCGGATTCGGAAATCCCCCACGGCACGTTGCGCTGCCGGGCGTATTCGATCTGCGCCGCCACCACCGAGGCGTAGGTCTGGTCCAGCAGGGTGCTCGGATAAGTCGGCATCACCAGCAGCGGCATCAGGTACTCGAACATCGAGCCGCTCCACGACAGCAGCACCGGCTGGCCGTGCACGATGCACAGCTGGCGCCCCATGGCGAACCAGTGCTCCTGCGGCAGCTGGCCCTGGGCGATGGCGACAAAGCTGGCCAGCCGCACTTCGGAGGCCAGCAGGTCATAGCAGCTGGCATCCAGCCGCCGCTCGCTCAGGTTGTAGCCGATGGCCAGCAGCTTGGTGGTCGGGTTGAACAGGAAGCCGTATTCGACCTGGGCGAATTCATTGGCCTGGTGCGACAGGCGGTTCAGCGCATCAAGCCGCGCCCGCGCACGTTCGGCGCCCTGCTCCACCAGCGCCGCGATCTGCTGCTGGCGTTCGCGCTCGTCCGGCGCCAGGTCGCTGGGCGCCGCACCGGGCAGCGGCCAGCCCGCCAGCTCGCGCAGCGTCGGCACGCGGTCCAGCGCGCTGTCGTATTGCGCCTGCGCCGCTGCGCCGACCCAGGGCGCCAGCTCGTCCAGTTCATCCAGCGCGGCGCGGCATTGCGCATGCAGCGCCGCCGCCCATGCCGCCAGGGCCGGGTCGAGCGGGCCGCCGGTCTGGCGCA
>NZ_JASATG010000046.1:0-29674 GCF_038440195.1 Pseudoduganella sp. OTU4001 | reverse complement strand
CCCCAATTTTACCCACGACTTTTATCCCTGCCGTACCAGCGAGGACTGGTGCAGCACTGCGCGGATCACATCCGTCAGCGCCGCCTGCACTGCTTCGTTGCTGGTGTGGCCGCCCATCAGCGGCTTGAGGGCCGCGCCGGCGCCGTGCAGGCCGAGCGTGGTGCAGCCGGTATACAGGCGGTCCAGGCGCACGCGCGCCTCAATCTGCTCGTCGCGCGCCAGCAGCGCGTCCAGCTCGGTGCTGGCGGCGGTCAGCTGGTTCTGGAAGCCGGTCAGGTAGACCAGCAGGCGGTCGGCGCCAATGCCCAGCCGCACCAGCGTATCGGCCGGATCTTCGGCGCGGTGCTCGTAGCCGTTGGCTGCCTGGTCGAGGAAAGCCCCAAGGTGGGCGCGCACCTGGTCGGACTGGAACGGCTTGACGATATAGCCGGTGGCGCCGGCCAGCGTGGCCTGCTGCACCGTCTCCTTGTCGGTAGCCGAAGAAACCAGCACGAACGGCACTTCCGCCAGTTCGCCGTGCGCGCGCACGCGCTGCAGCAGTTCGATGCCGGACAGGCGCGGCATGCGCAGGTCGCAGAAGATGATGCCGGGGCGCAGGCCGTCCTCCAGCTGCTGCCAGCCGTCGGCGCCGTCCTCCGCCTCGATGATTTCGAATTTGCCGCAGCCGTCGATCAGGTGCATCAGCACCATGCGCGAAACCACGTCATCGTCTACCACCAGTACTTTCATGCGTTCCCCGTTGATTGTTTAGTGCCGCGTAGGCGACACGACGTGCTCCAGCAACAGCCGCAGGCGCGGCAGCTTGGTGCGGATGGCCGGCCACATGGCTCGGTCGGCCGCCCTTTCCAGTTCACCGCACAGCGCGTGCAGTTCCGCTTCGTCCAAGTAGGCGGCGCTGCCCTTCATGCCATGGAACAGGCGGCCCGCGGCGTCGGCATCGGCGGCGGCCAGCGCCTGGTCCAGTTCGCGCAGGCGCGCCGGCAGGTCGGCGATGAAGGCGTCGCGCAGGCGCAGCTTGAGCGCCTGCCCTGCCTGGCCCGGCAACGGTTCCGGCGGCGGCAGGTCGCAGACGCCGAACATGGCATCCAGTTCCGCCACCGAAGGCTGCTCGGAGGCCTTGCGGCGCAGCGGCGGCAGCTTGATGCCGCGCGCCAGCTGGCGTTCGATGGCGCGCTCGAGCTGCATGTGCAGCGCGCCTTCGTCGATCGGCTTGGTCAGGAAATCGTCCATGCCGGCCGCCAGGTAGCGGCTGCGGTCTTCTTCGCTGGCGTTGGCGGTCAGCGCCACGATCATCAGGTGCGGGTCGACCACCGGCGCTTCGCGCGGGCCGCCGGAGCGGATCAGGCGCGTCGCGGTGGCGCCGTCCATTTCCGGCATGCGGCCGTCCATCAGCACCAGGTCGTAGCGCTGCTGGGCGCAGGCGGCCAGCGCCAGCACGCCATTGCCGGCGATATCGACCTTGTGCCCCAGCTCCTCCAGCATCATGCGGATGATGATCTGGTTGGTCGGGAAATCTTCCGCGCACAGCACGCGCAGCTGGTGGGTGTGCGGCTCGCGTGCCACGTGCGGCACCAGCGGTGGCGCCACGCCGTCACGCAGCGGGATGGTGAACGCAAAGGTGGAGCCGGCGCCCGGTGCGCTGACCACTTCGATCGTGCCGCCCATCAGCTCCACCAGCTGGTTGCTGATCGCCAGGCCAAGTCCGGTGCCGCCGTAGCGGCGGGTGGTGGTGGTGTCGCCCTGCTCGAATTTCTGGAACAGGCGCGGCAAGGCGTCCGGCGGGATGCCGATGCCGGTATCTTCCACCGTAAAGCGGATGCGGTGGCCATCCGGCCCGCTGCTTTCGCGCACCACGCTCAGAGAAACCTTGCCGCGCTCCGTGAACTTGAAGGCATTGCCGACCAGGTTGACCAGCACCTGGCGCAGGCGGGTCGGGTCGCCCACCACGAACTCCGGCAGGTCGGAGCCAAAATCGACTTCGAAGCCCACCGTGTTGGACATGGTCTGCTCTGCGAACAGGCTGACCACGTTCTCCACCATGCTGGCCAGCGCAAAGTCGATCGATTCGATATACAGCTTGCCCGCTTCGATCTTGGAAAAGTCCAGCAGGTCGTTGATGATGGCCAGCAGCGATTGCGCGTTGCCCTGGCCGCGCTCGATCTGCTCGCGGGTGCGCTCGCCCAGCGCGCTGTCGCGCAAGGCAAAGCCCAGCATGCCGATCACGCCGGCCAGCGGCGTACGCATTTCATGGCTCATATTGGCCAGGAATTCGGACTTCTGGCGCGTCGCCTCTTCCGCGCGCTGCTTGGCCAGCGACAGGTGGCGGTCGCGCTGCTCCAGCTCGCGCTTCTGCTCCTGCAGCAGCTGGTTCTTCAGCTCCACTTCGGCGGTGCGCAGGCTGACCTGCTGCTCCAGGCGCAGCTGCTGCTTGCGCAGCACGCGTACGCGGGTGTGGTAGGCAGCCCAGGCGCCACCCAGCATGGCGGCCAGCACGCACACGCGGAACCACCAGGTCTTCCAGTAAGGCGGCGCAATAGTGATCGACAGCATGGCGGCATTGTCGTTCCAGATGCCGTCCTTGTTGGCGGCCTTGACGCGGAACTCGTAGGTGCCCGGATCAAGGTTGGTGTAGGTCGCAAAGCGCTTGCCGGCGTCGGTCAGCACCCAGTCCTTGTCGAAGCCCTGCAACTGGTAGGCGAAGCGGTTGCGCTGCGGCGCGGCGTAGTGCAGCGCCGCGAATTCCAGCGCGAAGACGGAATCGCCCTCGCGCAGCGACAGTGCGCTGGTGTATTCGATGGCCTGCTTCAGCACGCCCTTGTTGGCGCCGCCCTGCCCCGGCCGCACCGACTTGTTGAAGATCTGGAAGTCGGTGATGACGGCGGTCGGCGCCGAGCTGTTCTCGCGCACGTCCTGCGGTTCAAAAGCGGTAATGCCGTTAAAGCCGCCGAAATACAGCGTGCCGTCGGCGGCGCGCAGGGCCGAACCGTCAAAGTAGGCGCCTTCGATGGTGCCGTCCACGCCGGAGTAATTGCGCACCTGGCCGTTGCTGAGATCCAGGCGTGAAATGCCGGTATTGGTGGACAGCCACAAATACTTGCCGCGGTCCGGCAGGATGCCTGCGATGGCGTCGTCGGCCAGGCCGTCCTTGCGCAGGAAGCGGCGGAAATGCACGCTGCCGTCGGCGCGGCGCTCCATGCGGTTCAGGCCCGCCGCGGTGCCGATCCAGAGCGTGCCGCCTTCGTCCTCGAACAGGTAGTGCACCTCGTTGTGGCTAAGGCTGGACTGGTCGTTCGGGTTGTTGCGGTAGTGGGTGAAGCGGCCGGTGGTGCGGTCCAGCAGGTCCAGGCCGTTGAAGGTGCCGACCCACAGGTTACCGCGCCGGTCTTCCAGCACCGGGCGCACTACGCTGTCGGCCAGGCTATGGATATCGGCCGGATCGTGGCGGAAGGTCAGCACGCCGCCGCTGGCCGGGTCGATGCGGTGCAGGCCGTTGCGTGCCGAGGCCCACACCATCCCATCGCGGTCGCCGTACAGGTAGCGGATCGCGTCGTTTTCAGGGTCGCCGTGCGACAGCATCAGCTGGCCGAAACGGCGCGTTCTCAGGTCGAAGCGGCGTACGCCATTGCGTCCGCCGACCCACAGCAAATTGCGGTCGCGCGGATCCTGCAGCAGCGCGGTGACCTGCGAATCGAGGTTGTCGCCGCTGGCGCCGCCGGGACGGTACAGCACCGCCTTGCCGGCCAGCGCATCGTAATAATTCAGGCCATCGTTGTTGCCGACCCAGATCTTGCCGCCGCCCGCATCGAGGATGGCGCGCACCTTGTTGTCGGTCAGGCCGGCCGGCTGGCCGGGGTCCTTCACCAGGCGCGCAAAGCCGCCGCTGCCCAGGTCCACCCGGCTGACGCCGCGGTACCAGGTGCCGACCCACAGCGTGCCCACATTGTCGCGGTACAGCGAATAGACGTAGTTGTCGGCGATGCTGTGCTGGTCGCCCTGGTGATGGCGGTACTGCACGAAGCGGTCGTCATCCGGTCGCCAGCGGAACAAGCCGCCAGTCTGGCTGCCGACCCACAGCGTGCCGTCCGGATCCTGGTAAATACGGCGGATGGTGCCCGCCGACAAGCCCTGGGCCGCGCCGAGCGCGCGCCGCTGCGGGTACCGGCCGTCCAGCGTCCAGCGTTCGATTCCGTTCTGCGTGCCGACCCACAGCACGCCGTCGCGGTCCAGCAGCAGCGCCTGGGCGCCGCGCGCGCCGCCGGCCTGCATCGGGAAATGGGTGAACACACGCGAGCCCGGATCGAGCATGTCGACGCCGGCCGCCGTGGCGACCCACAGCCTGCCCTGCCTGTCGCGCGCCAGGGCGTTGACCTGGTCATGCCCCAGGCTGCCCGGGTTGCCGCGCTCATTGTGGTAGACCACGAACTTGCCGGTCGCGGGATCGAAGTGCTGCAGGCCATCCGCCGTGCCGACCCACAGGCCGTCGACACCGTCGTCGATGATGGCCTTGATGTGGCGGTTGCCGCTGCCGCGCTTTTCCGGCTCCTGCGGCAGGAAATGGGTAAAGGCCTGGGTTTTCGGGTCGAACAGGTCAAGCCCGCCGTCCGTGCCTACCCACATGCGGCCGCGCGGGTCCAGGTGCAGCACGCCGACCCAATTCTCCGCCAGGCTGCGGGGATCGCCCACCACGTTGCGGTAGACCGTCACCTTGTAGCCGTCGAAGCGGCTCAGGCCCGCCTGGCTGCCGAACCACATGAAGCCCTGGCGGTCCTGCACGATGGACAGTACCGACTCCTGCGCCAGGCCGTCCTCCACGTCCAGCTGCTCGAAACGCAGGGTGCGCGGCGGCGCCGCCAGCGCCGGGAGGGCGAGCGTGCAAGCCAGTGCCAGTGCGGCCAGGCGGGGGAGCAGGCGACGGGATTTTCCAGCCACGGGTCAGAAATTCACAAAAAGCGGCATTGTACTATTGGTAAGCTCAGGACCCGAAAAATGCCAGGACGTCGGTGCGCCGCGCGTGGGTGTCGCGCTGGCCGAGGCGGATCAGCTCCTGGGTGTAGCTGGCCTCGAACAGCAGGTAGGAAGCCAGCGCCGAACCGCGCGCCTCGGTCGCGCCGATACCGGACAGCATGGTGCGGATCGGCGCCGGCAGGCTGCTGATATGGCGTGCCGCCAGGTCGTCCAGCCGTTCCGATGGCGCGATTACCAGTAGTTCCACCGGCCGCAGCGGGGTTTTGGCCAGCAACTCCTCCGGCAGCACCGACAGGGTCTGGTTGACCCGGTTCAGGCGCTCGATATCGATCGACAGGCTGTCCAGGAAAATCGACGACATGGCGTGGCCGGCGATCTGCGCCAGGCTTGGGTAGCGCGGCGTTTCCGTCATCTGGCGCGGCGGCTCGGTCAGGCGGCCGGCGCCCACCACCAGCACTTTCTGCGCGCCGAGGTGGATGGCCGGCGAGATCGGCGCCAGCTGGCGCATCGAACCGTCGCCGCAGTATTCCAGCCGCCCGCCCATATACAGCGGCGTGGCCGGGAAGATGAAGGGGATGGCCGACGACGCCAGCAAATGTTCGACGCCGATCTGGTCCTGCATCGCCACGCGCTGCATGCGTATCCATGGCGCGATTTCGGCGGCGGTCTGGTAGAAGGTGATGTGCTGGCCGCCTGTATAGGACGACGCGGTCACCGCCACCGCGTGCAGCAAGCCTTCCTGCAGGCAGTTATCCAGGCGCGGCAAGTCCAGCATGCGGTGCAGCAGGTTGACCAGCGGGGTGTTATCGAGCAGCGACTGCGGCGGCGCAGCGCGCCATTTGCGCAGCAGCCAGCCGAAAGACAGCAGCGACAGCCAGCGCGCGCCGGAACGGATCACGCCCAGCGAGTCGGCGCGGTACACCTGCCCTACTTCGAAATTGCTCCACACATCGAGCAGCTTTTGCACGCCCTCGCCGAAATTGTCGGCACGGCAGGCCAGGGCCGTGGCGTTGATGGCGCCAGCCGAGGTGCCGCAAATGATCTGGAATGGATTGCGCGCCGGCGGCCAGCCCTCTTCCCACAGGATTTCGGAGATCGCCTGCAAAACGCCAATCTGGTAAGCCGCCCGGGCGCCGCCGCCCGTCAGGATCAAGCCCGTTTTCTTTTTAATACCCATTTATCGAGGGTAACATGAGAGCCGCAAGGCGGGGAATGCCTACCCCGCCGCCCTGTCGCGCGCTGGTCACTCGCCGCGGACAATGCCCTCGCGGCGCGGATCGGCGCCGCCGAACCAGCCGCTCGGCGTGCGCTGCAGGCCTTGCAGGCCGGAGTTCATCTCCACCTGGCGCACCTCGTGGCCGCGCGCTTTCAGCTGGCCCACCACGTCGGCGCTGACTTTGCCGGCTTCCACCTCGGTCGGGCCATTGCGGCTGCCGAAGTTGGGCAGGCTGATGGCCTGCTGCACATTGAGTTTCCAGTCCAGCGTACCGACCAGCACCTTGGCCACGTAGTTGATGATGGTGGAGCCGCCCGGCGAACCGGCGGCCAGTACCAGCTTGCCGGTCTGCTTGTCGAACACCATGGTCGGCGCCATCGAGCTGCGCGGGCGCTTGCCGGCCTGCACGCGGTTGGCCACCGGGCCGTTCTCGTCGACCGAATCCCACGAAAAGTCGGTCAGCTGGTTATTCAGCAGGAAGCCGTCCACCATCTGGCGCGAGCCGAAGGCGTCTTCCACCGACGTGGTCATCGAGACGCCGTTGCCGTAGCCGTCCACCACCACCAGGTGCGAGGTGGATGGCTTGTCCAGCGCGGTGTCGTCGCCCCAGGCCACCTTCACCTCCGCCGGCACGCCGGCGCGGGCACGGCCCATCGACTTGTCGCCGATCAGGGTGGCGCGCTGGCGCAGGTAGGACTTGTCCAGCAGGCCGCTGGCGCCCTTGCCGGGCAGCGGCACGAAATCGGTATCGGCCACGTAGCGGTTGCGGTCGGCATAGGCCAGGCGCTCGGCTTCCGACATCAGGTGGATGGCGTCGGCGCTGACCACGCCGTTGACCGGGGCGTAGTCGCCGATCTTGCTGTTCTCAAGGATGCCGAGGATCTGCGCGATCGCAACGCCGCCCGACGATGGCGGCGGCATGCCGCACACGCTGTAGCTGCGGTAGTCGGCGCACAGCGGCTCGCGTTCCTTGGCCTGGTAGCCGGCGATATCGGCTGCCGTCAGGCCACCGGGATTGGTCGGGTGGCCCTGCACCTTGGCGGCGATGTCGCGCGCGATGCGGCCTTTGTAGAAGGCGTCGGCGCCGCCGGCGGCGATTTCGCGCAGGGTCTTGGCCAGCTCGGGGTTCTTCAGGATGTGGCCGACCGGCCAGGGCTGCTTGTCCTTGTTGAAGAAGTAGGCGGCGGCGACCGGGTCGCGCTGCAGGTAGCGTTCATTGGTCAGCAAAGCGTTCAGGCGCGGGCTGACGGCGAAGCCTTCTTCGGCCAGTTTGATGGCAGGTGCGAACAGCTTAGGCCAGGCCAGCTTGCCGTGCTGCTTATGGGCCAGCTCCAGCATGCGCAGCACGCCGGGGGCGCCGACCGAGCGGCCGCCGACCACACCGTCAGCGCGCGGCAGGGGTTTGCCGTTGGCGTCCTGGAACAGGGTTTCGGTGGCGCTGGCGGGCGCCGTTTCGCGGCCGTCGAAGGAGCGCAGTTTTTTGCCGTCCCAATGCAGCAGGAAGGCGCCGCCGCCGATGCCGGAGGATTGCGGTTCGACCAGGGTCAGGACTAATTGGGTGGCGATGGCTGCATCGACGGCGCTGCCGCCTTGTTTCAGCATCTGGTAGCCGGCGTCCGTTGCGAGCGGGTTCGCGGCGGCGACCATGTATTTTTGCGCGGACCAACCGGCTTTTTCCTGCCAGCCAGTGGCGATTTCAGGGGCGCGGTTGTCTTGGGCGAGGACGGTGTTGCAGCAGAGGGCTGCGATGGCGAGGGCAATGGCTTTCATTGCTGCATGCTACACCAAAAACCGGTAAGACAGGGTCAGACCCAGGGCCTGCGGCGGCCGCGTGTCAGGGTCAGACCCTTGGGTCTGACCCAGGTTTACCGGGTTTATTTTGGCTGCATACGGATCGCACCATCCAGGCGGATGGTCTCACCATTCAGCATGGTGTTTTCGATAATGGACTTCGCCAGCGAAGCGTATTCGAACGGCTTGCCGAGGCGTGGCGGGAACGGCACCATCTTGCCCAGCGCATCTTGCACTTCCTGCGGCATCCCCAGCAGCATCGGGGTCTCGAAGATACCCGGCGCAATGGTCATCACACGGATACCGGAACGCGACAGGTCGCGCGCCATCGGCAGCGTCATGCCAGCCACGCCAGCCTTCGACGCGCCGTAAGCGGCCTGGCCAATCTGGCCATCAAACGCCGCCACGGAAGCGGTATTGATGATCACACCGCGCTCGCCCCACTCTGCCGCTTCGGTCTTGCCCATGGCGTCAGCCGCCAGGCGGCACATATTGAAGGTGCCGATCAGGTTGATGCTGATGGTGCGCGCGAAGGAGTCCAGCGGATGCGGGCCGTCCTTGCCCACGGTCTTGATGGCTGGCGCCACGCCGGCGCAGTTCACCAGGCCGCGCAGGGTGCCCATGGCGGTGGCAGCTGCCACCACGGCCAGGCCGTCCGCCTCGGAGGTCACGTCGCATTTCACGAACTTGGCCGCGCCCAGTTCAGCCGCCAGCTTTTCGCCGGCTTCCGCCTGCACGTCGGCCAGCACGACTTTGCCGCCGTTTTCGACGATCATGCGCGCGGTTGCCGCGCCCAGGCCCGACGCGCCGCCGGTAACGATGAATACTTGATCCTTGATTTGCATATGTTCTCCCCTATTCACTTTACGTTACGTAAACGTCAATCGAGGCGTATTGTACAAGAATCAGTAGCAAGTCATCCATACACCGTTGTTCGAACACACACGTCCCGTCGGGCTGATGACCTGCCCTTGCCCGCCGTGGTAATAGGTGCCGCTGGAGTCGCGGCAGCCGCCCGCGTCACAGATGACGGGAATCGGCGCGCTGGGCCCCGGCAACGGCGCAGTCCCCGCCGGCAGCGCGGGGCGGCCCGCGCGCGGCAGCTGCGCAATCGCGTTCGGCGTGGCTGAAGGGTCGCGCGGCGTCAGCACCGGCGCCCAGGTCAGCGACGGATCGGGCGCAGGCGCAATGCGCGGCGTGGGGGTGATGGCCTGCGGCACCGGGCGGCGCGGCATATTCTTGCGCGCCGGCGCCGTGCGGCAAGGCTCCTGCAGCAGGCGTTTGCCATCCGCGCTCAGGCGGCACTCCGGCAAGCGGCGGTATTCTTCGAGGGATGGGGCGCTGCCGGCCGGGCCGTTCAGCCCAGCGGCCAGCGCCAGCAGGATGGAAAGATTCATGATGCCCTCCGCAGCGTACAAGCATCATACGCCGCAGAGGGTGAAGGCGGCGCGGCTTACTTCGCTGCCGGCGCCTCGGCCGCTACAGGAGCCGCAACGGCAGTCGGCGCCTCGGCCGGGACAGCCGGAGCTGCAACCTGTGGCGCGGCAGCCGCCGGAACGACAGCCGGAGCCACCACCTGTTGCTGCGCCTGCATCGGCGCCATGGTCACCGACAGGATGCCGGTCGCCGGCAGCAGCGGCACCAGCAGCAGCGCCACGATGTTGATGATCTTGATCAGCGGGTTGACCGCCGGGCCGGCAGTATCCTTGTACGGGTCGCCCACGGTATCGCCGGTCACCGCCGCCTTGTGCGCGTCGGAGCCCTTGCCGCCATGGTTCCCGTCCTCGATATACTTCTTCGCGTTATCCCAGGCGCCGCCGCCGGTGGTCATCGAGATCGCCACGAACAGGCCGGTGATGATGGTACCCATCAGCAGCCCGCCCAGCGCACGCGGGCCAAGCAGCATGCCGACCAGGATCGGCACCACCACCGGCAGCAGCGAAGGCCAGATCATCTCCTTGATGGCGGACGCGGTCAGCATGTCGACCGCCTTGTCGTACTGCGGCTTGCCGGTACCGTCCATGATGCCCTTGATATCGCGGAACTGGCGGCGCACTTCCACCACCACCGCACCGGCCGCGCGGCCTACCGCTTCCATCGCCATCGCACCGAACAGGTAAGGAATCAGGCCGCCGATGAACAGGCCCACAATCACCATCGGGTCGGACAGGTCGAATGACATCTGCAGGCTGCGCGACTCCAGCGCGTGGGTATAGTCGGCAAACAGCACCAGCGCCGCCAGGCCGGCGGAACCGATCGCATAGCCCTTGGTCACGGCCTTGGTGGTGTTACCCACCGCATCCAGCGGGTCGGTAATCGCGCGCACCGAATCCGGCATGCCCGACATTTCGGCGATACCGCCGGCGTTGTCGGTGATCGGACCGTAGGCGTCCAGCGCCACCACGATACCCGCCATCGACAGCATGGAAGTCGCGGCGATCGCAATGCCGTACAGGCCGGCCAGCTTGAAGGAGACCATGATCGCCACGCAAACGGCCAGCACAGGCCAGGCGGTGGATTTCATCGACACGCCCAGGCCGGCGATGATGTTGGTGCCGTGGCCGGTGGTGGAGGCTTCCGCGATATGGCGCACCGGGGTGAATTCGGTGCCGGTGTAGAACTCGGTGATGTAAACCATCAGCCCGGTCAGCACGATGCCGACAACCGTTGCGCCCAGCATCTTGTAGCGCATATCGTCGTCAGGCCAGATCATCCAGGTCACCACCACAAAGCCGATCAGCGACAGGCCCGCAGCCCACCACAAGCCGGTGTACAGCGCCGACATGATCTTCTTGCCTGGTTTCGCCTTGACCATCGAGCAGCCGATGATGGAGCCGATGATGGACACCGCGCCCAGCAGCATCGGGTAGATGGCCGCCTGTGCCGGCGCATTGGTGATCATCAGCGCGCCCAGCAGCATGGTTGCGATCAGGGTCACCACATAGGTCTCGAACAGGTCGGCCGCCATGCCGGCGCAGTCGCCCACGTTATCGCCCACGTTGTCCGCGATCACGGCAGGGTTGCGCGGATCGTCTTCCGGGATACCCGCTTCCACCTTGCCCACCAGGTCCGCGCCTACGTCGGCGCCCTTGGTGAAGATGCCGCCGCCAAGACGGGCGAAGATCGAGATCAGGGAAGCGCCGAAGGCCAGGCCGATCATCGGCTTCAGCACTTCATGCACGCTATGGGCAGGATTAGGCGCCGTCGATGCGCCCATGGCGGTCAGCATCCAGTAGAACAGCGCCACGCCCAGCAGGCCCAGGCCGACCACCAGCATGCCGGTGATGGCGCCGCCCTTGAAGGCAACGTTCAGCGCCTCGTTCATGCCCACCGACGCGGCTTGCGCGGTACGCACGTTGGCCCGCACCGACACGTTCATGCCGATGAAGCCGCAGGCGCCGGATAACACGGCGCCGATCAGGAAGCCGACAGCGGTTTTTACATCAATCGCCGCCCCGATGGCGACCAGCAGTACTACGCCTACAATGCCGATGGTGCGGTACTGGCGGGCCAGATAGGCCCCTGCACCCTGCTGGATGGCTGTCGCGATTTCCTGCATGCGGGCGTTGCCCGCGTCCTGTCCAAGAATCCAGCTGCGCGCCCACAGCCCGTAAATTACCGCGAGCGCACCGCACGCAATCGCGAACCACAAACTTGCTGCCATAGATTTGCCCCCTTCTGTTATTAGAATCAAGTGCTACAAAACGAACTCGGTGCAACCGAACTACGTACTGCAAAACTTTGACGCTACACGGCCAGGGGGCCGCGTGGCGGGCGCGCGCGCCCGCAATGACGAAGCGGGCACTAGGCCCGCTTCATTGTGCTGTATTAGCTGGACAGAGCCGCGAATGCACGCTCGCGGATTTCCTCGACTGGACCAACGCCCTCGATCTTGCGGTACTTAGGCGCACCAGGCTGGCCCGATTTGGCCCACTCGCCGTAGTAGCCGAGCAGCACTTCGGTCTGGTTGTGGTAGACGTCCAGGCGTTTCTTGACGGTTTCTTCCTTGTCGTCGTCGCGCTGCACCAGGTCTTCACCGGTGACATCGTCCTTGCCTTCGACTTTAGGCGGGTTGAATTTGACGTGGTACACACGGCCCGAAGCCGGGTGGCTGCGGCGGCCGCTCATGCGTTCGACGATCTGGTCGTCCGGTACGGCGATTTCCAGCACGTAATCAATAGCAACGCCCGCGTCCTTCATCGCGTCGGCTTGCGCCACGGTGCGCGGGAAGCCGTCGAACAGGTAGCCGTTGGCGCAATCAGGCGCCTTCAGTCGGTCCTTCACCAGGCCGATGATGATGTCGTCGGAAACCAGCTGGCCAGCGTCCATCACTTTCTTGGCGGCCAGGCCCAGTTCAGTACCTTCCTTGATTGCCGCGCGCAGCATGTCGCCGGTGGAAATCTGAGGAATGTTGTACTTTTCCTTGATGAAATTGGCCTGGGTGCCCTTACCGGCTCCTGGAGCTCCTAACAGAATGAGACGCATGAATGTTCCTAAACGATTTAATAATAATTTTTTGATGATGCCTTAGCCACCTTGCTAGAAACTTACCACAAAAGTTGAGTTATCCGCCACTTTTGTAGAAAGCCTGTACACGGGCCAGATCTTCCGGCGTATCCACCCCGGCCGCCGGGGCGGAATCGGTCACGTGTACTGCAATCGGGTAGCCATGCCACAGCACGCGCAGCTGCTCCAGGGCCTCGATGCCTTCCAGCGGCGATACTTCCAGCGCCGGGTAGGCTTGCAGGAAATCGTTGCGGTAGGCGTACAGGCCGATATGGCGCAGCGGGACGTAGCCGGCCGGCAAGGCCGACTTATCCGTGGCGAAGGCATCGCGGTGCCACGGGATAGTGGCACGGCTGAAATAGAGCGCTTTTTCCTGCTTATCCAGCACCACCTTCACCACGTTCGGGTTGAAGGCGTCCGCCGCGTCGTGCAGCGGGTGGGCGCAGGTGGACATCGGCACGTCGGCGCCGATGCGGGCTGCCGCGGCTTGCAGCAGTTTTGGGTCGATCAGGGGCTCGTCGCCCTGCAGGTTGACCACTACCGCTTCTGGCGGCAGGTTCATCGCACGCGCCACTTCGGCGATGCGGTCGGTGCCGGACGGATGGTCGGCACGGGTCATGCAAACTTCGACGCCGTGCTGTTCGCAGGCTTCTTTAATAGAGGCGTGGTCGGTGGCGACGATGATACGCGCGGCGCCGGCTTCCTTGGCGCGTTCGGCCACGCGCACGACCATCGGCTTGCCGCCCAGGTCAGCCAGGGGCTTGTTAGGCAGGCGGGTCGAGGCCAGGCGGGCCGGGATAATGACGATAAACGACACCGCTTACTCCGTGGTGTCTGGCAGGGTGCGCGCTTCGTCGGCCCACATGATCGGGATGCCGTCGCGGATCGGGTATGCCAGGCGGTCGCCTTTGCAAATCATTTCCTGGGCTTTTTTGTCGTACTCCAGAGGGCCCTTGCACACAGGGCAGACCAGGATATCAAGCAGGCGTGCGTCCACGTAGTTTCTCCACAATTTGATCGGCCAACGCCGGGTTGATACTGGCGCTGACTGGAACGACCCAGATGCGTGGGTCGTTGCGTAATTCTTCAATTTGCCAGCATTTTACTGCATCCTTCTCCGTCACCAGAATAATGTCGGCCTCGATGTTGGCGAAGGGGCGGTCTCTAAAGTCGTGATGGTCGGGCAGCGGCAGCTCCTGCGGCTGCAGCCCGGCGGCGCGCAGCATGCCGAAAAAGCGTGCCGGATTGCCAATACCCGCCGCCGCGGCCACCCGCAGCCCGGCGCGCTGCGCCAGTTCCGCCAGCGGCACCCGCTCGGCGCGATCCGCCAGGCGCTCCGCCACATCCCCCGCCAGCCGCATCTGCCACGGCGCGCCCGGCGCGCGGGTGGCGCCCGGCGGAGCCACGGCAGCGGCCAGCGCAGGCGTCAGCTCCGGCGCGTTGACCACCGTGAAATCGCGTTTGCGGGACGGCGGCTCGCGCAGCGGACCGGCCGGCAGCGTCCAGCCATTGCCGACACCTCGGCCGTCGAACAGGACAATTTCCACATCCCGCGCCAGGGCGTAATGCTGCAAGCCGTCGTCGGTGACGATCACATTGACCTCCGGGTGGGCCGCCAGCAAGGCCTGCCCTGCCGCAGCGCGCACGCGGCCGACGAACACCGGGCAACCGGTGCGGGCTGCGATCAGGACCGGCTCATCGCCCACCTCGGCCGGCGTAGAGGAAGCGGTGACAGCGCGCGGCGCTGCATCCTTGCTGCCAAACCCGCGCGACACAACGCCAGGCGAAAACCCAGCCGCCCGCAGCGCATCCACTAGCCAGATGGTCAACGGCGTCTTGCCCGTGCCGCCAATAAAGATATTCCCCACAACGACCACCGGCACCGGCAGCCGCTCAGCGCGCGAAACGCCCGCCGCGTATAGTCCGCGCCGCACGGCGGCCAAACCGCGAAACACCAGCGACAGCGGCCAAAGCGCGCACGCCAGCGCCCCGCGCCGCAGCCACTCGCGCGAGAAAGTCGTCTCCAGGGAAGAAGCCATGAATTACTTGGCCTGGGCCGTCTGCGCCTCGAAGGTCACACGTTCGAAGCCGGCGATACGCGCCGCCTCCATCACATTGATCACCATCTGGTGCATCGCGAACTGGTCGGCGTTGATTTTGACGACCGGGTTGCCGCCCTTGGCCGCAGCCTTCATATTCTCGGCCAGGCCAGGCACGTCGCGGAACGACACCGGCGCACCGTTGACGGTGTAGTTGCCCTTGGCATCCACCGTCACGTTCAGGTCATTCGGCTGCTCCACCGCCTTCTCCGCATCGGCGGTTGGCAGCGTAATTTTCAGCTCCGTGAACTTGCTGTAGGTGGTGGTGATCATCAGGAAGATCAGGATCACCAGCAGCACGTCGATAAACGGGATCAGGTTGATCTCCGGATCCTCGCGCTTCTGGCCGCGGCGGAAATTCATCGCCATAGGAGCTATCCTCGCTTACTTGCGGCTGTTGTGGACGATGTCCACGAACTTGACCGCCTGCTGCTCCATGTCGATGACAAAGGAGTCCACCAGGGCGCGGAAGTGGCGGTAGAACACCAGGGTCGGCATCGCGATCGCCAGGCCGAAACCGGTGTTGTACAGCGCCACCGAGATACCGTGCGCCAGCTGGGCAGGATTAGCGCCGGCAGCATTCTGCGAACCGAAGATCTCGATCATGCCGACCACCGTACCGAACAGGCCCATCAGCGGCGCCAGGGTCGCGATGGTGCCCAGGGTGGTCAGGAAGCGCTCCAGCTGGTGCGCCACACCGCCGCCCGCCTCTTCGATGGATTCCTTCATCACATCGCGCGGAGCGTTGACATTACGCAACGCTGCCGAAAGTACAACGCCCAGTTGCGAGGACTTTTCCAGCTTGTCGATGATGTCCGGCGTGATGTTGCCGCTGCGATAAACGCGTACGACTTCTTCCAGCAGGGTCTTGGGGATGATACGGGAACGGCGGAGGTACATCAGGCGCTCAATGATCAGAGCGGTGGCAACGATAGAAGCGATCAGCAGAGGCCAGATTGGCCAGCCGGCGGCCTGGAAAATTGCGAGCAAGACGTACTCCTGTGAAAGAAATCCTAAACGCGCAATGTAGCCTGTTGGAGCTTATCCGGCAAGTGTGTGCATTCTTCACATTTTCTGTGGACAAGATTGTTGGCAAGCCAACTATTGCGCGCTAAGCCCATGATTTCACTATGATTTTTTCTAATGCAAAAATTTTCATCAGCATGGAAGGATGTGGGTTCTGCACATATTCTGTGGACAATATTGTGGGGAATAGCCGCTTTTATATCCTAAGCTATTGATCGGAAAGAGAATTATTCTCAAGCACAAAAAATGCGCAACGGCATTTTTCTGCGGTTCTGGACTTGTGCACTTCCCCACATATTCTGTTGATAAGATTGTGAGCAAAGCCATACTTGAGAGCTAAAGCACTTGATTCTTAAGCACTTTCTTGCCGTGCGCAAAAACTTTGCAGCAACATTTGTCCACTTTGGGGTCAGGAACTAAAGTGGACAATTTTTGCTTCTACACAAATTCTGTGGACAAAATTGTGAGCAAGGCCACGGGATGGGGTGGAAGTCTTTGATTTGGAACAGGAAACCTCTTATGCCTATTTTTTAAGCAGCAGTTTTCCCCACAAATTCTGTGGATAAAATTGTTAGCAAGGGTCGAAAGGGAGTGCCAAGTCCTTGATTTCTAAAATGAAAGTTACCATGCAAACATTTTCATCACGCAAGTTTACCCACTGCTGAGTTCCTCACATATTCTGTGGATATCTTTGTGCGTAACAGCCACCTGCTATGGCAAAGTCCTTGATCTATAAGGAAATTCATAAAATGCCCGCTAATGTAGCATCGCCGATTATCCTTAATAATCATGTGTTTACAAAAAATGCTTGCGATATGAAGTGATGTATGACATAAGCATGACCGCTTTCAAAAAGTGTGGACAGCTTCATGATCAACAGCCCAGAACCGAACCAGGTTATCTCCGTCAGTGCCCTGAACCAGGCCGTTGCGCGCCTGCTGGAGCGCTCTTTCCCCTTGCAGTGGATATCTGGGGAAATCTCTAATTTCACGCGCGCAAGTTCGGGCCATTGGTACTTCACGCTCAAAGATGACGCAGCGCAAGTTCGCGCTGTCATGTTCCGTGGCCGCGCCCAGTACGCGGGCTTTGTCCCGCGCGAGGGCGACAAGGTGGAAGTACGGGCGCTCGTCACCTTGTACGGGCCGCGCGGCGATTACCAGATCAATGTGGAGGCGATCCGCCGCGCCGGCGTGGGTTCCTTGTTCGAAGCCTTCCAGCGCCTGAAGGAGCGTCTGGCGGCGGCCGGGCTGTTCGACCAGGAGCGCAAGCGCGCCCTGCCCTTGTTCCCGCGCACCATCGGCATTGTCACCAGCCCGCAAGCAGCGGCCCTGCGCGATGTGCTGATTGCACTGCGCCGCCGGGCGCCGCATGTGCAGGTGGTGCTCTACCCTACCCTGGTGCAAGGCCAGCAGGCCGGCCCCCAGATCGCGGCCGCCATCGATACCGCTTCGCGCCGCGCCGAGTGCGATGTGCTGCTGGTGGTGCGCGGCGGCGGCAGCATGGAGGACCTGTGGTGCTTTAACGAGGAAGTGGTCGCTTACGCCGTGGCCAATAGCGCCATCCCGGTCGTGTCCGGTGTGGGCCACGAAACCGACTTCACCATTTGCGACTTCGCTGCCGACGTGCGCGCGGCCACGCCGACCGCCGCGGCCGAACTGGCCGCCACGCCGCGCGCCGACTGGCTGGGCTCCCTGCGCGCCGATGCCACCGACCTGCGCCGGGCCATGCGCCGCACGCTCAGCGACGCGGCGCAAACCCTGGATAACCTGCAGCGCCGCCTGCTCAGCCCGACCGCGCGCATCGCCCAGCAGCGCTTGCAGCTGAAGGCTTTGTCTACCGCCATGATGCATGCAACGCGCAACCCGCTGCAACAGTCGCGCTTTACCGTGGACCGCCTGGCTGCACGGCTGGCGGCGCGTAAGCCCGATGCCACGGCGGCGCGCGCGGCGATGGCGGCGCTGCAGCACCGCGCGGGCGCCAGCATGCGCGCCCAGTTGGTGCAGCGGCGCGATGCCCTGAACGCGCTGTCGGCGCAACTGGAATTGCTGAATCCCCAGCGCACGCTGGAGCGCGGCTACGCCATCGTCACCGATACGGCTGGCGCCGTACTGCGCGACCCGGCGCATATCAAACCGGGACAATCCTTGGGCGTGCGCCTGGCGGAAGGCAGCGCCGAAATCGGCGTGGCCTCCGTGCAACCAACGCTGTCCTAGCGTTCGTATTACAATAGTGGCCGTTTCGGCAAAAATAACTTTTCGTCTCAATCAAAAGGAAACATTCATGGAACATACCCTGCCACCACTGCCGTATGCAATGGACGCGCTGCAGCCGCACATCTCCAAGGAAACCCTGGAATTCCACTACGGTAAGCATCATCAGGCTTATGTCACCAACCTGAACAACCTGATCAAGGGCACCGAGTTCGAAAACCTGTCCCTGGAAGAAATCGTGAAGAAGTCCTCCGGCGGCGTGTTCAACAACGCAGCCCAGGTTTGGAACCACACCTTCTACTGGAACTGCATGGCTCCTAACGCCGGCGGCGCTCCTACCGGTGCCGTGGCTGACGCCATCAACGCCAAGTTCGGTTCCTTCGACAACTTCAAGGCTGAATTCACCAAGTCCTGCGTGGGCAACTTCGGTTCCGGCTGGACCTGGCTGGTGAAGAAGGCTGACGGCTCGGTCGAAATCGTCAACACCTCCAACGCTACTACCCCGCTGACCGGCGCCGACAAGCCGCTGCTGACCTGCGACGTGTGGGAACACGCTTACTACGTTGACTACCGCAACGCCCGTCCTAAGTACGTCGAGATCTTCTGGAACCTGGTGAACTGGGACTTCGTGGCCAAGCAATTCGCTTAATCGCCACCTTCTCCAAAAAGCCCACCTCGCTGGGCGCGGCCCAGGCCGCGTTCTGGCTGGTGGGCCTTTTTTCGGATCAAGACATGTCAAAAACGCAAGATCGCATCATCCTCCAGCGCACTGGCGCTCTCGTTTTCGCGCTTGGCATTGTCGAGTTTTACCTCGGCTGGACCAGTGCCCCGCCCGGCACTTTCCGTTTCCAGATCTTCGGCATGCTGATTGGCCTGCTGGTCGTTTTCGGCAATTCGCGCGCGATTTCAGGTGTTCGCTGGCTTGCATGGCTTGCCTTGCTGCCGGCGGCGGTGTTCCTGGTGTCCACTTATGCCTTGCTGCCCGCCAGTTTGCTGCTGGCGCAGATGCGCTTCGTTCCCGGCCAGTTCACCATCGAAGTTGGCAAGCAGCTGCTGGTCGTGGCGGTCGTCATCCTGCTGATCCGCCAGCTTGGCAGTGCACCGGTGCTGGCGGCACGCGCCGCGGAAGGCCGCAAAGTCCGCAATATGCGTATCCCGTTGGCGATCGGCGGCGTGCTGGCGCTCTCGGTTACGATCATGGAGGCCCGCGTCCTCAACAACGCCGACGCGGCAAAAGCCGTGCAGCTGGCGGCTGCGCACGTCGGACCCGGCTACGAGTATTTTACGAACCGTCTGTTCTACCAGTACGGCAAGCAGAACATTGTGAACGCCCGCGTACAAGCCTGGAACGAGCGGGAACTGATCGAGATCCCGGTACGCTGGGAAATGCCATGATCAGATACTGATCACAACCTTGCCAAAGTGGCTGCCCGACGCGAGGTGCTGGTAGGCCTCGCGGGCCTTGTGGATGTCGAACACGCTGTCCACCACCGGCTTGATCTTGCGCTGGGAAACCAGGCGCGCCAGGTCTTCGTGCATTTTGCGGCTGCCGACGTAGATGCCGCTCATGCTCTTGCCGCCGATGACGATGCCGAGCAGCTGGACGCTGGTTTCAAAGCCGCCGCCCAGGCCGCCTATCACGGCCACCTTGCCTCCCATGCCAACCGAGGCGATCGAACGCGCCAGGGTGTCCTGCCCGCCCACTTCCAGCACCAGGTCGGCGCCCTTGCCTTCGGTGGCGCGCAGCACTTCTTCCTGCCATTCCGGCGTCTTGCGGTAGTTGATCAGTACATCGGCACCCAGCGCCCGTGCCCGTTCCAGTTTGGTGTCGCTGGACGAGGTGACAATGGCGCGCAGTCCTGCGGCTTTGGCCAGCTGCAGGGCCCAGATCGATACGCCGCCGGTCCCCAGCAGCAGCACCGTATCGCCCGCCTGCAGTCCGCCTTCCACGAACAGCGCGTTCCAGGCCGTAACGCCGGCGCAGGTCAGCGTGGCGGCTTCTTCGTAGCTCAGATGCTCAGGCATCGCTACCAGGCCATCCTCGTGGATCACCAGCTCCTCCGATAGCGCGCCGGCTCCGCCTGCACCCAGTGTCACGGCCGTTTTGGCCGGATTGGCTTTGCCCTCCTCCCACTCCGGGAAGAAGGCGGTGGCCACGCGGTCGCCGACGCGGAAGCGCGTGACACCGGGGCCGACTTCGATGATCTCGCCGGCGGCATCGGAACCCGGCACCACGGCGCCGGCACCGCTGGTGGGATAGGTGCCATGCGCCACCATCAGGTCGCGGTAGTTGAGCGCAACAGCGCGCACCTTGACGCGGACCTGGTGGAATTGCAGCTCCTGCTTCGGCAGAACAATGTGCTCCAGGCTGTCGATGCCGGCGCCAGGGGTGATTTGGTATGCATGCATTTGGAACTCCTTAAAGGTTGTGGATCAGTGCTGGGAACTATATAGTTTCCTCATATTCCACAGTGGTGGAGTTTCCTCAACAGATTGTCGCCAGAATGGAAACAATATGAATGAACGCCTGCATGGCATCAATGTCTTTGTCCACGCGGTGGAGGCCGGCAGTTTTTCAGCCGCCGCCGTGCGGCTGCACCAGACCCGCTCGGCGGTCGCCAAGACCATCGCGCGGCTGGAGGAACGGCTCGGCGTGCGCCTGTTCCACCGCACCACGCGCAGCCAGAGCCTGACCGAGGCCGGCGAATCGTATTACGAGCGCTGCGTGCGCGCCCTGGCGGAGCTGGACGCGGGCGAGGCGTGCATCGGCAGCGGCCGCAGCGAACCGACCGGGCGCCTGCGCATCAGCGTGCCGGTGCTGTTCGGCCGCCAGTTCGTGGCGCCGCTGATGCTGGAGCTGGCGCGCCGCTATCCCCAGCTGGCGCTCGACATTTCCTTCAGCGACCGCGTGGTGGACCTGATCGATGAAGGCTTCGACATCGGCCTGCGCGTCGGGCCGCTGCCGGACAGCAGCACCCTGGCCGCGCGCCGCCTGGGGCAGCAGCGCATGCTGGTGTGCGCCGCGCCCGCCTACCTGGCGCAGCATGGCCGCCCGGCGCACGAAGACGACATCCCCCAGCACGACGGCATCCTGTATTCGCGCGGCCGGGTGGTAAAGGAATGGGACATCGCGCCGGCCGGCGCCAGGGCGCGCACCGTCATGCCGCGGCAACGGCTGCTGTTCGACGACCTGCAGGCGATCGCAGACGCTGCGGCGGCCGGCATGGGCCTGGTCTGGCTGCCCTGCTGGCTGGTGGCGCCTTACGTCAAGCGCGGCGAACTGGAGGTGCTGTTCGACTGCGGCGAGCTGGAGGCCTCGCAAATGCACCTGGTCTGGCCGCACACGCCCTATATGCCCGCCAAGCTGCGCGTCGCGATCGATACGCTGCTCGAGGTCACGCCGATCTACCTGGCCAGCGCGGAAGCCACGCCGGCCGTTTGACGCCCTCAGGCGCCGCGCTCGGCGTCGTCGCGGCGCCCGCCTTCCCGCTCGGGGATCGATTCGACGTGGTCGACATCGATATCGCCGCCATCCGGCGCAGGCGTGTCGCCGCCGACGCTGGCGCGCTCGCCGGTGCCCTGGCGGTCTGAATCGCTATCCAACTCCGTGTCGCCGGGTCCGGGCGGCGGCGCACCCTGCACGTCGCTGCCTGAGTCGGACGAGTCGCTGGGGCCGAGCGCCCCGGTGCCGTGGCCTTTGCCGATGCTGCGATCCGGGCGCTGCGGCAAATTGTCCGGGTCTAAAGTACTGGTTCCTGTCATGGTGTCCTCCTGTTTCCATAAATTTAACGATTTTGGTGTGCGAGGGGCGCAGTGTTGGAAGATGCCAACACAATTGTTAAACAGTGTTTCTACAAATTTTTATTTGATGGAAACGTTCATCACCGAAATTTAAATTGCTGGTACAAGGTTTTCCCGAGAGGTAGCTTGCAAAAAATACGGAAGCTTTCCTTACATGAGACTTACGTTTGCTGTTTGGTCTAGATCAAAAGGGTATTTACCTTAGGTCAACACTAGTACAATTCAGGCTTGAACAAATTGCACAGGAGTGCCTTCGAGATGAGTAGTTTTGACGCAACCAATAAGCGCCTGAAAAACATTCATACTCGCATCCCGGAATTCCCGGAAGATCTGGTACGCCTGCTGCGCATGACCTATCACGTCCAGAAACGCATGAAGGATCTGGCGAACTCGGTATTGCGCAAGTACGACCTGGTCGATGCCAGCTATATGGTGCTGGCGGTGCTGTATGGATCGGAGAATGAAACTTCGACCGCTTCCAACCTGGGTGAAGCCTGCATGGAAAAGCCGGCTAACCTGACCCGTGTCTGCAACGACCTGGAAGCGCAAGGTCTGATCACCCGTGGCAACCGCCCTGGCGACCGCCGCTGCGTGATGATCACGCTGACCGAAGCCGGCCGCAACCTGATCGAACTGGTGATGCCGGAAGTATGGTCGCGCACCACCCGCGCCTACGAGGGCTACAACCACGACGACATCCGCGTCCAGGAGCAGCTCTTCAAACGACAGCTCGCCAACCTCGAGCACACGATGTAAGAAAATAGCCAGGCAGCAAAACAGGGACGTAACACGTTTTCGCGAAGCGAAAATGTGTTACGTCCCTGTTTTGCTGCCCGGCTATGCTTTTACTTCTGAGGCGAAGTGTGCTTCATCGCGTACCACAGGTGCTGCCACCAGTGTTCGCGTGAGCGCACGCTCAGCAGGCAGGTGCGGTCGATTTCCTCTTTGAATACCTGGTCGCGGCATTCCTTGTTGGCCAGCGCATGGCGCTGGTTCTCGGCATTGACCACCGCCACCACCAGCCAGAACACCAGCCCAGCCAGCACCACCACCAAGGTCCAGGCCAGGTGGTTGACCCAGGTGCGCGCTACCAGGCCGGCCTCGTCTGGGGCCGACTCCCGGAATGCGCGCATCACGCTTTCTTCACGTGGTTCCATTGCTTATTTCTTGGTGGCTGCCGCCTTGGCAACCAGGTAATCCGCCACGGCCAGCGCCGCTACATGGGATTGCATTTCCGGCTGGCCCGGACGGCCTGCCATCGACGGCGAAGTAATGTAGCGGCCATCGATCACCAGGGTCGGGGCGCTGTCCACACCTTTGTACTGGCCGATGATATTGGCCATACGCTTCATTTTAGACTCGACGCCGAAGGATTTATAGACGCTTTCGTACTTGGCCCTGTCGACGCCGGCGCTCACCACAACGGCAGTCACGTCTTCTTCGCGCATCAGGCGCTTGTGCTCAACGTGGATGGCGTTGAAGATCTTCTGGCTTGCCACTTCCGGCATGCCCATCGATTCCAGGGTCACGTGGGCGCGCGCCAGCGGGTCTTTTTCGCTGCGGGCAAAGTGGATGCGGCGGAAATGGATCTTGTCGGCGTTCTGCTTGACCCAGGCGCTAATGCGCGGCTCCAGCGCGAAGCAGTGCGGGCAGGTGTACATGAAGAACTCGACAACTTCAACTTTCTTGCCTGGCGCTTCGGTGCGCACAGGGGTGTCGAGGGATTTCCAGTCAACGCCCTCTTTCGGCTCGGCGGCGGAGGCGCCGGCGGCAGTGAACATCAGGGCGGCGGAGGCAATCAGAAGGCGCAGGAGACGCATGGTGGTCCTTACAGGTGAATAGTAAACGCCGCGAGATTACCATTTTTTGCGTCCCGTGATCAGCCCCGCGAGCCAAATTGGCCTCCACGGGGCTGATTTAAGCCTGCTTTAAGCGCTTAGAAGTCGTAGCGCGCGGACACTTTCAGCTGGCGGCCGCTGTCCGGGTAAATGCCCGAACGGCAACCGAAGGCCTGGCTGTAGTGGTCCTTATCGAACAGGTTGAGCGCGCTCAGCGCCAGTTCCCATTGGCCGAACTTGCGGGCATAGCGGCCGTCGACCGTGGTGTAGGCCGGGATGCGCGCATTGCAGCTGTTGAAGAAGTCGTCGCCGTAACGCTGTTCGGCGACGCGCTGCACGCCGATGTCGGCGCTCTGGCCGTCGCCCGGCAGCCAGGCCAGGCGCGCGGTCACGATGTGGCTCGGCACCAGCGCCAGCTCGCGGCCGGCATACTGGCCGGAACGGAACTTGGCCTGCACGCGCTGGTAATGGCCCAGCACTTGCCAGGCCGGCGCGAAGCGGTAGCTGCCATCCAGCTCGAAGCCCTTGCGCTGGGTCGGGTCGAGGTTGGTGTTGGCGCCGAACATGCCCGCCACCGGGTTGTAGTAGATCTCGTTGTCCAGGTTGTGGCGGAAGATGCGTGCATCAAGCTTGGCGGCGCCTTGCGCGTAGCCGAGGCCGATCTCGGCGTCGTGCGAAACCTGCGTCTCCAGCGGCTTGTTGGCCTGCGGGGTGAACGCATTCTCGTCCGAGGTGGCGACGCGGAAGCTGTGGCCGGCCTTGGCCCAGGCGGTCAGGCCTGGCGCGGCCAGCACGCTGCCCTGCAGCTCCCACGCGTTCTGGGCCTGCTTGATGCTGTAGGTGGCAGAGGTGAACGGCATCGGATCGAAGGAGTCTTTCTCGAACAGTTCGCGGCGCACACCGGCTGCCAGGCGCGCTTGCTGGGCGCCGGCGAATTTCAGCTCGTCGCGCACGTAGAACGCCTTGCTGCGCTGGGTCGCTTCCGCCGCCGAGTAGTCAGCCGTGGTCACGCGGTTCCAGCGGCCGAAATCGAAGCCGGTCACCAGCTCGTTCAGCATGCCGTCGAACTGCGCCAGATGGCGTACGCGCGGCGAGAACTGGGTCTGCTCGCTGTCGTAGGACGAGCGCGACGCGCCCCACGACGCGAAGTAGGCGGCTGCCACGTCCTTCTTGCGATGCGCCAGTTCGGCGGCCAGGTCGAAGGCGCCGACCTTATTCTCCCAGGCGGCGGTGTAGCGGTCGCTGTCCATCTTGCCGAAGTCGTTCGGGGTCTTGGTCTGGCGCGGGTTGGCCTTGAACAGGTCTTCGGTCAGGCTGCCGGCGAAACGCTGGTCCTGGCGCGCGATGTCGGCACGCAGGGACAAGCGGCCGAAGGCGCCTTGGAACTGCACGCCGCCATTGAACTGCTTCTGCTTGAACTCATTGTTGTCGCGGTAGTTGTCGGTGCGCTGCTGGCCGACGGAAGCGTCGATGGCGAAGCCGTCGAAGCCCTGCACGCCGCTCAGGCGCAGGTCGGAGCTGTCGAACTGGCCCAGTTCAGCGAATACATTGCCGCCGCGCGCGCCGGCTTGCGGGCGCTTGGTGACGATGCTGATCACGCCGCCGGTTGCGCCTTCGCCATACAGCACGCTGGCGCCGCCGCGCATGATGTCGATGCGCTCCACCATATCGATCGGGATGGTGGACAGGGTGGCGCTGGACAGCTCGTTCTCGTTCATGCGCACGCCGTCCAGTACGATCACCACGTTCTGGTCGCTGCTGCTGCCGAAGCCGCGCAGGTCGAGCGGGAAGTCCGGGCTGCCGGTCAGGCTTTGGCGGCCGTACACGCCGCCGATCTTGCGGATCGCCTGGTTGACGTCGGTAACGCCGGCGCGGCGGATTTCCGCGGCAGTGATGGTGGTGGCGCCGATCGGCAGCAGCGAAGGATCGCTGGCGAAACGGGAACCGGAGATGACGATGGTCTGGGAATTCTGGGCGACGGCCGGTGCGGCAAAGCACAGGGCGACTGCTGCAGCCAGGGCGCAGCGCGAGGAGAAGATGGTCATGACAAGCGAATAGAAAAAGTATCCGCCTGCGTCCCCGCAGCCGGAATCCACAGAAGTCGCGCCCTGCTCGGGCGCGCTTCCACCTCCCTGGCCGGTATCCGGGCTGGCAAGACTGACCGGGCCACCTTCCTATGCATGCATAGTGGTTTCAGGCGCGGCCTGCCGTCGTTCATGACGGCGCTTGCGTACCGTTGCGGGGGCAGCACATTGCGTTTCCCGTTTAACTGCGTCCATGAACAGGACGCGGGCACCAAGGCGGCGTCATTATACGCTGGTTAAAGTTGGCATAAAAGATTGGCAAGCAACCGACTGTCAGGCTATATTTTCGCGTTGCATAAAATTTAATGGAGACCTATGCGCATCGCACGTTTATTGGCCGCCGCCGTCCTGCTGGGCGGCGCAGCGGTTTCCGCCGGACTATTGGCCGAAGGCGGCATCCCCGGCACCAATCCGGAGCCGGGCAACGGCATCCCGCTGGCGGCGCCCAAGGCAGCCGCCGTGAGCCAGCCTAGCGCCGCCAATGCCTGGGGCGGCATTCGCACCGGCCAGGAAGCCACCTTGTCCGACCGCGTGGTGGACTACAAAATCGAGGCCACGCTGGATCCGGTCAAGCACACCATCGACGGCCGCCAGCAGCTGACCTGGCGCAACCGCAGCGACCAGCCGGTGCGCAGCGTTTACATGCACCTGTACCTGAACGCCTTCCAGAACGCCAACAGCACCTTCCACACCGAGCAGCGCCTGAACGGCGGCGGCATCCGCAACGATGCCCTGAGCAAGGATGGCGAATGGGGCTACATCGAACTGCGCAGCGTGCAGCAGAACGGCGCCAAGGTAGCGTGGACTTTCGTGCAGCCGGACGGCGGCCCTGCCACCGACCAGACCGTGGTGCGCATGGACCTGCCGCAAGCGGTGGCGCCGGGCGCCAGCACCACGCTCGATATCAGCTTCTTCGACCAGCTGCCGCGCGTGATGGCGCGCACCGGCTACTTCGACAGCTTCCACCTGGTGGCGCAATGGTTCCCGAAGATCGCCGTGCTGGAGCTGCCGGGCGAACGCGGCGCCACCAGCGTGCGCTGGAACGCGCATGAATTCCACGCCCAGTCGGAGTTCTACGCCGACTTTGGCAGCTACGACGTGAAGCTGACCGTGCCCAAGGAATACACCGTGGGCGCCACCGGCGAGCTGCAAGGCACGCCGGCCGAAAAGGACGGCAAGCTGACCCACCACTTCGTGCAGGGCGACGTGCACGATTTCGCCTGGACCGCCGACAAGCGCACCGCCAAGCCGCTGACCGATACCTGGACCGGCCCGGGCAGCCCGCAAGTGAAGGTGAGCGTGCTGTTCCCGCCCGAATTCGCCTCCAACGCGGCGCCGGCCATGAAGGCGGCCAAGGACTCGCTGGAATACTTCTCGCGCACGCTCGGCCCTTACCCATACAAGACGCTGACCGTAGTGATCCCGCCGCATAATGCGGGCGAAGCGGGCGGCATGGAGTACCCGACCTTCTTCACCGCCGACAGCTATCCCGACCTGAAAGCCGATACGGTGGCGCATGCTGCGCTGGACTTCGTGACCATCCACGAATTCGGCCACGGCTACTTCTATGGCATCCTGGCCAGCAACGAGTTCGAAGAGCCCTTCCTCGATGAAGGCCTGAACGAGTACTGGAACCACCGCATGCTGCGCGATACCGGCCGCAAGGTGCACCTGACCACGCCGTTCCTGCGCTCCATCGGCTTCGCGCCGCGCATCGACAACTTCGAGTTCGAACGCCAGGGCGTGCCGCGCGACGAGCCGTCCGACCCGCTGGGCCAGAACGCCTACACCCGCCTGCAGGGCATCGGCCCAGTGTATTCGCGCACCGCGATCACCATGCACGACCTGGAAGCGCAGCTGGGCAAGGAAACCATCGAGCGCGCCTTCAAGGAATACTACCGCCGCTGGAAATTCCGCCACCCAAGCGTGGCCGACTTCCGCGAAGTGCTGGCGGAAGTGAGCGGCCAGCGCAAGCTGGTGGAAACCGTGTTCGCGCAGCAGGTGTACGCCACCACGCGCGTGGACGACCGCATTTCCACCTTCACCAGCGAAGAAGTGCTGCCGCTGCCTGGCATGCATATGGACAAGGGCAAGCGCGTCGAACTGAGCGAGGAAGATGCAGGCAAGCAGGCCGACAAGCTGCGCGAGGCCTGGGAAAAAGCGCATCCGGACGCCAAGCCCGGCACCGGTCCTTTCCCCTTCCTGACCAAGGTGACGGTGCGCCGCCGTGGCGCCGACGTGCCGCAATCGCTGGTGGTGACCTTTGCCGACGGCAGCAAGGAAACCGTGCAGTGGGGCGGCGAACAGCGCTGGCATACCTTTGAATGGACCAAGCCGGTGAAGGCGGTATCGGCGCGCATCGACCCCGAAGGCAAGCATATGCTCGACGTGAGCAAGCTCGATGACAGCCGCACCATCAAGAAGGATGGCAGCGCCACGCGCCGCTGGACCTTCGACCTGGCCGCGATCTTCCAGTCCCTGATCTCCCTGATTGCCACCGTATGAAGCTGACTACCAATCTCAAACAAGCCGGCCGCGCCGCCCTGCAATGGCGCCTGATGCTGGTCTGGCTGGCGGCCGTGCTGCTGCCTACCGCCATCCTGGCCCTGCCCTTCTGGAGCGCCTTGTCGTCGATCCTGGACCACTCGGTGCGCGCGCCGGAACTGGCGCGTGCGCTGGACGGCGTAGCCTTCACCGACATCTTCAGCGAAGTGCGCCGCAATGCGGTTTCGCTGCAAGCGGGCGGCCTGGCGGCGCTGGCCCTGACCCTGCTGCTGTCGCCCTTCCTGACCGGCGTGATCGCCACCGCGGGCCGCGCCCAGCAACCCGCCACCATCCGCGAGCTGGTGACCGGCGGCGTGGCGGAATACCCGCGCATGTTCCGCATGCTGGTGTGGGCGGTGGTGCCGATGGGCGTCGCCATTGCACTCGGCGCCGCACTGGCCGAAGCGGCCAGCGATTACGCCGCCAAGGCAGTGCAGGCATCGGATGCGGCGCCCTGGGAGCTGGCGGCCACCATTGGCGCCGCGCTGGTGGTGGCGCTGGCCAACCTGACGCTGGATGCGGGACGCGCCCAGCTGGCGGTCGACCGCCGCCGCACTTCGGCTATCAAAGCCTGGTGGCGGGGCGTCAAGCTGATGCTGCGCCGTCCCGGCGCAATGCTGGGCAGCTATGCCCTGCTGACCGGCGCCGGCTTGCTGCTGGCCGGCCTGCTGGCGCTGGCGCGGCTGCAGGTGGCAGGCAGCAACGCCGTGCTGCTGCTTGCCGCTTTCGTGCTGGCGCAGCTGATCGCGCTGTCGGTGGCGTGGATGCGCGCCGCGCGCCTGTTCGCGCTGATGTCGGTGTCTGCAGCCGATCGCTGAGCGGCGTATAGTGGTGGGCATGACTACTTTGCCCACCTTCTTCCTGTCCCACGGCGGCGGCCCATGGCCATGGATGCGAGAGCACTATGGCAGCGCCTACGACCAGCTGGACGCTTCCCTGCGCGACTTGCCGCGCCAGGCCGGCGGCAAGCCGAAAGCCATCCTGGTCGTCACTGCGCACTGGGAAGGCCGCGACTTCCTCGTCTCGGCGGCAGCCCAGCCGCCGATGATCTACGACTATGGCGGCTTCCCGCCGCATACCTACCAGATCCAGTACCCCGCCCCCGGTTCGCCGGCGCTGGCGGCGCGCGTGGCCGAGCTGCTGGGCGGCCGTGCGCGGCTCGATCATGAGCGCGGCTTCGACCACGGCACCTTCAGCTCCATGTATCCGGCCTTCCCGGATGCCGATGTGCCGATCGTGCAGTTGTCGCTGCGCCAAGGCCTGGACCCGGCTGAGCACCTGGCCGTGGGCCGCCTGCTGCGCCCATTGCGCGACGAGGGTGTGCTGATCGTCGGCAGCGGCTTGAGTTTCCACAACCTGCGGGCCTTCAATGCGGCCGGCGCGGAGGCGGCGCGGCTGTTTGACGCGTGGCTGCGCGAGACCATGGCCTGCGCGCCGGCCGAGCGCACCGCGCGTTTGCTGGAATGGGAACGCGCACCGGCGGCGCGGATGGCGCATCCGCGCGAGGAGCACTTGCTGCCGCTGATGGTGGTGGTGGGTGCGGCCGAGGTCTCGGCCGCCGAGGTGGTGTATCACCAAGACCCCTTCAAGGGCC
>NZ_JASATG010000045.1:0-29955 GCF_038440195.1 Pseudoduganella sp. OTU4001 | reverse complement strand
ATTCAGGCGGGAGAGGTGGCGCTGGACAGACAGCAGGGCGCCCACCAGGCCCAGGCTGGCGGACAGGGCCAGCAGGCCGGCGGTGCCGAGCGGGTCGAGCGGCGCGAGCTGGAATTCGGAGGCGTACAGCCTTGCAAATTCAGCAATGGCACGGTTCAGCGGCTGCAGGGCCAGCGCCACGCCACCGAGCGCCACGCCGCCGGCGCACAGGCCGAGCAGGGCGCCGGTGTAATAGAAGGGGCGGTGGATAAAGCTGTCGGTCGCGCCGATCAGCTTGGACACCAGGATTTCCTCGCGCTGGGTCAGCACCTGCAGGCGGATGGTATTGAACACCACGGCCACCACCACGGTGCCGAGGGTGGCGGCCAGCAGCAGCAGGGCCAGGCGCAACACGCCCAGCAGGGCGGCCAGGCGCTTGACCCAGGCCGAATCCACTTGCACCGTATCAACGCCCGGCAGGGCGCGCATCTGCTCGGCAATGGTATCGATCTTGCCGCTTTCCGCCGCATTCTGGAAGGCGCTCAGCTTGATGACATAGCTGTCCGGCAGCGGATTCTCGCCCAGCGTGGCCAGCACGTCGGACAGGCCGCTCTTTGCGTGCAGCTGTTCCAGCGCCTTTTCGCGCGGCACGAAGATGATCTTGGCCTGTGGTGCAATGCCGCGCAGCGAGGAAGCCAGGCCGACCGCCTGCTCGCGCGGGGCATCGGCCTGCACGAAGACGCTCAGTTCTGGCTCGACAGCCATCTGTTCCGACATCGGCCGTACATTGTCGAGCAAGGTCACGCCCATGAAGGGCAGGGCCAGCGCAATCGCGACTACCAGGATATTAAACAGGAAGGAGCCCGGTGCGCGGCGCACATGCACCAGCGCGGCGCCGAGGGCGAACAGGTGGTGGCGCAGCCAGGTATTCATGCGGCCTCCTTCATCAGTTCGCCTCGTTCGAGGTGGATTACGCGCGCAGCGGCGTCCAGGATCTGCTCATCGTGGGAGGAGATCAGGCAAGTCACGCCCACCGAATGGAAGGCGTGCAGCGCGTCGATCACCTTGCTGGCGCTGGCGCGGTCCAGGTTGGCAGTCGGTTCGTCGGCCAGGATGATTTGCGGGCGGTTGACGATGGCGCGCGCGATCGAGACGCGCTGCTGTTCGCCGCCGGACAGGGCCAGCGGCTGGGCGTCGGCACGGTCGAGCAGGCCGACCTTGTCAAGTGCGGCGCGCGCACGCTGCTCGGCGGCGGCGCGCGGGGAGCCGGTCACCAGCAGCGGCATCATCACATTGGCCAGCACGCTGCGGTCGTTCAGCAGGCGCTGTTCCTGGAAGATCAGGCCCAGGTTGCGGCGCAGGAAGGGGATGCCGGCGCGCTTCAGGGCGCCAATGTCCTGGCCATTGACCAGCACCTTGCCGGAAGTCGGGCGCTCCATGGCGGCGATCATCTTCAGCAGGGTCGATTTGCCGGCGCCCGAAGGGCCGGCCAGGTAGACCAGCTCGCCTTTGGCAATAGTGAAGGAAATGTCGCGCAGGGCGACACCGTCGGGGGAGTATTGTTTGCTGACGTGCTGGAATTCGATCATGTAGGCCGATTAAGCGAGCAGGGCTTCAACAAATTCAGCCGCGTTGAACGGCTGCAGGTCTTCAATCTTTTCACCGATGCCGATGAAGTACACCGGCACCGGACGGACGCGCGCGATGGCGGCCAGGATGCCGCCCTTGGCGGTACCGTCCAGCTTGGTAATGATCAGGCCGGACAGCTGCAGGGCGTCGTCGAAGGCCTTCACCTGGGCCAGTGCATTCTGGCCGGTGTTGCCGTCGATCACCAGCAGGGTTTCGTGCGGTGCGCCTTCCATGCCCTTGCCGATCACGCGCTTGACCTTCTTCAGCTCTTCCATCAGGTGCAGCTGGGTCGGCAGGCGGCCGGCGGTGTCGATCATGACGACATTGGTGCCGCGCGCCTTGCCGGACTGCACCGCGTCAAACGACACGGCGGCCGGGTCGCCGGATTCCTGCGAGATCACGGTGACGTTGTTGCGTTGGCCCCACACCATCAGCTGTTCGCGGGCGGCGGCGCGGAAGGTGTCGCCGGCGGCCAGCAGCACGGACTGGCCGTGGGCTTGCATGTGCTTGGCCAGCTTGCCGATGGTGGTGGTCTTGCCGGCGCCGTTGACGCCGGAAATCATCATCACCAGCGGCTGGTGGCGGCCCAGCTCGAACGGTTTTTGCAGCGGGGTCAGCAGTTCGACCAGTAGCTGCTTCAGCGCTTCCTTGACGGCGGCGGCATCGAGCAGCTTGTCTTCCTTGACCTTGCGCTTGAGTGCGTCCAGCAGGTATTGGGTGGCGTCGACGCCGGCGTCGGACATCAGCAGCGCCGCTTCCAGCTCCTCATACAGGTCGTCGTCGATCTTGGCGCCGACGAACAGGACGGACAGGTTGGCGGAAGTCTTCGACAAGCCTGCCTTCAGGCGGCTCATCCAGCTTTGCTTGGGTTCCGGCTTGACGGCGGTCTCGACTTCATACGCCAGCGGTGCTGCAGGCTCGGCCTCAGCCGGGGCTACTGGGGCGGCAGGCGCGGGAGCAGGGGCGGGTGCCACTTCCGGCGCGACTGGTTTCTTCTTGAAAAAACTGAACATGGACAGGTTGGCAGAGGGTCCTTCAATCGAACCGCGTATTCTACCAGAGCCTAGGTGGCGGCCTGCCGCTGGCGCTGGCGCCATTCGGCCACGGCGCTGCTGATGCCGGCCAGTTCGCATACGTGGACATAGCCGGGCGGGCGTTTGCGCAGGGCGGCGTTGGAGCCGCCGGCCCACAGTTCGGTGCTCTCGGGCAGGCGGGCATGCAGCTCCGCCAGGCTGTCGCTCACATGGCGCGGGTTCATGGTGGTGGAGAACGACAGGGCCACGATATCGGCCTGCTTGGCGCGTGCAGCTTCCACGATGTCGGGCACCGGGGTTTGTACGCCTAGCGAAATGCAATGCGCTCCCTCGGCGGCAAACAGCGCTTCCGCCATCAGCAGGCCCAGGCCATGGCGTTCCTGCGGCAGGGTGGTCAGCAGCACGCGCGGGCGCGGCGAACCGTTGCTGTGGTTGACCTGCGGCACCGAGAAAATGGCGCCGCGCAGCACGATCTGCACCGATTCGGTGAACAAATGCTCTTCAAATACCGCGAACTGGCCGCAAGCCCAGGCATCGCCCACATGGGTGATCAGCGGCGCCACCAGGTCGATGACGAAGTTTTTCATGCCCATGACCAGCATGGCTTGCGTCAGCTTGCGGCGGAAGGCTTCCATCTGGTGGCTCTTGCACAATTCCAGATAGGTCTGCAGTTCGGGATGCGGGCGGGCCGGCTCGGACTTCTTTCCGGCCGTGGTTTTCTGCGCCAGGGCCTGCAACTCGTCGGAGCTATAGCCGATGACTTTGCCAGGACGATACCCCAGATCAATCAATCTCTTGATCAATCTCAATTTAATTACCTGGTCGCTTGGGTAGACTCGCTCACCGAACGTGTCACGTTCAGGGCGGGGAAAGTCGTAACGGCGCTCCCAGACTCGCAAAGTCTCCTTTGCCAGACCGGTATCCCGCTCCACATCACTGATTGTGGAAGGAATTGTTAAAGAAATCGCACTCGTTTTCATTCGCCGACAGCGCCCCCAGATTGATACGCGATCTGCATTCTAACGCCGAATTTCGACACAAAGTTGCACGCAGGGCAGGTCGCTTTCACTCTGAAACAGGGGTGGAAACTGCTTGTCCATGACACATGGTTGGCGCTTTCAGTTTAGCCTCCAAAAGAACCAAAAGTGTGAAATGTGTCCTGAACAAAATAAATGCAAGATTGATGAAATTTTATTTGGCCGCAGTGTGGTATTTACCGTTATCTTGCAATACGTATTACTACGTGCTTAGCAGGAAATATTGAGTTCATATAAAATGACCCGCAACCAATGCCGTAGAGCACTGGTGATCGATAACAAAGAAAAGGAAGAAGCACATCATGAAGAAGACCTTGATTTCCCTCGCGATCCTCGCTGTAAGCAGCACCGCCTACGCGCAATCCAGCGTGACCATTTACGGCATCATGGATGCCGGCTTCGTCGCTGAACACGGCGGCAAAGGCGGTAACGTCAACAAACTTTCGGCTGGTGTGGCAAATGCTTCCCGCATCGGCTTCCGCGGCACCGAAGATCTCGGTAGCGGCCTGTCCGCAGTCTTCCTGCTGGAAACCGGTATCAAAGGCGATACCGGTGAGCTGGACAACACCAACAACACCCTGTTCAACCGCCAGGCCTACGTTGGCCTGTCGTCGAAGACTGCCGGCACCCTGACCCTGGGCCGCCAGTACACCCCTTGGTACAACGCCTTCGTGCAAGTGGGCGACCCGTTCCAGGCTGGCCTGTCCGGTTCGGCCAAGAACCTGTTCCCAGCCAACGGCATCAACGTGCGCAACGGCAATTCCGTGGTCTACAAATCGCCTGACATCAACGGCGTAACCGCGGAAGCGTTCTACGGCTTCGGCGAACAGAAGGAATCCTCGACCGGCCGCCAGCTGGGCGTCTCGCTGGGCTACCAGAACGGCCCGCTGAACGCGCGCCTGGCCTACAACCACCGCAACAACGACAGCGTCGCCAACAACGTCGTGACCGACCGCCAGGGCGGCCACAACACCCTGCTGGCCGTGAACTATGACTTCAAGGTCGCCAAAGCCTACTTCATGTACGGTGACAACAAAGGCCTGAACAGCTCGCCTCTGCCAAACGCTACCGCGTACACCGCCGCAGCCGTGGCTGCCTCGACCGACAACAGCACCTGGCTGCTGGGTGCAAGCGTGCCGGTGTCGGCAGCTGGTTCCCTGGTCGCTTCCTGGTCGTCGGTGAATGACAAGAACGCCGCCAACCACGACGCTGACCAGTACGCGATCGGCTACCTGCACTCGCTGTCCAAGCGCACCACCCTGTACACCTCGTACGGCAAGATCAAGAACAAGAACGGCGCCTCCTACACCGTTGGCAACAACGCTGAAGCAGGTACCGGTGACTCCGCCTACAACGTCGGCATCCGTCACACCTTCTGATCGCTTCCAGTTCCTGGTTGAAACGGCTGCCTGTGGCGGCCGTTTTTTTTTACAATGTGGATATGAAAACTACGCACCTGCTGCTGATCGCCCTGGCCGCCACCCTGCCGAACGCCGGCGCCGCCAACAAACCCGGCGGTGCCTTGCCGCGCCACGGCATGCTGGTGTATTCCGACCTGTGCGTGCATGAAGGCAGCGGCGAGTACGGCGGGCAGCGCATTACGCTGCAGCGCTTTGCTGAAGTCGACACGGTGATTTATGAATACACGGCAGGCGGCCTGAGCTGGCCGCTGGTGGCGACCGACGTCAACGTCGACCCGCGCGGCAAGATGATGTACTTCACTGTGCAGGAAGGGGAGGAGGAGCGCACCATCAGCGGCAAGTTCTCGCCCGACGGCACGACGCTGACCCTGGATGGCGGCTATTGCGAAGACCATTCACAACCGATGGTGCTGGCCAAAGTGCGCGACTTTGCCCGCAAACCCCGCGCCTGCAAGACTTGCCCCGCGCCGAAGCGGCGGGGCGCGGAGTGATTACTTGCCGGCGGCGATGGCCTGCTGGCGCATGGTTTCCAGCGTGGCGCCTGGGGTGATCAGGTTGCCGTCGTAGCGCAGCTCGATGATGGCTGGCAGCGACTGCTCGCGGGTGAAGGCGAGGGCGCGCTGCAGGGCCGGGCCGAATTCTTCGGTGGCCGACACGGTTTCGCCATGGCCGCCAAAGGCGCGTGCCACGGCGGCGAAGTCCGGGTTGTGCAGGGTGGTGCCGGATACGCGGCCCGGGTATTCACGCTCCTGGTGCATGCGGATGGTGCCGAACATCTGGTTGTTGAATACGATGATGACCACGCCGGCCTTGTACTGCACGGCGGTGGCCAGTTCCTGGCCGTTCATCAGGTATTCGCCGTCGCCGGCAAAGGTCACCACGGTGCGTGCCGGGTCGATGATCTTGGCGGCCACGCCGGACGGTACCGAGTAGCCCATGGCGCCGCTGGTCGGGGCCAGCTGGGTGCGCATGCCACCGTATGGCCAGTAGCGGTGCGCCCAGGTGGCGTAGTTGCCGGCGCCGTTGGTGATGATGGTGTCGGCCGGGCACTGGGCTTTCAGCTGCTGCACCACTTGCCACAGGTTCAAAGGCGCGTTGTTGTCGGCGAAGACGGTCGGCTCCTTCTGCCAGGCGTCGTATTCGGCGCGCGCTTGCGCCACCGTCTCGCGCCAGGCGCCGGCGTCGACCGGCTCCATGGCGGCCAGCATCGCTGCGGCCTGCGGCATGCCGGAGGCGATCATCAGTTCGCCCTGGTAGACGCTGCCCAGTTCTTCCGGGCTGGCGTGGATGTGCACCAGGCGCTGCGCCGGCACCGGCGAGGCGATGATGGAGTAGCCGCTGGTGGTCATCTCACCCAGGCGCGGGCCGATGGCGACCAGCACGTCGGCTTCCTTCACGCGGGCGGCCAGCTTTGGATTGATGCCGATGCCGACGTCGCCGATGTAGTTCGGGTGCGTGTTGTCCAGCAGGTCCTGGAAGCGGAAGGCGCAGCCGACCGGCAGGTGGTTGGCTTCGGCCCAGCGCTGGATGTCGGCGCTGGCCTGCGCGTTCCAACCACCGCCGCCCAGCAGCACCATCGGGCGCTTGGCTTCGGACAGCATCTGGCGCAGCTGCGCGATCTGCGGCGCGGAAGGCGAACCTTGCGTCGGCACATAGGCGCGGGTATCGGCCACGGTGGCCTTGGCGGTCAGCATGTCTTCCGGCAGGGCCAGCACGACCGGGCCTGGACGGCCGCTGGTGGCGACCTGGTAGGCGCGGGCAATGTATTCAGGAATGCGGTCGGCGCGGTCGATCTGGGCCACCCACTTGGCCATCTGGCCGAACATGCGGCGGTAGTCGACTTCCTGGAAGGCTTCGCGGTCCATGAAATCGCTGCCGACCTGGCCGATGAACAGGATCATCGGGGTCGAGTCCTGGAAGGCGGTATGCACGCCGATCGAGGCATTGGTGGCGCCCGGGCCGCGGGTCACGAAGCAGATGCCTGGCTTGCCGGTCATCTTGCCGTAAGCGTCGGCCATGAAGGCTGCGCCGCCCTCCTGGCGGTTGATGATGAAGCGGATGCCGGATTCGTGCAGGGCGTCCAGCACGTCCAGGTAGCTTTCGCCCGGCACGCCAAAGGCGGTATCGGTGCCGTGGACTTTCAGCGCATCGACCAGGATCTGGCCGCCGGAACGAGGGGTTTGCGTCATGGTACTTGCCTTCTTATACATGGATTTGGCATTCTATGCCTCCCCTAGGGAAATAGCTTTCCGATTTGCGACACCAAATTTGGTAGAATACTGCCCGAAGCAAGCCAGACAGCCGCTGGCTCATGTAGCGATACATGGGCGGGAGGAAGGTCCGGACTCCATAGAGCAGGGTGACGGTTAACGGCCGTCCGCCGTGAGGCGAGGAATAGGGCCACAGAGACGAGCGTATTAAGTTACGGTGAAACGCGGTAACCTCCACCTGGTGCAATTTCAAATAGGCACGCGATGATGTTGCTCGCGGAGCGTGCGGGTAGAAAGCTTGAGCGGCGGAGTAATCCGTCGCCTAGAGGAATGGCTGTCATAGCGCCGACCGCAAGGAAGGCGCCGTAACAAAATCCGGCCTATCGGCTTGCTTCAACGAATTTTAGAGAGATGACTCAATACATCCTCGCCCTGGACCAGGGCACTACCAGTTCGCGCGCCATCCTGTTCGACCACAATGGCCAGATTGCAGGATGCGCAGCGCAGGAATTTCCCCAGCACTTTCCCCAGCCAGGCTGGGTTGAGCACGATCCCAACGAAATCTGGAACAGCCAGCTCACCGTGGCGCGCAAGGTCCTGCACGATATCGACGTGAAAAAGGTGCGCGCCATCGGCATCACCAACCAGCGCGAAACCACGGTGGTGTGGGACCGCAAGACCGGCGAGCCGATCGCGCCTGCCATCGTCTGGCAGGACCGCCGCACCGCCGGCTACTGCGAAGAACTGCGCGCCGCGGGCAAGGCGAAAATGATCTGCGATGCGACCGGCCTGGAGCTGGACGCTTACTTCTCCGCCACCAAGGTCAAGTGGATCCTGGACCATGTGCCCGGCGCGCGTGAGCGTGCCCGCAAGGGCGCGCTGTGCTTCGGCACCATCGACTCCTGGCTGGCGTGGAAGCTGTGCGGCGTGCACGTCACCGACGTGTCGAACGCCTCGCGCACCATGCTGTTCAACATCCACCTGATGCGCTGGGATTTGGACTTGCTGCAGCTGTTCGACATTCCTGAAGAGATGCTGCCGCAGGTCGTCTCGTCCAGCGAGGAAGTCGGCGCCACGCGCGAAGCGCTGTTCGGCCATGCGATTCCCGTCGCGGGCATCGCCGGCGACCAGCAGGCCGCCACCTTCGGCCAGGCATGCCACCAGCCCGGCATGGTGAAGAACACATACGGCACCGGATGCTTCATGCTGATGAACGCCGGCCGCCATCCGCGCACCTCGCACAACCGCTTGCTGTCCACCGTGGGCTGGCGTGTCGATGGCGAAACCGACTACATGCTGGAAGGCTCGGTCTTCATGGGCGGCGCCACCGTGCAGTGGCTGCGCGACGGGCTGGGCATCATCCAGCAATCGAGCGATGTGGAGGCGCTGGCCGCCAGCGTGCCCGATAGCGGCGGCGTATTCCTGGTGCCGGCCTTCGTCGGCCTGGGCGCGCCGCATTGGGACCCGTACGCGCGCGGCACTATCGTCGGCCTGACGCGCGGCAGCAACAAGGCGCATATCGCGCGCGCCGCCGTGGAATCGATCGCCTACCAGAGCGCCGAGCTGCTGGCCGCCATGCAGAAGGACGCCGCCATGCCGGTGACCGAAGTGCGCGCCGACGGCGGCGCCGCCCGCAACGACATGCTGATGCAGTTCCAGTCCGATCTGCTGGGCGTGCCGGTGCTGCGTCCCAAGGTCACCGAGACCACCGCGCTGGGCGCCGCCTACCTGGCCGGCCTGGCCGTCGGCTTCTGGGAATCGCAGGAAGAAATCGCCACGCAGTGGGCTTGCGAGCGCAAATTCACGCCAAACATGGGGGGTGACCAAAGGTCAGAGTTGCTGGCAAAATGGAACCGCGCCACAGAGCGCGCCAAAGCTTGGGAGACACCTTTATGATGGACCGTCCGTGGAACGTGGAACTGGACGCGATCGAAAAACTGTTCGACGCGCTGACTGAAGTAGCCTTCTTCGTGAAGGATCGCGATGGCCGCTATGTGGCCGTCAACAACACGCTGGCCCGCCGCTGCGGCCTGCGTAACAAGTCCGATATCGTCGGCAAGACCGTGATGGACGTGCATCCGCGCCCCTTGGCGGCCGCCTATGAGGAGCAGGACCGCCAGGTGATCCAGTTCGGCGCCACCATCGAGAAGCACCTCGAATTGCACCTGTATCCAAACCGCCGCCGCGGCTGGTGCCTGACCCATAAGACCCCGCTGCGCAACGAGCAGGGCGAGATTGTGGGCCTGGTGGGCACCTCGACCGACCTGGGCCTGGTGGACGAGCAGCACCCCGTGTACCGCCAGGTGGCGCGCATCGCCCAGCGCATCCGCGAGAACTTCCACCAGCAGTTGAACCTCAACGAACTGGCGCGCGAAGAAGGCCTGTCGCTGGCCCGCGTGGAGCGCCTGTTCCAGAAAGTGTTCAACTACAGCCCGCGCCAGTTGCTGCTGCAATCGCGCCTGGAAGGTGCACTGTCGCTGATCGAAGCCCACCCGAGCCGCAGCATTGCCGACATTGCGCGCGAGTGCGGCTACACCGACCACAGCGCCTTCAGCCGCCAGTTCAAAGCGATGACCGGCTACACGCCAAGCCAGTTCCGCAACGGTTCGCGCCCTCCACCTGTGGTTTTTTCGCCCGTCGCCTGTGCAGTTCACGCTGCCTGATCCAGCGAAATCACACTAACGCCGCGCACGTTTGAATGCGCGCCACTCCTCCTCGTTAGCATGGGCTCTCCCATCAAACGTAGTCAAAAAAAGGAGTGGAGAGATGATGTTGAAGACCATCGGCGTAGCAGCCTTGCTGCTCGCCGCGCAAGCCCATGCCGACCACGGCGACAAGCTGAAACAGCCGCCGGCGCCGCACCAGCGGCAGACCCTGCCGCCCTCGGTGGAGCAAAGCAAGTACGACCTGGCGCCATCGCGCAAACCGCGCAACGACCTGCTGCCGCGCCATATGAAGGCCAGCGGCAAAGCCATGGCCGCTACCCCGCAATGCTCGGACATGAACAAGCTGGCCAGCTACAGCGGCGCGGCACTGGCCGAGTACGTGGCCACGCTGCCCGACTTCGAGTGCACCTATCCGCTGTTCTCCGCCGCACCGGCGCTGGCCGGCACGATCTATTCGAGCACCAATGTTAGCGCTGTCACGCAGCGCCTGGTCAGTGAAGCGGTCAGCTATAACGCCAGCAATATGAAGCTGGTCAACCTGGTGCTTTACCTGCGCGCCGGCTACTACCAAGCCGCCGGTGGCAGCATCCCGGCGCTGACCGAAACGGTGCGTGCGCCGCTGCGTAGCGCGCTGCATAGCCTGGTGCAGGGCAGTGGGCTGTACGCCGACAACACGGTCGCCTACACCACCGCGGGCGAAGTCTGGAAGCTGGTCACCAATATGAAGGACGAGGTGCAGTTCCTGCCCGATGCGCGCGCCACCGTGCAGCGCTTCACCGTGACCAGCGTTGCGCCATCGGCTGCCGAGCCGCTGAAGCAGTACAGCGCCAGTGGCGGCATGACCGGCGCGCTGTCGATCTTCTTCCGCGCGCACGGCATGCCGGATGTTGGCACAGCCATGTCGAACGATATCTCGTACGCCAATGCGCTGAATGCCTTCATCACCAACAGCAAGGCGGCCCTGATCAATAGCAGTGCCAGCGCGCACCTGACCGATGCCGCCAACGAAGCCTTCCGCTTCATGCAGTACCCGGCGCTGAAGCAGCAGGTCAAGCCGATGGTGCAGAACGTGCTGAATACCAGCACCATGCTGGGCGTGGACAGCGGCATGTGGCTGGCTGCGGCGCAAGCGGTGAAATACTACGACAACGCCAACTGCGCCCAGTACGGCGTGTGCAATTTCGAAGAGCAGCTGGCGTCCGCCGTGCTGAAGACCAGCTACAACTGCAGCCCATCGCTGCGCCTGCGCGCGCAGGACGTGACGCAGGGCCAGGTGCAGGAAATCTGCGCAGCGCTGGCGGCGGAAGAGGGCTATGTGCATACCATGCTGCAGACCAACCGCACGCCGGTAGCGCACGACAACAACACCGCGCTGGAACTGGTGGTGTTCGACGACTACGCCAACTATGCCAAATATGCCGGGGTCATTTACGGCATCGGCACCAATAACGGCGGCATGTACCTCGAAGGCGATCCATCGCAGGTTGGTAACCAGGCGCGCTTTATCGCGCACGAAGCGTCGTGGCTGCGCCCGGCCTTCAAGGTCTGGAACCTGGAGCACGAATATGTGCACTACCTGGACGGCCGCTTCAATATGTACGGCGACTTCGGCGCGGCCACTTCGGTGCCGACCGTGTGGTGGATTGAGGGCATTGCGGAATACCTCTCGCTGAAGAATAACAACCAGACGGCGATCGACAAGGCGCGCACCCGCAAGTACCGCCTGAGCGACATCTTCAACAACAGCTACGACATGTCCGATTATTCGGACCGCGCCTACCCATGGGGTTATATGGCGGCGCGCTTCATGGTGGAGCGCCATCGTGCCGATGTCGACCAGGTGCTGGCCAAGTTCCGTGTGGGCGACTACACCCGCTACCGCGACTTCATGCGCGATATCGGCACCCGCTACGACAGCGAGTTTGCCACCTGGGCCGATGCCGCCACCACGGCCGGCGAGCCGCCGCTGCCGGACAGCGTGTCGAACCTGCCAACTTGCAGCGGCCAGGCTTCGCCCACCTACCTGGGCAAAAATTGTGCAATCCGCAACCTTTCGTCCGGATCGCGCACCTGGCTGCACCTGATCGTGCCGGCCGGTGCGAAAAACCTGAAGATCATGAGCGCGGGCGGCAGCGGCAATATGGATATGTATGTGGCGCTGGACCGCTATGCCACCAGCAACTCCTATGACTACGCCTCCACCAATGCCGGCAACAGCGAAACCGTCAGCATCGCTTCGCCGGCGGCGAACCGCTGGTATTACATTACGCTGGAGGCGAAACAGCCGTTCAGCGGCGTCACGGTAGGTGTCACTTACGAGTGAAAAGCAAGCGAAGCCGTATAATGTAGGCAAGCAGCGGCAACGCTATTTGTCTATACAAGTTGCCGCCCAGCACCCTGGGCGGCAATTTTTTTAAGAGGGTCCCGATCGCGCGCAAAGCGTGTCAGGCAGTAATTCTCCCCGTCCCACCGGGTCTGCGGCACTTGTTGCTATTTTGCTCAAGGGCTGTTGTCTTCAGGCAACCAAACGACGATTTCGAAATTTATTTTTAGGCATTTTTTCCACGTTTGGCCGGTCCTGCACGTGAAGTAGCACTTTCACTATCTTTCATAAGTATCTAATTTCTCGACGGTTTTTAGCTCGGCTATTTCTCAAGGAAGAGCGCTAAGTCCTTAATTTCATTGGACAATTCGGTGTTTTCGCTGGGGAAAATCGCTTGACCGACCTGTAACCATCCTCTAAAGTGGGCGATAGTGTGAAAAAGTGTAGTTTTGTGGGATTTTTTAGATAAGGTAAATACGTGTTCCAAGGCGCGTCCGCGATCACTCTCGATGCCAAAGGCAGGATGTCCATCCCTGCCAAGCATCGTGACGCACTGATGATTCAGTGCGAAGGACGCCTCACGCTTACCAAACACCCGGACGGCTGCCTGCTGATGTACCCGCGCCATGTCTGGGAAGCCAAACGCGACCAGATCGCAGCCTGGCCGATGTCGGCCCGCGGCTGGCAGCGTATCCTGCTGGGCAATGCCGCCGACGTCGAGATGGATTCCGCCGGCCGCATCCTGGTTGGCCCGGAGCTGCGCGAAGCCGTCGGCCTGGGCCGCGAGGTCGTGCTGTCCGGCATGCTGACCCACTTCGAAATCTGGGACCCGGTCAAACGCGCCCAGAACGAGCAAGCCACCATCGAGGTTGGCATGCCCGATACCCTTTCCGATTTCTCTTTCTGAGGCCGACTTTAGATGACGACGACCTCGGTGCCAGAATTCCAGCATCGCACGGTGCTGTTAGATGAAGCGGTGGATGCGCTCGACCTGAACGGCGCGCGCGCCAACGGCATCTATATAGATGGCACCTTCGGCCGCGGCGGCCATTCGCGCCTGATCCTGTCGCGCCTGGGCCCCGACGCCCGCCTGATCGCCTTCGACAAAGACCTGCAAGCTATCGCCAACGCCGAGACCATCGGCGATGCGCGTTTCACCATCGTGCATGACAGCTTCGCCACCATGGCGGATGCGCTGGCCGAACGCGGCATTCCTGCCGTGGACGGCATTTTGATGGACCTGGGCATCTCGTCGCCGCAAGTCGACGACGCTGCGCGCGGGTTCAGCTTCCGCAACGATGGCCCGCTCGACATGCGCATGGATACCACGCGCGGCATGTCGGCTGCTGAATGGCTGGCCACGGAATCAGAAAAAACACTGGAAAAGGTGATAAGAGAATATGGGGAAGAACGGTTTGCTTTTCAGATTGCAAAGGCGATTGTTGCTCGCCGGGCAGTCGAGCCAATTTCAAGCACACGACAGCTTGCCGGTATCGTGGCAGGCGCGGTCAAGACTCGCGAAAAGGGCAAGGACCCTGCGACCCGCACCTTTCAGGCTATCCGGATTTTCGTCAATAAAGAGCTTGAGGACCTTGAATCGGCCTTGAACCAGGCCTTCAATGCGCTCAAGCCGGGCGGCATCCTGGCCATCATCAGCTTCCACTCGCTGGAAGACCGCATGGTGAAGCAGTTCCTGGCCTCCAAGGCCAAGGTGGAGCAGCCTGACCGGCGCTTGCCGATCAAGGCGGTCGACCTGCCGCAGCCGGAACTGAAGCTGCTGGGCCGCGTCATGCCGTCCGATAAAGAGGTGGAAGAAAACCCGCGTGCACGCTCCGCCGTGATGCGCGTGGCCATGCGCCTGCCGGCAGCGGGAGGCGCGCCATGAGCAACAAGATCAATATCGTGCTGACGGCATTGCTGGTCGCTTGCGGCCTGTCCGCCGTTAACGCGCAATACCGCGCCCGCCACCTGTTCGTGGACAAGGAACGCGCGGAAGCGCAGGCGCGCCAGCTCGATACCGAATGGTCGCAGCTGCAGCTGGACCAGTCCACGCTGGGCAAGCACGCCCGTATCGAAGAAATCGCCCGCCGTGAGCTGAACATGACCCAGCTGACGCCGAACCGCACCCAGTACCTGACGGAGGGCGAGCAATGATGCGCTCCAGCGGCGGCGCCGGAACGGCACGCGTGGCACGCTCCAAGGGCGTGGCATTCTCCAAGAGCCCAGTGCTGGCGGTGCGCCTGCCAAGCTGGCGCTCGCGCGTGGTGCTGTTCGTGCTGTTCGTCGCGTTTGCGGCGCTGGCGGCGCGCGCGGTATGGCTGCAGGGTACCTCCAGCCAGTCTCAATTCCTGCAGGAGCAGGGCGCCAACCGCTACCAGCGCACGCAGGAACTGCCGGCCATCCGCGGCAAGATCACCGACCGCAATGGCCAGGTGCTGGCAACTTCGATCCCGGTGCGCGCCATCTGGGCTTCGCCGGACGACCTGAAAGCCGCGCCGAAAGAGAAAATCCGCGCGCTGGCCGGCCTGCTGGAAATGAGCGAGGCCGAGCTGCGCAAAAAGCTGGAATCCGACCGCAACCTGGTCTACCTGAAACGCCAGGTCGAGGTGGAAACCGCCGACAAGATCAAGGCGCTGGACCTGGACGGCATGGATATCCGCCCTGAATACAAGCGCTTCTACCCGCAGGGCGAAGTCATGACCCACCTGGTCGGCTTCACCAACGTGGACGACCGTGGCCAGGAGTCGATGGAGCTGGCGCAGCAGAACAACCTGGTCGGCAAGCCCGGCTCGCGCCGCGTCATCAAGGATGGCCGTGGCCGCGTGGTGGAGGACATCGGCGGTAAGGTTGAGCCTCACAATGGCAAGGATGTGGTGCTGTCGGTGGACAGCAAGATCCAGTACATCGCCTACACCCAACTGAAGCAGGCGGTCGAGCATTTCGGCGCCAAGGCCGGCGGCGCCGTGGTGCTGGACGTGCACACCGGCGAAGTGCTGGCGCTGGCCAACTATCCAAGCTACGACCCGAACGACCGCCGCAACCTGACCGGCGCGCAGCTGCGCAACCGCGTGATGACCGACTCCTTCGAGCCGGGTTCCACGCTGAAGCCGATCACCGTGGCGCTGGCGCTGGACACCGGCCGCGTCAAGCCCTCGACCCTGATCGATACCGGCAATGGCCGCTACACCATCGCCGACCGCACCATCACCGATACCAAGGCGCACGGCGTGATCGACGTGTCGCACATTATTGAAACCTCGTCCAACATCGGCACCTCCAAGATCGCGCTCAGCATGCCGGCCCAGGAGATGTGGGAGATGTTCACCAAGGTCGGCTTCGGCCAGCAGCCGAAGTGGGGCTTCCCTGGCGCTGTGGCGGGACGGGTGCGGCCTTATAAGTCGTGGCGGCCGATCGAGCAGGCCACCATGAGCTACGGTAACGGTATCTCGGTGTCGGTGATCCAGTTGGCCCGCTCCTACATGATGTTTGCCCGGAATGGTGACACCATTCCTTTGTCGTTTGAGAAGGTCGACAAGGAGCCGGCCGGCCAGCAGATCATCAAGCCGGAGACCGCCGCGCAAATGCGCGTGATGCTGGAGAACGTGGTGTCGGGCAAGGAAGGCACCGCCAAGAAAGCCCAGATTCCAGGCTACCGCGTGGGCGGCAAGACCGGCACCGCATACAAGGTCGAGAACGGCCGTTATGCGATCCCGCGCAAGTACATCGGTTCCTTTGTCGGTATGGTGCCGATGTCGGCGCCGCGCTTCGTCATTGCGGTCATGATCGACGAGCCGACCCAGAACGGCCACTTCGGCGGTTCGGTCGCAGCGCCAACCTTCGCGGCTGTCGCAATCAATGCATTGCGCGCCTCCAATGTGCCTCCTGATTCCAACGTCACCGAAATCGTGGTGCCGGCGGACACCGGACCGGAGGCCATGTAAATGACGACGATGACCCATCAAGAAATTATCAGCTGGATGCGCGAAGCCGCGCCGACCGGGCAACTGGCCTCCGACTCGCGCCGCATCAAGGCCGGCGACGTGTTCTTCGCCTATCCGGGCGACGCCAAGGATGGCCGCACCTTCATCGCCGCCGCGATTGCCAATGGCGCCGCCGCCGTGGTCTTCGATGACACCGATTACGCCTGGGGCGCCGCGCACGCTGTGCCGCACCTGGCGGTGCCGGGCCTGAAAAAGCAGGCCGGCCCGATCGCGCACGCCTGGTACGGCCAGCCGGACGCCAGCATGTTCACCGTAGCCGTTACCGGCACCAACGGCAAGACTTCCTGTGCAGTGTGGACCGGCCAGGCACTGGCCAAGGTCGGCGAAACTGCCGCCGTCATCGGCACCCTGGGCGTGGGCATGTTCCGCGCACGCGGCGAAGTGGAATTTGACGAAACCGGCTACACCACGCCGGACGCCGTGCTTCTGGCGCGCAAGCTGCAGGAAGTGCGCGCCGACGGCGCCGTGGCGCTGGCGATAGAAGCCTCGTCCATCGGCCTGCACCAGGGCCGGACCGACGGTATGCATTTCGATGTGGCGATCTTCACCAACCTGACGCGCGACCACCTGGACTATCACGGCGACCTGGAAAACTACGAAGCCGCCAAGACCATCCTGTTCGACTGGCCGGGCCTGAAGCACGCCGTGGTCAACCTGGATGATCCGATGGGCCACCGCCTGGTCGCCCACATCAAGGCGAAGAAGGGCGCCAAGCCGGCCATCATCGGCTACACCCTGAAGGATGCCAAGGCGCAGCCGAACGTGCAGGGCATCTCGATGCTGCGCGCCAGCTCGCTGCGCAGCCGCAACCTGGGCACTGAATTCAACCTGGACTCGACCTTTGGCCACGCGCATGTGCGCACCCAGCTGGTCGGTCCGTTCAACGTGAGCAATGCGCTGGCCGTGCTGGCCGCCTTGCTGGCGAAAGGTATCGCCTTCCGCACCGCGATCGACGGCATCGAATCGCTGTTGCCGGCCCCGGGCCGCATGCAGCAGATCGGCGGCCAGGATGCGCCGATGGTGGTGATCGATTACGCGCACACGCCGGACGCGCTGGAAAAGACCCTGGAAGCCCTGCGCTCCGTGGCGGCCGACCGTGGCGGCCACCTGTGGTGCGTGTTCGGCTGCGGCGGCGACCGCGATCCGGGCAAGCGCCCGCAAATGGGCAAGATTGCGCAGATGGCCGAGCATGTGCTGGTCACCAGCGACAACCCGCGCAGCGAAGACCCTGCCGAGATCATCCGCCAGATCGTGGCCGGCATGGATCCTGAACATCCGAATTCCGAATTCCTGACGGTGGCAGACCGCGCTGCCGCAATCCTGTCCGCCGTGCGCCATGCCGGCAAATCGGACGTGATCCTGCTGGCAGGGAAGGGCCATGAGCCGTACCAGGAAATCAAGGGCCGCAAGATGCCGTTCTCGGACGCCGAGCACGCGCAGCTGGCATTGTCTGCACGCCTGACCATGATGAGGCCGCACTGATGCGCAGCACTCTCGCCCACATCCTCCCGGCGCTGACCGGCGCACACCTGCACCATGGTGTGCTGACCAATGACGCCGCGCTGGGCCTGGAGTTCGACGGCGTGTCGACCGACACCCGCACCGTTGGCGCGGACCAGCTGTTCGTTGCCCTGCGCGGCGAGGTGTTCGACGCGCATGACTTCCTGCCCAAGCTGGCGGGCAGCGCCGTCGCCGCCGTGGTGGTTGAGAAGCTGCCGGAGGGCTGGACCCTGCCGGCCATCGTGGTGCCGGACACCCTGGTGGCGCTGGGCCAGATCGCCAACTACTGGCGCAAGCAGTTCGCGCTGCCGGTGATCGGCGTGACCGGCTCCAACGGCAAGACCACCGTCAAGGAAATGATCGCCGCCATCCTGGCCGCCGCCCATGGTGAAGAAGGCCGCCTGGCGACCCGTGGCAACCTGAATAACGAGATCGGCGTGCCGCTCACGCTGTTCCGCCTCGACAGCGGCCACCGCTCCGCCGTAGTGGAGCTGGGCATGAACCATCCGGGCGAGATCGGCCGCCTGGCCGCGATTGCAGCGCCAACCATCGGCATGGTCAATAACGCCCAGCGCGAGCACCAGGAATTCATGCACACCGTCGAAGCGGTGGCGCGCGAAAACGGCAGCGTGCTGGCTGCGCTGCCAGGCGACGGCGTGGCCGTGTTCCCGCACGGTGACGAGTTCACCCCGATCTGGCGCGAAATGTCGGTGGGCCGCCGCGTTCTGACTTTCGGCCTGGACGCCGCCGCCAACGTGAGCTGCACCTACACCGCAGGCGATTTCGGCGCCGAGCTGGCTGTCACGATCCATCCGGCCTTGACATCGTCCGAAGGCGCCGCCGCCTCGTTCGCCAAGCCGGATGCCGTGCCGCGCCACTTCAGCGTGTCGCTGCAAGCCGCCGGCGAACACAACGTACGCAATGCCTTGGCCGCGATTGCCTGCACCTACGCCGCCGGCATCGACACCTCCACCATCCGCACCGGCCTGGAGGCGTTTGCGCCAGTGAATGGCCGCTTGCAGAGGAAGCAGGCCGCCAACGGCGCGCTGCTGATCGACGATACCTACAACGCCAACCCGGACTCTGTGCGCGCCGCCATCGACGTGCTGGCCAAAGCCAAGGCACCGCGCGTGCTGGTGCTGGGAGATATGGGCGAAGTCGGCACCCAAGGCAAGGAATTCCACGAGGAGGTGGCCGCCTATGCAGCCTCCAAAGGGATCGAACACGTACTGGCAACCGGCGAGCTGGCCGCCCACATGGCGCCGCACGCCCAGCACTATCAAGAATTCGACGCGCTGCTGCAGGCCGTAGACGCTGCAGTAACGCCGGATGCAACCGTATTGATCAAGGGCTCCCGCTTCATGAAAATGGAACGGGTCGTGCAGCATTTGATTGGATCGCAACAAGTAACAAAGGAAACACACTAATCATGCTGCTCTGGCTTGCACAAATCCTGCAGGACGACATTGGGGCTTTCCGCCTCTTTAACTACATCACCTTCCGCGCCGTGATGGCTACCATCACGGCCCTGCTGATCGGCCTGATCGCCGGTCCCGCCGTGATCCGCAAACTGACCGTCATGAAGTACGGCCAGGCAGTGCGTACCGACGGCCCGCAGACCCACCTGAAAAAGCACGGCACCCCAACCATGGGTGGCGTGCTGCTGCTGATCGCCGTCGGCATCGCCACCGTGTTGTGGTGCGACTGGTCGAACCGCCTGATCTGGCCGGTGATGGTCGTGACCATGGGCTTCGGCGCCGTGGGCTGGGTGGACGACTACCGCAAGGTGGTACGCCAGGACCCTGAAGGCATGCGCTCGGCGGAGAAATACTTCTGGCAGTCGCTGGTCGGCATCGCCGCCGCGCTGTACCTGGCGTTCTCCGTGTCGGCGCCAACGCCGGCCCAGGTGTTCGAACTGTTCTTCCAGTGGGTGCAGTCGGGCTTCTCGATGGACCTGCCGCCTAAGGCCGACCTGATCGTGCCGTTCGTGAAGACCATCAGCTATCCGCTGGGCGTGTGGGGCTTCATCGCGCTGACCTACTGCGTGATCGTCGGCACCTCCAACGCCGTGAACTTCACCGACGGCCTGGACGGCCTGGCCATCATGCCGACCGTGATGGTTGGCTCGGCGCTCGGCCTGTTCGCCTACCTGACCGGTTCCGCGACCTATTCGAAATACCTGTTCATCCCGCACATCCCAGGCGCGGGTGAGTTGATCATCTTCTGCGGTGCGATGGCGGGCGCTGGCCTGGCCTTCCTGTGGTACAACGCGCACCCTGCACAAGTCTTCATGGGCGACGTCGGCGCACTGGCGCTGGGTGGCGCGCTCGGCACGATCGCCGTGATCGTGCGCCAGGAAATCGTCCTGTTCATCATGGGCGGCATCTTCGTTGCGGAGACGCTGTCGGTGATCATCCAGGTGGGTTGGTTCAAGTTCACCAAGAAGCGCTACGGCGTTGGCCGCCGCGTGTTCCTGATGGCGCCTCTGCACCACCACTTTGAACAGAAGGGTTGGAAAGAGACCCAGGTCGTCGTGCGCTTCTGGATTATCACGATGATGCTGGTCCTGGTTGGCCTGTCTACCCTGAAGCTGCGCTGATGATCTATAACGGCAAAATTGCACTGGTACTGGGGCTCGGTGAATCGGGCCTGGCGATGGCGCACTGGCTGGCGCGCTGCGGCGCGCTGCTGCGCGTTGCCGACACGCGCCCAGTGCCGGAGCGCCTGCCGCTGCTGCGCGAGCAGCTGCCCGGCACCCAGTTCATCGCCGGTCCGTTCAACGCCTCCCTGCTGGACGGCGTGGACTTCGTTTGCGCCAGCCCGGGCCTGGGCCCGAACAAGGAGCTGGCCGAAATCATCCCGGCCGCCGCCGAAAAGGGCATCCCGGTCTGGGGCGAGATCGAAATCTTCGCGCAAGCGCTGAAGTGGCTGAAGGACGACCGCGCCTACGCGCCGAAAGTCATCGCCATCACCGGCACCAACGGCAAGACCACCGTCACCAGCCTGACCGGCCAGCTGTGCGAGCGCGCCGGCCTGTCGGTGCGCGTGGCCGGCAATATCAGCCCCGCCGCGCTGGACGTGTTGCGCGAGGTGATGGACAACGATGAACTGCCGCAAGCCTGGGTGCTCGAGCTGTCCAGCTTCCAGCTGCACACCACCTACAGCCTGCAGGCCGACGCCGCCACCGTTCTGAACGTGACCCAGGACCACCTGGACTGGCACGGCAGCATGCAAGCCTACGCCGACGACAAGAAACGCATCTTCGGCGAAGAGACCGTGCGCGTGCTGAATCGCGACGACAAGTGGACCATGGCGATGGCCAATCCGACCGGCGACAACGTCACCTTCGGCACCGACGCGCCGGAACTGGCGCACAGCTTCGGCCTGGTCAACGAGCGCGGCGTGTACTGGCTTGCCACCGCCGAGCCGACCGAAGACGCCGAGCCGCCGAAGCGCCGCAAGAAAAACGACCCGCCGCCACCGCCGGTGGAGTGCTACACCAAGAAGCTGATGCCGGCCGACGCGCTGCAGATCCGCGGCACCCACAACGCATCCAATGCGCTGGCCGCGCTGGCCCTGTGCCGCGCCATCGGCCTGCCGTTCGCTCCGCTGCTGCACGGCCTGCGCGAATACAAGGGCCAGCCGCACCGCGTGGAACTGGTGGCGACGATCAACGGCGTTGACTACTACGACGATTCCAAGGGCACCAACGTCGGCGCGACTGTCGCCGCGCTGGTCGGCCTGGGCCAGTCCTTCGGCGGCAGCGAGCAAAAGCTGGTCGTGATCGCCGGTGGCGACGGCAAGGGCCAGGAGTTCGACCCGCTGGCCGGCCCGGTGCGCCGTTTCGTGCGCGCCGTGGTGCTGATCGGCCGCGACGCACCAGCCATCCGCACCGCGCTGGAGCCGACCGGCGTCAAGCTGGAAGACTGCGCCACGCTGGAAGAAGCAACCAAGCGCGCCGCTGCGCTGGCCCATGCCGGCGATGCCGTGCTGCTGTCGCCCGCTTGCGCCAGCCTGGACATGTTCAAGAACTACGCGCACCGCGCGCAGGTGTTTATCGACACCGTGCGTGACATCGCACTCGACGCGGGGCAGGAGATCTGATGGCCTTCCAGCTTCCATTCCGCTTCTCTGGCTCCGAGGCTCCGGCACCGCTGGATAGCCGCGCGCGCCATTCGAAGATGATGGAATACGACCAGCCGCTGGTCTGGAGCGTGCTGCTGCTCATGCTGTTCGGCATGGTGATGGTGTATTCGGCTTCCATCGCGCTGCCGGATTCGCCCAAGTTCGCCAACTACAAGAACCACTTCTTCGTGCAGCGCCAGGCCATCTTCATCGGCATCGCCATCGTGGCCGCCGCCGTCGCCTTCCGCGTGCGTGTGCAGGACTGGCAGAAGGCCGCGCCTTACCTGTTCATCGGCACCCTGGTGGCGCTGGTGCTGGTGCTGATCCCGGGCCTTGGCGTCAACGTGAACGGCGGCCGCCGCTGGCTGTCGCTGAAGGTGTTCCAGTTCCAGCCGTCCGAGCTGATGAAGCTCTTCATCGTGCTGTACGCCGCCGACTACACCGTGCGCAAGCAGGAATACATGCACCGCCTGTCCAAGGGCTTCTTCCCGATGGCGCTGGCGGTGGCCTTCGTCGGCCTGTTGCTGCTGCTGGAGCCTGACCTGGGCGCCTTCGGCGTGATCGTCTGCATCGCCATGGGCATCCTGTTCCTGGGCGGCGTGAACGCGGTCTGGTTCGGCGGTATCGCCGGCATGCTGGTGACCATCTTCGTCGCGATCATCCTGCTGTCGCCGTTCCGCCGCGCGCGCCTGTTCGCCTATCTGAATCCATGGGAAGAAGAGAACGCGCTGAACAAGTCCTACCAGCTGACCCACTCGCTGATCGCCTTCGGCCGCGGCGAGCTGACCGGCGTCGGCCTGGGCGCCAGCGTCGAGAAGCTGCACTACCTGCCGGAAGCGCACACCGACTTCCTGCTGGCCGTGATCGGCGAAGAGCTGGGCATGGTGGGGGTGCTGATCACCATTGGCATGTTCTACTGGATCGTCAAGCGCGCCTTTGATATCGGCCGCCAGGCGATTGCCATCGACCAAACCTTCGCCGGCCTGGCCGCGAAAGGCATCGGCATCTGGATCGGCATCCAGACCTTCATCAATATGGGCGTGAACCTGGGCCTGCTGCCGACCAAAGGCCTGACCCTGCCGCTGATGAGCTATGGCGGCACCGGCATCATCATCAACTGCGTCGGCTTGGCCATCCTGCTGCGCATTGACTACGAAAACCGCCAGATGATGCGGGGAGGCCGCGTATGAGCAAGCGCCTGATGATCATGGCAGCGGGCACCGGCGGCCACATCTTCCCTGGACTGGCGATCGCGCATGAGATGCGCGCGCGCGGCTGGGAAGTGTCCTGGCTGGGCACTTCGCACGGCATGGAAACCGACCTCGTGCCAAAGCATGGCGTGGACATGGACGTGATCCACTTCAGCGGCATGCGCGGAAAAGGCCTGGCGCATACGGTTAGCGGCGCGTTCAAGATGATCGGCGCCTTCGCCGCCTGCTTCGGTTTTATCGGCAAACGCAAGCCGGATGTGGTGCTGGGCATGGGCGGCTACGTCTGCGTGCCGGGCGGCCTGATGGCCAAGCTGCGCGGCGTGCCGCTGGTGCTGGTGAATGCCGATGCGGCGCTGCTGCTGTCGAACAAGACCCTGGCGCCGCTGGCCAAGCGCGTGTGCTTCGGTTTCCCGGCCGATTTCGGCGCGGCAGCCGGGAAGGCCGTCGTCACCGGCAATCCGGTGCGCAAGGAAATCCTGGCGCTGCCGGCGCCGGAACAACGCTTCGCTGGCCGCGACGGCGCGCTGCGCATCCTGGTGGTGGGCGGCAGCCTGGGCGCCAAGGCGCTCAACGACGCGCTGCCGGCCGCGCTGGCGATGATCGCGCCCGAGCAGCGTCCGCTGGTGACCCACCAGTCGGGCAAGAAAAATATTGAAGCCCTGCGTGCGGCTTACGCGCAGGCGCATGTGGAAGCAAACGTGGTCGACTTTATCGACGACATGGCGGGCGCCTACGCGCAGGCGGATATCGTGATCTGCCGCGCCGGCGCCATCACCGTGTCGGAACTGACGGCAGCTGGCGTGGCCAGCGTGCTGGTTCCCCTGGTGGCCTCGACGACCAGCCACCAGCGCGACAACGCGCAGTGGATGGCGAAGCAGGGCGCGTCCATCCACATGCCGCAGACGGAACTGAATCCGGAAAGCCTGGCCGCACTGTTGCAGACGCTGAACCGCAACACCTGCCAGAAGATGGCCGCCGCCGCGCATGCCGTGGGCACGCGCGACGCCAACCACGCCATCGCCAAAGAATTGGAAGCACTCGCATGAAGCATAAAGTAAAGAACATTCACTTCGTCGGCATCGGCGGCAGCGGCATGAGCGGCATCGCCGAAGTGCTGGTGACGCTGGGCTACAACGTCTCCGGCTCGGACCTTGGTTCGAACGCCGTGACGCAGCGCCTGCAGGACATGGGCGCCACCGTGCACCAGGGCCACGACGCCGCCTTCATCGGCAATGCCGATGCGGTGGTGACTTCCACCGCCGTCAAGAACGACAACCCGGAAGTGGTCGCCGCGCGCGCCCGCAAGATCCCGATCGTGCCGCGCGCCGTCATGCTCGGTGAGCTGATGCGCCTGAAGCGCGGCATCGCCATCGCCGGCACCCACGGCAAGACCACCACGACCAGCCTGGTGGCATCCGTGCTGGCCGAAGGCGGCCTGGATCCGACCTTCGTGATCGGCGGCCGCCTGACCGCAGCCGGCGCCAACGCCAAGCTGGGTTCCGGCGAGTACTTGGTGGCGGAAGCCGACGAGTCGGACGCCTCCTTCCTGAACCTGACCCCAATGATCGAAGTCATCACCAATATCGATGCCGATCATATGGAGACTTACGAGCACGATTTCGAAAAGCTGAAGCAGGCCTTCGTACACTTCACGCACCGGCTGCCGTTCTACGGCCGCGCCATGCTGTGCATCGATGACCCGCACGTGCGCGCCATCATCCCGCAGGTGACCAAGCCGGTCACCACCTACGGCTTCGCGGAAGACGCGGAAGTGCGCGCCGTGAACGCGCGCGCGGTCGGCACCCAGATGCACTTCACCGTGCTGCAGGAAGGCTACCCGGACCTGGACATCGTGCTGAACCAGCCCGGCATGCACAACGTGCAGAATGCCTGCTCCGCCGTCGCCATTGCGCGCGAAATCGGCGTGGCTGACAGCGCAACACAAGCCGGCCTGGCGGGCTTCGCCGGCGTGGGCCGCCGTTTCACCAAATACGGCGAAGTCGCCATCCCGTCCGGCGGCAGCTTCACCCTGGTGGACGACTTCGGCCACCACCCGCTGGAGATGGAAGTGACCACCGCCGCCGCGCGCGCCGCCTATCCGGGCCGCCGCCTGCTGCTGGCTTTCCAGCCGCACCGCTACAGCCGCACCCGCGACCTGTTCGAAGATTTCGCCAAAGTCCTCTCCACGGTCGACGTACTGGTGCTGTCGGACGTTTATGCAGCGGGCGAGCAGCCGATTGTGGCTGCCGACGGCCGCGCCCTGGCGCACGCGATCCGTGCGCGCGGCAAGACTGAGCCGGTATTCGTCGAAAACATCGCCGACATGCCGGAAACGATTATGAACGTGGTGCGCGACGGCGACGTCGTGCTCACCATGGGCGCAGGCTCGATCAGCGGCGTCCCTGCAAAACTGACGAACTGGAAGGCGTAACGCGATGACCAAACTGACTGCACAAGAAGCGCAAGCATTCGGCAAGGTGGGCGTGCTGATGGGCGGCCTGTCCGCCGAGCGCGACGTCTCCATCATGTCCGGCACCGGCGTGCTGGCGGCGCTGCAATCGCAAGGCGTGGACGCCCACGCCTTCGACCCGGGCCAGCGCTCGCTGGCCGAACTGGCGGCGGAAAAGTTCGACCGCGTGTTCATTGCGCTGCACGGCCGCTACGGCGAAGACGGCAGCCTGCAGGGCGCGCTGGAACTGCTCGGCATCCCATACACCGGCTCCGGCGTGATGGCCAGCTCGGTGGGCATGGACAAGATCACTACCAAGATCCTGTGGCTGCGCGAGAACCTGCCGACCCCGGAATACGCCGTGCTGAACGCCGACTCCGACCTGGACGTGGAAGCCGCGCGCCTCGGCCTGCCGCTGATCATGAAGCCGCCGCATGAAGGCTCGACCATCGGCATTACCAAGGTAACGGACGCCGCCGGCCTGAAAGCGGCCTATGACGCCGCCGCCGCGCTGGACGACTGCGTGCTGGCCGAGGAATTCGTGCAGGGCCGCGAGTTCACCGTCGCCGTGCTGGGCACAGGCAAGACCGCGCGCGCGCTGCCGATCGTGGAAATCGTCGCCCCGGCCGGCAACTACGACTACAACAACAAGTACTTCACCGATGACACCCAGTATTTCTGCCCGCCGCAGCTGGACCAGGCGATGCAGGACGAAATGCAGCGCATCGCCGTGGCAGCCTACCGCGCCGTCGGCTGTGAGGGCTGGGGCCGGGTTGACGTGCTGCTGCGCGAGAAGGACAACAAGCCGTTCCTGCTGGAGGTGAACACCTCGCCTGGCATGACCAGCCACTCGCTGGTACCAATGGCAGCCCGCGCGACCGGCGTGAGCTACGAAGAACTGTGCGTGGAAATCCTGCGCACCGCACGACTGAAGTTGAAGAAGTAAAGGGAACCGGGACTTATGTGGCACGACGTCAAAGCCTTGAATGCAACCGCCAGCGGCATGGTCGCGCTGTCGGTGCTGGCTTGCGCCGCTGCCGGTGTCTGGTGGCTGGCGAATCGTCCGGTATTCGATTTGCGCTCCATCCGCGTTGAGACCATGGACAAGTCCGAGTTCAAGCATGTGAACCACCTGACGCTGCGTAACAGCACCCAGGGCCGCATCGTCGGCAACTTCTTCACCGCCAACCTGGAGCAGGTGCGCCAGGTGTTTGAAGCAGTACCGTGGGTGCGCCGCGCCAGCGTGCGCCGCGAGTGGCCCGACCAGCTGATCGTCTCGCTGGAAGAGCACGAAGCGCTGGGCACCTGGGGCGAAGACGGCCGCCTGCTCTCGGTGAAGGGCGACGTGTTCACCGCCAACCTGGCCGAAGCGGAAGAGGACCACGAGCTGCCGGAGTTTTCCGGCCCGGATGGCAGCGAGAAGGAAGTACTGGCGCGCTACGGCGAGTTGAAGAAATGGTTTGCGCCGGCGAGCCTGGTGCCGCAAGGCGTGGCGCTGTCGGGCCGCTATGCATGGACGGTGAAGCTGGATAACGGCGCCAGCGTGGCGCTGGGCCGCGAAGCGACCCACGACACGCTGCGCCAACGGGTGGATCGCCTGGTGCGCATCTGGCCCCAGATCGCCGCCCGTGTGCCGAATATTGAAACGATTGATATGCGCTACCAGAACGGTCTGGCGTTGAGCGCGGCGGGGTTGAAGATTCCCGCGGATACGAAGAAACATTGATAAGCAGGCAGAGAGATGACTAAAGACGCTAAGAACCTGATCGTCGGCCTCGACATCGGCACCTCCAAAGTGGTTGCCGTGGTGGCCGAGGTGATGGCAGATGGACGCCACGAAGTGATTGGCCTGGGCCAGCACGAGTCGAACGGCCTGAAAAAGGGCGTGGTGGTGAACATCGAGGCGACCGTCGAATCGATCCAGCGCGCGCTGGAAGAGGCGGAGCTGATGGCCGACTGCAAGATCCGCAATGTGTACGCGGGCATCGCCGGCAGCCATATCCGCAGCTTCAACTCCAGCGGCATGGTGGCGATCAAGGACAAGGAAGTCACCGCCACCGACGTGGCGCGCGTGATCGAAACGGCCAAGGCAGTCAACATCCCGACCGACCAGCAGCTGCTGCACACGGTGCCGCAGGAATTCATCGTCGACTCGCAAGACGACGTGCGCGAGCCGATCGGCATGAGCGGCATCCGCCTGGAAGTCAAAGTGCACATCGTCACCGGCGCGGTGAGCGCCGTGCAGAACATCGTTAAGTGCGTGCGCCGCTGCGGCCTGGAAGTGTCGGACTTGATCCTGCAGCCGATGGCCTCGGCCGACGCGGTGCTGACCACCGACGAAAAAGAACTGGGCGTGGTGCTGATCGACATCGGCGGCGGCACCACCGACGTGGCGGTATTCAGCGACGGCGCGATCCGCCACACCGCCGTGATCCCGATTGCCGGCGACCAGATCACCAACGATATCGCGATGGCGCTGCGCACCCCGACCGGCGAAGCGGAAGAAATCAAGATCCGCTACGGCGTGGCCAAGCAGGTGCTGGCCGATCCTGGCGAGCACCTGGAAGTGCCGGGCCTGGGCGACCGCGGCCCGCGCAACCTGTCGCGCCAGGCGCTGGCGGCGGTGATCGAGCCGCGCGTGGAAGAACTCTTTGCGATGGTGCACCAGGTGGTGCGCGAGTCCGGCTACGAGGGCGTGCTCTCGTCGGGCATCGTGCTGACCGGCGGCACCGCGATCATGCCGGGCATGGTGGAGATGGCGGAAGACATCTTCCTCAAGCCGGCGCGCCTGGGCACCCCGGACTACCGCGGCCAGCTGGCCGACGTGGTGCGCAGCCCGCGCTATGCAACGGTTTTGGGTCTGTTATTGGAAGCAAAAAAGCAGTACCTGCGTGGCCACATCGTGACCCGCCAGGATGGTTCGGTAAAGGCAGTGTGGCAGCGCATGAAGGAATGGTTCTTAGGTAATTTCTGATTTTTGAATAACAACGCAGTTTTCAATCTCCAGTTCTCCTAACAATATGAGGCCTGGCGCTTGAAAACCGCATTCTAGATAGGAGTACATCATGGAGTTTGATATGGTTGATAACGCAACACTGGGTACGGTCATCAAGGTCGTCGGCGTTGGCGGTGCGGGCGGTAACGCGGTCCAGCACATGATCAACAAGGGCATGAGCGGTGTGGAATTCATCGCCGCCAATACCGACGCGCAGGCGCTGGCTACTTCGAAGGCAGGCAACATCATCCAGATCGGCGAGACCGGCCTGGGTGCTGGCATGAAGCCTGACGTCGGCCGCGCACTGGCCGAAGAATCCCGCGGCCGCATCGAAGATGCGCTGCGCGGCGCGCACATGGTGTTCATCGCTGCCGGCATGGGCGGCGGTACCGGCACCGGTGCGGCACCGATCGTTGCGGAAATCGCCAAGCAGCAGGGCGCGCTGACCGTGGCTGTGGTGTCCAAGCCGTTCTCGCACGAAGGCCAGAAGTGCCTGGACATCGCCGAGGCGGGTCTGGAGCAGCTGTCGCAGAACGTCGACTCGCTGATCGTGATCTGCAACGAAAAGCTGGAAGAGATCTACGAAGACGAATCGCTGATCGAATGGCTGCAGCACGCCGACGACGTCCTGAACAACGCCGTTGCCGGTATCGCCGAGATCATCAACGTGCCTGGCCACATCAACGTCGACTTCAACGACGTCAAGACCATCATGGGCGAGCAGGGCAAGGCGATGATGGGCACCGCCACCGCTTCCGGCGTGGACCGTGCACGCGTAGCCGCCGAGCAGGCAGTTGCCTCCCCGCTGCTGGACGGCGTCGACCTGTCCGGCGCACGCGGCGTGCTGGTGAACGTGACCGCATCGCGCGGCCTGAAAGGTAAGGAAATCAAGGAAGTCATGGCTGCCGTGCGCGCCTTCGCCGCACCGGATGCGTCGATCGCACAAGGTATCGCCTACGACGACGCGATGGGCGACGCGATCCGCGTGACCGTGGTGGCAACTGGCCTGGGCAAAGCCAAGAAGCATGTGCAGCTGGTTCCACAGCAGCAGCTGCGCACCGGCACCCATGGCGGCGCTCCGCTGAACGTCAACGCAGCCCTGGGCGGCGGCGCGGTCACCAGCGCGGTAGGCGGCTTCGGTTCCGCAGGTTTCGGCGGCGCCGTATCCTCCGATGTGCAGAAGCAGCCAGCCGTGTGGCGCCGTGAATCGGCCACCGAGCAGGTGAACGCATTGGCCAAGTCGGGCATGGAAACCTACGACATTCCAGCCTTCCTGCGCAAGCAGGCTGACTAAATAAGGTCAGCCACGCCGCCCGGCCACCCGGGCCGGGGGGGGGGGGGTTTATAATTGGTGTAGGGGTAACCCCCCCCGGGC
>NZ_JASATG010000044.1:0-32580 GCF_038440195.1 Pseudoduganella sp. OTU4001 | reverse complement strand
TTGCATAGCAAACGCAAAGATAATTTTCTTCATAAACCCTTCGCTAAAATTTTCACCGTCAGTTCTTGGCCGATTGTACGCGCTCACCTGGCCGACGCATCCTCCCCATAGCGGAACTACGGAATACCTAAGATATCATTCAACGGGAGCGATTCGACGTCAATAGGTCGCGCAGCCCTTCGACGTTTGGACTAAAAACACATGACCGCCCGTCAGGCGCTAGCTTATATCCACGTTCAGTGAGCACCGTCTGAATGGATGAGCGGCGTTCGGAAAAATATCCGTCGATTACGCGATGAATTCTCTCTACGACTACATCGGCAACTCCAAGAGGATACAGTTCTTGCTTTCGATTGAGAAGAACGCAAATGCCTTCCAAGCCTGGTCCGTCCAAATCATTCATATCGACGTTCGCCATGGCGATATGCATCGCATTCACGCGAACTAAGTTCCAATGCCGCAGATAAGATTCTTGATCGGCATTTTGAAGCTGCTTCATCGAATCGGCCAACTGCACTGTCGAACTCGCAAGCGCAGAAACCAACATTACCTTCTGCCTTCGCGTGTTCGTATCGTACTTATAAATGGCGACCGAAGTAATAGCAATCAGTGCTGTCGCTACAACTGAGATCATGGCAAATTTGCCGAATCGATTTCTGATCATTGTTTGCTTTGTTTTTTCTGACAGGCAGCAATTGGCCGAACACGGCCAAGAGAGGCTCTAGGCCACAAAATGCCACAGCACGACGCATGGGTAAACTATGGCAGCAAATAGGCCTAACGAAAACGAGGCGGCATCACTTCTTGACCTAGGCTTTTGATTCCGAAACTGCGTCCGCCAAAACGTTTGTGAAAGCCCGCTAAGCCCCAGCGCCACAATAATAATTTGCAGCCAGCGTTCACTCTCGAGGGCTTCAAGTCCAAAGAAAACGAATACCCCCAACAAAACAAGGGGTGAAGAACTCTAATCATTGTCGTCATTTCTATTGATGCCGAGATTTTGCCCGTCGAGCTGTTTGATTTCATCTGAAGGCCAAGTGTGAATGGCTGTTCATGGCCGATAACGGCCCATTCATTGTTTGGCCTCAAACAAATGGGTTCAGCAGCTCGACACTTGTTGAGGAAAAATCCTGGACATTTCGTGTGACGATTCGCAGTTGGTAAATCAGTGCGATTGCTGCGATTTGCTTATCAATCAGTTGACTGGCTTGAGGTGCGGTCAGTCGGCCCCACACTTGTGCACAATCGACATCGAAACTTAGGATTCTGGCGCCATATTCAACGACAACGGCATTTAGCCAAGCCTCGAGCTGAAGCGCTTGGAGCTGATCACCACGACGTCGGATATTCTCAACGCCACGGCGAATTTCTCCAATAGTCTGTACTGCCAAGTAACGCTCGGTAGCTGGTGTTGCGCGAAAAAACTGAATGACGCCGGAGTTGGCTCGCTTGCCCTTGCGGGCTTCGCTGATCACATTTGTATCAATCAGATACACGATGCGACCTAGCTATTGCGCATATTGAAATCGGAGTCCTCGCCGACATTGGGCATGTTGGCGAGGATGTCAGCGACGCTGCGGCGCTTTGGCTGCTTGAGTGCGGTCTTCAGAATTTCACGATGCTCGGCTTCCGCGCTCCTGCCATTGGCGGCAGCTCTCTGCTTTAAGGCAAGCGCTAGCTCTTCCTCGATATTGCGTACTACCAAATTCGTCGCCATGGCAGCCTCCGTATTGCAATCATTGATTGCATTCTACGCCGGTTTGCGCGCGTGCGGATGTCAGGTGCAGAGGCTGAAACCGGTAAACCAGGGTCTGGCCCTAGGGCCAGACCCCGTTCTGCCGGTTTAAGGTTGGACGGAAACGGACTCGACGAAGTACTGGGTGTCGCCGAAGCAGGAGGTGGGGATGCCTTTGTGCTGTGCATAGTGCAGCACCACGCGCTTGCCAGCGGCGGCGGCGATCTGCGCAGCCACCGCGTCATCGCGCACTGTGAACTCGAACTTCTCGGGAATTGCGCCTGGCATTGAGGTGAGCAAGATCTCGCCCTCCCAGGTCTTGCAAATCCAGCCCCGCTTGGAAAACTTCTGCAAATACCCGGCGCGTTCACCTTCCGAATACGAGTAGCTCAAGGCCATCCACACATATGCTGCAAACAGCAGCGCCACGGCGGCCAACAGGCCGCCGACAATCACCAGCACACGGCTCATTCAGACTCCACAGGATGTAATTTCTTGTATTTGAGGGACGACCACAGCGAAACAACAATAAACGCCACGCCGGACAGGCCGGTGAACCACTCCGGAATGTGATACTTGACGCTGGCGAACATGATCAGGGCCAGGATACCGATCGCATAATGCGCGCCGTGTTCGAGGTAGATGAATTCGTCCAGAGTGCCTTTGTGCACCAGGTAGACGGTCAGCGAACGCACATACATGGCGCCAATCGCCAGGCCAAGCATGATGATGACCACGTCGCTTGTAATTGCAAACGCGCCGATCACGCCGTCGAACGAGAACGAGGCATCCAGCACTTCCAGGTAGAGGAAGCCGCCCAGGCTGCCGCCGGCCACCACCTTGCCGGTCTCATCATGGCCTTCCTTCTCCAGGATGCTGCTGAGCCAGCCGACGCCGACATAAATGGCGGTGCCGACCACGCCCGCATACAGCACGGAATAGCGCTTGGCTTCCGGCACCAGGGTTACGCAGACGAAGACCGCAACCAGGGTCAGCAGGATCGCCAGGCTCTCAGTGCCGTATTTGCCGACCTTCTCCTCGAACCAGTGAATCCAGTGCACATCCTTTTCTTCATCGAACAGGAAGTTCAGGAACACCAGCAGCAGGAAGGCGCCGCCGAAGGCCGCCACTTCCTCATGCACGCTCATCAGGTGGCGCGAATACTCGGCCGGGGTAGTGGTGGCCATGGTCCAGACCTGGAACATGTCCAGCCCGGTCGCCACCGCCACGATCGCCAGCGGGAACACCAGGCGCATGCCGAACACCGCCACCAGGATACCGACCGTCAGGAACAGCTTCTGCCAGAACGCGTTCCAGTCCTTCAGCACGGAGGCATTGACCACCGCGTTGTCGAAGGAAAGCGACACTTCCATGACCCCCAGCACGCCGGTAATCCACAGCGCCGTCAGCGCCGCGCCCCAGCCGCCATGTTCATAGCCCCACCAGCCGGCCAGCCCCATCAGGACGATGGTGACGATGATTGATATTCTGAAATGCTTCATATTTGCTTGCTATTAATATTGTTGGTGCGCCGATTATAATGGGGGATTGCTCTTATAGGACGTTAATACATGGATCTCGCTTACTTGCTGACGCCTCTGCTGACCTGGATTACGGTCGGTCCGATCAAATTCCTGATTAATAGTATCAAGGCCCGCAAATGGGCTTTCAACCTGGTCGGCAATGGCGGTTTCCCATCCAACCACAGCGCCGTGGTGTCCAGCATGGCGACCCTGATCGCCCTGCGCGAAGGCCTGGGCCATCCGGCTTTTGGCGTCGCCGTGGCGTTGTGCTTTATTGTCATCATCGACGCCAACAGCTTGCGCCAGCACGTCGGCCGCCAGGCTGCCGCCATCAACCGCCTCGCCAAGGATGTCACGGACCACAAATGGCTGCGCGAACGGATGGGCCACACCATCGTTGAAATCACTGGCGGACTGGCCACCGGCATCGCCATGGGTCATATCATTTTTGCAATTTTCCCGCGCTAACGGCAACTGCGGATAAACCGCGTTTTTCGCGGTTTATCCTCCATTCCTGCATTCCAGCACCAGAATCCCGCAGTCTGGCCCCTGTGAATTGACTCTCAGCCCCTAAAAAAAGATACTTTTGCACGCTGCAGAAGTATGCATTCAATATACAAATAAGCTGTCCACCAAACCTGGAGATTCTCATGTTGCGTAAAACCCTATTAGCTCTCGCCGTTGCCTCTGCGCTGGTCGCTTGCGGCAAGTCGGACAAGGCGCCGGAAGCCGGCAAAGCCAGTGCTTCGGCTACCGCCGATGCCAAAGGCAAGGGCGAAGAAAAGAAACTGGCGACGCTGCAGGTTTCGTCCGAGGATCTGGTGAAGGTGGAAAGCAATGCGCTTTCTTCGGGCCCGGTGGTGACCGGCTCGATCCAGCCTGAGCGCAAGGCCGACATGCGCGCCGAAGTGGGCGCTGTGGTCATGCAAGTACTGAAAGAAAATGGTGAAGCTGTCAAGAAAGGCGACCTGCTGGTGCGCCTGGACGACACCGCCCTGCGCGACAACCTGTCCTCTGCACAGGAAGCCGTGCGCGCCTCGACCCAGTCGATGGAACAGGCCGAGCGCGTACTGGCCCGCCAGAAGACCTTGAAGGCCTCCGGCATGGTGTCCTCGCAGGTGCTGGAAGACGCGGAAGTGCGCCGCAATAATGCGCAGTCCGACCTGTCGGCCGCCAAGGCCCGCCTGGTCACCGCCAACCAGCAGCTGTCGCGCACCCTGGTGCGCGCACCGTTCGACGGCATCGTCTCCGAGCGCAAAGTCTCGGCCGGCGACACCGCCCAGATCGGCAAGGAATTGGTGAAAGTGGTTGACCCTAACTCGATGCGTTTCGAAGGCCGTGTGTCGGCTGATTCGGTGGGCGTGGTCAAGGCAGGGCAGGGCGTGGTGTTCTCCATCAACGGCTACCCAGGCCAGACCTTCACCGGCAAGGTGAAGCGCGTCGACCCGGCCGCCAACCCGGTGACCCGCCAGGTGGAAGTGCTGGTTGATTTCGCCGACAAGAACCTGCCGCGCGTCGCCGGCCTGTTCGCCGAGGGCCGCATCGAAGCGGAAACCACCTCCGCGTTGATGGTGCCGGCATCGGCACTGGTCAAGCAGGGCGACACCACCTATGTGTGGAAGATCAAGGACAAGACCCTGTCCAAGACCGTGCTGGAAATGGGCGCGCGCGATGCACGCAGCGGCAACTGGCAGGTGCAGACCGGCCTGTCGACCGGCGACCTGCTGATGCGCACCCCAGCCTCCAGCTTCCGCGATGGCCAGAAAGTTGAAATGCAAGTGCCGAAGGCTGTAGCTTCCGCCACCTTGCCAGCCGCCGCCAGCAAGGGCAACTAAAGGAAACTAAGCCATGTTCCTGTCTAACTTTAGTATCAAGCGCCCAGTCGCCATGATCGTTCTGATCGTGGCGATGATGGCCATGGGCCTGCTGGCCCTGTCCAAGCTGCGCGTCAACCAGAACCCGGACGTTGAGATCCCGCTGCTGATCGTTAACATCCCGTATCCTGGCGCGTCGCCGGAGACCGTTGAACGTGAAGTCATCAACCGCCTGGAAAAATCGCTGCAGTCGATTGCCGGCGTGACCGACACCTACTCGACTTCGCGCGAAGGCAGCGCCACCATCGAGATGCGTTTCAACTTCGATAAGAACCTGATCGAAGCCTCGGACGAAGTGCGCAACGCCATTGCGTCGGTGCGCTACAAGCTGCCGACCGAGATGCGCGAGCCGATGATCCAGCGTATCGACACCTCGGCCGACCCGATCATGCAGGTCTCGCTGTCGTCCAAGACCCAGTCGCACGCCGTACTGTCGCGCCTGGCCGAAGACAAGCTGGCCGACCGCTACCGCGCCATCGACGGCGTGGCCGTGGTTAACGTCAACGGCGCACTGCGCCGCGAACTGTCGGTGCTGCTGCGCGCCGACAAACTGCGTGAATACAATGTGTCGGTGTCCGAAGTGGCGCAGGCACTGCGTATGCAGAACACCAATGCACCGGTCGGCAAGGTGCGCGGCGACCTGGAAGAAAAGGCGATCCGCCTGGTGGGCCGTATCGAGCGTCCGGAGGAATTCAAGGACGTGGTGGTCAAGCGCCGCGGCGATGAACTGATCCGCCTGGGCCAGGTGGCGAGTATTGAAGACGGCTTTGCCGACATCAATAACGTCAGCCTGCGTTCCGGCAAGCCGAATGTCGGTATCGCCGTGATCCGTGCGCGCGACGCCTCCACCGTGTCGGTGGCCAAGGCGGTGCGCAAGGTGACCGAAGACATCAACGCCGAGTTCAAGGCCGAAGGCCTGGGCAATTCGCTGGAAATCACCCGCGACGGCGGTGAGGACGCGCAGAATTCCCTGAACAACGTGATCGAAGCGCTGGTGTTCGGCGCCGTGCTGACCATCTTCGTGGTGTACGCCTTCCTGAACTCCTGGCGTTCGACCCTGATCACCGCGATGTCGCTGCCGACTTCTGTGATCGCCGCCTTTATCGCGGTGTGGCTGTGCGGCTTCACCCTGAACTTCATGACCCTGCTCGGCCTGTCGCTGGCAATCGGTGTGCTGATTGACGATGCGATCGTGGTGCGTGAAAACATCGTGCGCCACATGCAGAAGGGCTCCGACCGCCGCAAGGCTGCGCTGGAAGGTACCGCGGAAATCGGCCTGGCCGTGGCCGCGACCACTTTCTCCATCATGGCTGTGTTCATCCCGGTCGCCTTCATGGGCGGCATGCCGGGCGAATGGTTCCGTCCATTCGCCCTGACCGTGACCTGCTCGGTGGCCGTCTCGCTGTTCATCTCCTTCACCCTGGACCCGATGATGTCGGCCTACTGGGGCGATCCGCCAGACCACCACTCGGCGCCTAAGAAAGGCATCGGCAAGGTACTGGACAAGTTCAACCACTGGTTCGACCACCAGGCCGACCGTTACGGCAAGGTGATCGCCTGGGCGCTGCACCACCGCCGCTGGATGTCGGTAATTGCCGTGGCATCCTTCGTCGGCGCGCTGGCCCTGCAGGCCACCGTGGGCGGCACCAGTTTCCTGCCGAAGTCGGACTTTGGTTCGATCGCGATCGAAGTGCGTACCCCGTCTTCATCGAGCCTGGAGTACACCAAGACCAAGATGGACAAGGCGGCGCAAATCGCCCACACCGTCGCTGAGGTGAAAGCCACCAGCACCTACGTCAACCTGTCGGGCGGCCGTATCTGGGTCGACATCGGCAAGCGCACCCAGCGCAAGCGCGACGCCAGCGAGATCGCTGTCGAACTGCGCCAGAAGCTGGCCGGCCTGGTGGGCGGCGAGTTCGTGGTGCTGGACGACGTGAACAACGGCGCCCGCAAGCCGGTGCAGATCGACTTCGTCGGCCCGGATTCGCGCAAGCTGATGGAAATCACCGGCCAGTTCATGGAAAAGCTGCGCAACGTCAAAGGTGCGGTGGACGTCGGCCTGTCCGAACAGGACCCGAAAGACGAGCTGCAGATTGAACTGAACCGCGGCCTGGCCAACTCGATGGGCATTTCCGCCGGCGATGCGGCACAGTCGCTGCGCGTGGCCTTCGCCGGTATCGAAGTGGGCGACTGGGTCGATCCGACCGGTGAAACCCGCGACGTGGCGGTGCGCCTGCATCCTGACGACCGCGTCAGCCCGGAAAACATCGAGCGCCTGCCGATCGCCGTCACCGGCACCAACCAGATGGTGCCGCTGGACCAGATCGCCAAGATCACCATGGGCAAGGGCCCGGCCACCATCCGCCACAAGAATGGCAAGCGCATGGTGTCCGTGGCAGCCAACGTGGAAGGCCGTTCCACCGGTGAAGTGATCAAGGAAGCCCGCAAGCTGGCGGCCGAAATGGACTACCCGCCAGGCTTCGGCATGGACGTGGGCGGCTCCGGTAAGGACCAGAACGAAGTGTTCGGCGCCATGGGCATCGCCCTGGTGTCCGGCATCGGCCTGATGTACCTGGTGCTCGTGATGCAGTTCGGTTCCTTCACGGCGCCGGGCGCGGTCATGCTGTCGCTGCCGCTGTCGCTGATCGGCGTGGTGCTGGGCCTGATCCTGACCAAGGGCACGCTGAACCTGATGTCCTTCATCGGTGTGATCATGCTGATGGGCCTGGTGGCCAAGAACGCGATCCTGCTGCTCGATGCGGCGCGCAAGCGTGAGGAAGAGGGCTACGGCCGTGAGGATGCGCTGATGTATGCGGGCCGCATGCGTCTGCGTCCGATCCTGATGACGACCTTCGCGCTGATCGCCGGCATGATGCCAGTGGCAATCGGCATGGGTGAGGGCGGTGAGTTCTACCGTCCGATGGCAGTCGCGATTATCGGCGGCACCATCACCTCGACCTTCCTGACGCTGCTCGTGGTGCCGACCTTCTACGACAGTATCGAGATCGCCCGCGACCGCATGTTCGCCAAGTATAAGCGCCGCGAGGAACGCTGGAATACCGCCGTGGCCTTCGTGCTGACCTTTATCGAAGCGATCCTGGCGCTGACCTTTGTGCGCCTGGTGTTCCGCCTGGTGATGAAGGTGGTTGGCCTGCTGTTCGGCCGCCGCCAGCCGAAGATGGCCTGATCCAGCCAGCTGCCGCAAAGAAGGGCCCCCGGGCCCTTTTTTGTTACCTCATGAATTAATAAAAAAATAAGTCATGTTTTTATCTAATTTCAGTGTCAAACGCCCGATCTCCATGATCGTGGTGATCATCACCATGATGGCGCTGGGCCTGCTGGCCCTGTCCAAGCTCAAGGTGAACCAGCGTCCCGATGTGGAAGCGCCGGTGCTGATCGTGATGATCCCGTATCCGGGCGCCTCGCCGGAGACGGTCGAGCGCGAAATCGTCAACCGCCTGGAAAAGCAGCTGCAAACCATTTCCGGCGTGACCGACGCCTTCAGCGATTCGATGGAGGGCGCCGCCCGCTTCCGCCTGCGCTTCACCTTCGATAAAAACATGATCGAAGCGGCGGACGAGGTGCGCAATGCCATTGGCGCGGTGCGCTACAAGCTGCCGACTGAAATGCGCGAGCCGGTGGTGCAACGCGTTGATATTTCCAAGCAGCCGATCATGCAGCTGTCGCTATCGTCGGCCAAAATGTCGCATGCCTCGCTTTCGCGCCTGGCCGAAGACCAGCTGGCCGAGCGCCTGCGCGGCATTGAAGGCGTGGCCAGCGTCAGCGTGAACGGCGCACTGCGCCGTGAACTGTCGGTGCTGCTGCGCGCTGACAAGCTGCGTGAATACAATGTGTCGGTGTCCGAAGTGGCGCAGGCACTGCGCATGCAGAACACCAACGCGCCGGTGGGCAAGGTGCGCGGCGCGCTGGAAGAAAAGGCGATCCGCCTGGTCGGCCGCATCGAGCGTCCCGAAGAATTCAAGGACGTGGTGGTCAAGCGCCGCGGCAATGAGCTGGTCCGCCTGGGCCAGGTGGCTACGGTGGAAGACGGCTTTGCCGATACTAGCAGCATCTCGCTGCGCAATGGCCGTCCCGACGTCGGCCTGAACGTGGTGCGTTCGCGCGATGCCTCGACCGTGAGCGTGGCCAAGGAAATCCGCAAACTGGTGGCGGAAATCAACCAGGAGCTCGATGGCGAAGCGCGCATCGACATCGCCGACGACGACGGCGAACGCGCGCAGAACTCGCTGAACAATGTGATCGAGGCGCTGGTGTTCGGCGCCGTGCTGACCATCTTCGTGGTGTATGCCTTCCTGAACTCCTGGCGCTCGACGCTGATTACGGCGCTGGCGCTGCCGACTTCCGTGATCGCCGCCTTCATCGCGGTCTGGCTGTGCGGCTTCACGCTGAACTTCATGACCCTGCTCGGCCTGTCGCTGGCGATCGGCGTGCTGATTGACGACGCCATCGTGGTGCGCGAGAACATCGTGCGCCATATGGAAAAAGGCGCGGACCGCCGCACCGCAGCGCTGGAAGGTACCGCGGAAATCGGCCTGGCCGTGGCCGCAACCACCTTCTCCATCATGGCCGTGTTCATTCCGGTGGCCTTTATGCCCGGCATGGCGGGCGAATGGTTCCGTCCCTTCGCCCTGACCGTGACCTGCTCGGTGGCGGTGTCGCTGTTCATCTCCTTCACGCTGGACCCGATGATGTCGGCCTACTGGGGCGACCCGCCGGGCCACCATGCGGCGCCGAAGAAGGGCATCGGCAAGGTGCTCGACAAGTTCAACCACTGGTTCGACCACCAGGCCGACCGCTACGGCAAGCTGATCGCCTGGGCGCTGCATCATCGCCGCTGGATGGCGGTGATCGCCTTCGCCAGCTTCGCCGGCGCGATTTTCCTGCACGCCAAATTCGGTGGTTCGAGCATGCAGCCGCGCGTCGACTTCGGCGGCCTGGCGATCGAGGTGCGCACGCCTGCGTCGTCCAGCCTGGATTACACGCGCCGCAAAATGGAGCAGGCGCTGCAGATCGTGCACACGGTCAAGGAAGTCAAGTCCACCAGCACCTATATCAACCAGGCCAGCGGCAATATCTGGGTCGATATCGGCAAGCGCAGCGAGCGCAAACGCGGCGTGGAGCAGGTGGGCCCCGAGCTGCGCGAAAAGCTGGCCGGCCTGGTCGGCGCCGAGTTCGTGGTGCTGGACGATTTTGCCAACAACGGCCGCAAGCCGGTGCAGATCGACTTCGTCGGTCCGGACTCGCGCAAGCTGCTGGAACTGGCCGACAACTTCATGGAGCAACTGCGCCACGTGCCCGGCGCGGTCGATGTCGGCCTGTCCGAACAATCGGCGAAGGACGAACTGCAAATCGAGTTGAACCGCAGCCTGGCTAATTCCATGGGCATCGCCGCCGGCGACGCCGCCACCGCGCTGCGCGTGGCCTTTGCCGGCATCGAGGTGGGCGACTGGGTCGACCCGACCGGCGAAACGCGCGACGTGGCGGTACGCCTGCATCCGCATGACCGCGTGAACATGGAAAACATCGAGCGCCTGCCGATTGCCGTCAACGGCGGCAACCAGATGGTGCCGCTGGACCAGATCGCCCGCATCACCATGGGCAAGGGCCCGTCCGCCATCAGCCACAAGGATGGCATGCGCTCGATTTCCGTTTCGGCCAACGTGGAAGGCCGTTCGGAAGGCGAAGTGATCGAAGCGGCCCGCAAGCTGGCCAAGGACATGGACTATCCGCCCGGCTTCGGCCAGGCCGTGGGCGGCGCCGGCAAGGACCAGAAGGAGCTGTTCACTGCCATGACCGTGGCCCTGCTGTCCGGCATTGGCCTGATGTACCTGGTGCTGGTGATGCAATTCGGCTCGTTCACCGCGCCGGGCGGCGTCATGCTGTCGCTGCCGCTGTCCCTGATCGGCGTGGTGGTGGGCTTGCTGCTGAGCGATTCGACCCTCAACCTGATGAGCTTTATCGGCATCATTATGCTGATGGGCCTGGTGGCCAAGAACGGCATCCTGCTGCTGGAAGCGGCGCGCAAGCTGGAAGAGGAGGGCATGCAGCGCGAAGAGGCGCTGATGCAGGCTGGCCGCCTGCGCCTGCGTCCGATCCTGATGACCACCTTCGCCCTGATCGCCGGCATGATGCCGGTGGCGATCGGCATGGGCGAGGGCGGCGAGTTCTACCGTCCGCTGGCGATTGCCATCATTGGCGGCACCGTGACCTCCACCTTGCTGACCCTGCTGATCGTGCCGACCTTCTACGACAGCATCGAGATTGCCAAGGAGCGCATGATCGCCAAGTTCCAGCGCCGCGATGCACGCTGGGGCGGCGCACGCGCCTTCCTGCTGACTTTCTTCGAGGCAATTCTGACCCTGGTGATGGTGCGCCTGGCCTTCCGCCTGGTGCTGCAGCTGCTGCGCCGGGTGCGCCTGATGCCCAAGGCAGCCTGATTTGGTTAGGGTCAGACCCAAGGGTCTGACCCCGATTGGCCTGGGCCGCCAGCGAAGTTACATGAATTAGTTAATGTATTCGCAAGTTAAAAGCACCATCGTGCGGTTTTTAGTGTAAACTTCGGTGCCCTTGCACCTTCCCCCAGTGCAAGGTTAAACATATATCAATAACTAACACGCAGAGACTTACCTTGAACCCAAAATACCTCGCTCTGATGGTAGCGGCAGCCCTGTCCGCCACCTCGTTTACCGCTAATGCATCCGGTTACCGTTTTGGTTCCCAGTCCGTGTCCGGTCAAGGCACTGCTGATTCCAACGGTGCAGAAGCTGCCGATGCTTCCACCATCTTCGCCAACCCAGCCGGTCTGACCCGCCTGGAAGGTACCCAGTTCGTCGGCGGTATCACCGCCGTGGTGCCGCACTCGGAATACACCGACCGCGGCTCCAAGCGCTTCACCGGCACCCCAACCGGCGGCGTGACCACCCTGGACGACTTCGCACCGAAGGTCGTCGCAGCACCTTCGCTGTACCTGTCGAAGAAGCTGAACGACCAGTGGACCGTGGGCCTGGGCACCTTCGTGCCGTACGGCGCCAAGCTGTCCTACGACTACGGTTGGGCCGGCCGCTACGCGCTGACCAATATCGACCTGAAGGCCGTCACCATCAACCCATCGGTCGGCTTCAAGCTGAACGAACAGCACTCCTTCGGCTTCGGCATCGACGCCGAATTCATGAAGGCCTTCCTGGGCCAGGGCGTTGACGTTCCAGGCACCATCCTGGCGCTGAACTCCCTGCCAGGCGCAGAAATCGCCGCACGCCGCGCCGAACTGCTGAAGACCATCGTGACCCTGGGTGGCAATCCAGCCGCCCTGGCCACCGCCAAGGATGGCCACGCTGAGATGGACGGCAAGGACTGGGGCTACGGCTTCAACCTGGGCTACCTGTACAGCCTGTCGAAAGACACCCGCTTCGGCATTTCCTACCGTTCCTCGATCCGCCACAAGCTGCGCGGCGGTGCGGTGTGGGACTTCTCCGGCGTGACCGCCGACCCAGTGGTGAACAAGGTGCTGCAAGCGTCTTCGCGTAAGACCAACTCGCCAGCCCTGGTCGATATCAAGACCCCGGAAACCCTGTCCCTCAACATGTTCACCCAGGTTGACGACAAGCTGGCCCTGATGGGCGACGTGACCTGGTCGCGCCACTCCCGCATGGACGACCTGCACATCGTGTTCGTCGGCACCGGCGAAGGCGACGAAGTGATCCGCCAGCAGTGGAAGAACTCCCTGCGCGCATCGCTGGGCATGAACTACAAGATCGACGACAAGCTGATGCTGCGCGCTGGCGTGGCCATCGACGAAACCCCAGTGGACAACGCGACCCTGCGTCACGCTGCACTGCCGGACGCGGACCGCAAGCAAGTGTCCTTCGGCGCCAATTGGAAGCTGTCGAACAACTCGTCGATCGACCTGGCCTACAGCTTCCTGAAGTTTGACGAAGCCAAGTCCTCCTACAAGAACGCCTGCAGCCCGCTGCACCCAGCCGGTTCCTGCACCGGCAACGGCGAAACCACCGTTGGCAGCTGGAACACCCGCCTGCACCTGCTGGGCCTGTCCTACAACTACAAGTTCTAAGCCTTTCCCGGCCTGAACCCGGAACCGGCGCCCTCCGCGAGGAGGCGCCGGTTTTTTTATTGCCGGGGCTGTAGTGAAATTACATCACGCATCCGAGCGCACGATTGAGTAAACCAGAGGGAAGGTGCAGACTGTGCTGGCTACTTAGTAGCAAAAGTACATAAATATACAGGAGACGATATGAAATTTCGCCGTGCCCTCGGGGTGGCGATGCTGGGCTGCGCTTTGCTGGGCAGCCCGGTCATCCACGCCGCCAACAATCCCAACCAGCTTGGCGCCGCCTATGACGCCACCAAGTCCAGCATCAACTTCAAGATTTACTCCAGCCGCGCCACCCGCATCGAGCTTTACCTGTACAGCGCCGCGACCGGCCAGCAGGAAAAAGCCCGCCTGCCGTTGACCCTGGGCGCCGGCGGCGTCTGGAGCCTGAACGTGACCAGTGCCCAGCTGGCGAGCTACGGCATCAGCGGCACCGTGTACTACGGCTACCGCGCCTGGGGCCCGAACTGGCCTTACAACGCAGCCTGGACCAAGGGCTCGGCCACCGGCTTCATCACCGACGTCGACGCCAACGGCAACCGCTTCAATCCCAACAAGCTGCTGACCGACCCCTACGCGCTGGAAATCAGCCACGACCCGGTCACGGCCACCATGAGCAACGGCACCATCTACGCCAGCGGCGCCCTGTACCGCAATATCGACAGCGGCAGCAGCGCGCCGAAAGGCATCGTGCTGCAAGGCGATACCCAGTCGATCGGCAGCAAGCCGACGCGCGCCTTCAAGGACGACATCGTGTACGAAGCCCATGTGCGCGGCCTGACCAAGAGCGACACCGGCATCACGGCCGCGTACCGCGGCACCTACAAGGGCGCCGGGCTGAAGGCGCCTTACCTGGCCAGCCTGGGGGTGACCGCCATCGAGTTCCTGCCGGTTCAGGAAACCCAGAACGACACCAACGATGCCGATCCCAACTCGAACACGGGCGACAACTACTGGGGCTATATGACGCTGGGCTACTTCGCGCCCGACCGCCGCTACAGCTACGACCAGACGCCCGGCGGCCCGACCCGCGAATTCAAGGAGATGGTCAAGGCTTTCCACGACAACGGCATCAAGGTCTACATCGACGTGGTCTACAACCACACCGGCGAGGGCGGCCAATGGAACGCCGGCGACAAGACCACTTACAACCTGTACGGCATGCGCGGGCTGGATAACCCGACCTACTACTCGCTGACCAGCGACTTCCAGAATTCCTGGGACAACACCGGCGTCGGCGGCAACTACAACACCCGCAACACCGTGGCGCAAAACCTGATCGTCGATTCGCTGGCCTACTGGCGCGACAAGCTGGGCGTGGACGGCTTCCGCTACGACCTGGCTTCGGTGCTGGGCAACAGCTGCCAGCACGGCTGCTTCAACTTCGACAAGATGGATAGCGGCAATGCCCTGAACCGCATCATGGCCGAACTGCCGGCCCGCGCGGCCGGCGGCGGCAGCGGCGTTGACCACATCGCCGAACCGTGGGCCATTGGCGGCAATTCCTACCAGGTCGGCGGCTTCCCGTCCGGCTGGGCGGAGTGGAACGGCATCTACCGCGATGCGGTGCGCCAGGACCAGAACATGATGGGGCAGGTGGCCGTGACGCCCGGCACGCTGGCGACCCGCTTTGCCGGCTCCAGTGATTTGTACGGCGACGACGGCCGCAAGCCCTGGCATTCGGTGAACTTCATCACCGCGCACGATGGCTTCACGCTCAAGGACCTGTACAGCTGTAACGGCAAGAACAATAACCAGGCCTGGCCGTACGGCCCGAGCGACGGTGGCGAGGACAATAACAACAGCTGGGACCAGGGCGGCGTGGCGGCCGACCAGCGCAAGGCTGCGCGCAACGGCATGGCCTTGCTGCTGTTGTCCGGCGGCGTGCCGATGCTGGTCGGCGGCGACGAATACCTGCGCGGCATCAACTGCAATAACAATCCCTACAACCTCGACTCCAGCGCCAATTGGCTGGGCTGGAGCTGGACTGCCGACCAGTCCAACTTCCAGTCCTTCACCAAAGGCTTGCTGGCGTTCCGCAAGGCCCACCCGGCGCTGCGCCCGGCGAATTTCTACGCCAGCACCGACGGCAACGGCAACGTGATGGAGCAGCTGCGCTGGTTCAAGCCGGATGGGGCGGTGGCCGACGCCAGCTACTTCAACAACAGCGCCAACCATGCGATTGCCTGGCGCATCGATGGCAGCGAGTTCGGCGACAGCGCCTCGGCCATCTATGTGGCGTATAACGGCTGGAGCGCCAACGTGAACTTCACCTTGCCATGGCCTGGCACCGGCAAGAGCTGGTTCCGCGTGACCGACACCTGCAGCTGGGCCGAAGGTGCAGGCCAGGTGCGCACGCCGGGCGCCGAGGATGCCATTGGCGGTGAAAACTACGTCTACGGCGTGTGCGGACGCGGCCTGCTGCTGTTGATTGCAAAGTAAGCCTGCATGGCCGGCGCCCTGTGCAAGGGCGCCGGCTGATATAGACTGTATGGAAAATGCCGCCCGCGTCACGAACACGCTGAGGGAGCCGAGGATATCCATGCGTCTTAAAACCAATTATTGGTTTCCAAAAGTCCTGCTTGCTTGTCTGCTGGCCTGTGCGCTGGCGGCGCCCGCGCACGCCAGCAAGGTGGTGCGTGTCGCTTTCTCGAATACGCTGGCGCCGGTCAGCTTTGTCGAGAATGGCCAGGTGACCGGTATGCTGAAGGAAATCATCGCCGCCTTGTTCAGCATGGTTCCTGAGTATCAGCCGGAATTCCATGCCTATCCATGGGTGCGCGCGCAGCGGATGGTGGAAATTGGCGAGATGGATATGTTCGTCACCTTTCCTTCGGCCAGCCGCCGCAGCTATGCGCAGTTTTCCCCGCACCCTATTTATTCCCGCGAGTACGGCAACCTGGTGTTCGACCGTGATAATCCCAACGCGGCCCGGATTGCCGCCGCCAGGAGTTTTGAAGACTTGAAGGCCCTGGTGTTTGTCAGCCAGGAAGCGGTGGCGTGGGAAGATGAGAACGTGCCGGCCTACATCAAGCGCTACCCGGTCAACGGGCCGCCCGCGCTGATGCACATGATTTTCCAGCGCAAGCAGGGCGACTTTTTCATCATGCCGGAGGAGCAGGCGGTGTACTTTGCGCACCAGTTCGGCTATGAGCACCGGCTGTCGATGAAAAAGGTGGGCTTTATCCCCAATAGCCTGGTGGCGTTCCATGTTGGTGTGCGCAAGAGCCATCCGGAAAGACAGAAGCTGCTGGCCGCGCTGGATGCCGCCGCGCAGCGGCCGGAATTCCAGGCCCGCAAGCGCGCCATCGAACGCAAATACCAGGAATATGCGCTGGCCGCTGGCCGCGCGAAAACCGAGTGACGCGCGGTCGGCAGACACTGGCCGCAGGAGGCGCTGCGCTTAGCGCTTGGGCGGCGGGCTTGCCGGAGGTGTCGAGGTGCCGGGTGTCGCGGCCGGACTGCCGGCCGGCGTATTGCCGCTGGTTGGCGCGGTTGGCTGGGTACCCTGGGTGGCCGCAGTACCGCCGGAGGCGCCTGTTTCGGAGTTGCCGGCCCCGGTTCCGGGTCCTGCATTGGCCGGACCGGCGCCGCGGCCGGCTTGTGCATCGGCTGGCGACGGCGTGACCGGGGCTTGCGGCTCGAGTGTGCCGGCGGTGCCGGTGCCGCCGGTGTCCGGCGTGGTGGTGGGCGAGGTGCCGGTGGGCGGATTGCCGGGGCTCCCGGCCTCGTGTTTGCTGCAGGCTGGCAGGGCGGCAGCCAGCAGGGCGCCTAGCAGCAGGGCGCGGGTGGTGGGTCGGTTCTGCATAGCGGGTCCTTTGCTTAGTAGGTCGGACGGCGGTCGCGCTGCGGATCCTTGTGGTCGGTCTTGTCCGGCGCAGTCGATGAGGGCTGGCCGCTGCCGGCCGTGCCGCTGGTGCCACTGGTGCCGCTGGTGCCTGGTGTGGCCCCGGTGGCTGGCGGCGTGGTGGTGTCAGGCGGTGGCGTGGTGCTGTCGGACGGCGGCGTGGTGGGCGTGACCGGAGCCGTTTCCGGCGCCGGCGCCGCGGCGGGCGGCGTCGGGGCCGTGGTATTCGGTTCGGTCACCGGTGCCGGGACCTGGTCCCGGTCCTTGCAGGCGGCCAGCCCGGCTGCCAGTACTGCGCCCAGCAACAGGGCGCCTGCTTTGCTCGTGGTGTTCATTGAAAGCTCCTTTTTATTGCGCGGCCAATACCCGCAGCAGTGCCGGTATTTCCGCCGCCATTTCGCGCGCCAGGTAGCCCAGTGGGCCGCAACGCAGCGCCAGTTGTTCGCCGGCGGCGCCGTGCAGGGCCACGCCCCAGGCCGCAGCCTGTTCCAGCGTGGCGCCACGGGCCAGCAAGCCGGCGATAAGGCCGGCCAGGACATCGCCCGAGCCGGAGATGGCCAGGCCGGCATTGCCGCCCTGGTGTTGCCACAATCCGCCGTCCGGCGCCGCCAGCACGGTGGTAGCGCCCTTCAGCGCGACCACGGCGTTCCAGCGCTGCGCGGCGGCGCTGGCGGCGCCTTGCGGTTCCTGTTCGATATTGGCGCGCTCGCCGCCGGTCAGGCGCGCCAGCTCGCCGGCGTGCGGCGTCAGCAGCACCGGCACGGCAAAGCGGAACTGTTCCCAGTCGACCGCTTCGTCCAGCAAATGCGGTTCGCCGCGCGGGTGCACGGCGCACATGGCGCGCGCGTCCAGCACGATGGGGGTGTCGCTGAAGCGTTCCAGCAGGCTGCGCACCAGCTCCACGGTGGCGGCCTCGTCTTCCATGCCGGGACCGGCCAGCACGGCGTCGACCTTGCCCGCCAGCTCGCCCAGGCGGCGCGCGCTGTCGGCCTGGAAGCCGTGCGCACTGGTCTCGCCCAGTGCGATCACGCGTGCTTCCGGGATCACGCTGCCCACCTGGGCCGCCACGCTGGCGGCGGTGGCGATGGTCAGCTTGCCGGCGCCGGCGCGCAGGGCCGCTTCCGCCGCCAGGATCGCCGCACCCGGCATTTCCGCCGAGCCGGCCACCACCAGCACGTGGCCGCGCGCTTCCTTGTCGCCGTCAAAGCCGGGCTGCGGCAGCGGCCATTCGCGCAGCACGGCGGGACTGAGGGCGATGGGCGTGCTCATGGCTTCGGTGCGGCCGGGATGTCCGGCTTGTCGGTGACCGGCGTGCCGCTGTCCTTGAGCGGCGCGACGAAGTTTTCCAGCTCCAGCACCAGCTTGCCGCGCTGGCCGGCCTGGGGATCGTACTGGTAGGAGGTGATGCCGCAGTTCGGCACATCGGCCGCGCGGTCGATGGCGAGGATGGTTTCCTCGTCGAGCCGCTCGAACAGGTAGCGGAAGCAATTGACGATGACCTGGTGGCCGATGATCAGCACGCGCTCGCGGCGGTACTCGCGGGTAATCGTATCGAGCACGCTGCGCAGGCGCAGGATCACGTCGCACCAGCTCTCGCCGCCCGGCGGGCGGAAATAGAACTTGCCGACGTGCTTGCGCTGTTCGGCCAGTGCGGGATACTGGTGCGCGATGCCCAGCGAGGTCAGGCGGTCGGTGATGCCGAACTCTTTTTCGCGCAAGCGTTCGTCGGCCACCACCGCCAGCATGTCGTCCGGCCCCAGGCACTGCAGCACCGCCTGCGCCGTGGCGCGCGCCCGCAGGTACGGCGAATACAGCACGACATTGGGCTGGGCGCCCGGCGGCAGGGCGGCAAACCATTGCGCCAGTGCATCAGCCTGGCGCAACCCTAGTTCGGACAAGGGGACATCGACATCGCGCTCGGCGATGTCGATCAACAACTCATTGGCAGCCGTCGCCACATCGCGCGCCACATTGCCCGCGCTCTGCCCATGACGCACCAGCCAGATCTGCTGCGGCCATTTTTGCTCCATCGCATACCTTTCGGCGGACAGTCAAAAGCCTATGGTATGCGATGCCGCCACCGCGCGGCACACAATCCCCACAGCCGCGTCCGTGTCCACCTTGGGGTCAGGCTCTTTGGTGGACACAGCCCCAGCCGTTGCACGGCCGGGCTCGTGTCCACCAAAGAGCCTGACCCCAAGGTGGACACGGGCTCAGCTATTGGGGAACCAGATGTCGAACGAGGTTTCGCCGGCGGCGTTGGGGGCCAGGCGGTGCGGGAAGCCGTGCCGTAGCAGCACTTCGCGCACCAGCAGCAGGCCGATGCCCTGGCCGCCTTTCTTGGTGCTGAAGAAGGGGGTGAACAGCTGGCTGGCCGGGACCTGCGCCAGGCGGGCGCCGCTGTCGATCACCGACAGGCGCAGGCCTGCGGGCTCGCGCACCAGTTCCAGTTCGACGGCAGCGCGGCCGCCGCGTTCGCGCTGGGTGGCGTCGGCCGCTTCCATCGCGTTCTTGACCAGGTTTTGCAGCGCCTGTTCGAGCAGCTGGCGGTCGAGCGGCAGCGGGCCGGCCGCGTCGCGCCGGCGCCAGCCGATGCGGATGCCGCGCCTGCGGCATGGCTCGCGGTACAGGTAGAGGATGTCTTCCACCACGTCCTGCACGGCGCACGGGCGCAGGTCGGGCGCCGGCAGCTTGGCCACGTGGGTGAAGCGTTCGATGAACTCGCCCAGGCTGGCGTTGCGGCGCTTGACGGCGCCGATGGCGGTGGCGAAGTCCTCGCCGTCGGCCTCGGCCAGCTGGCGGCGGTAGAACAGCAGCGATTCCAGCACGGAGCCGGTGGCGGCCACCGTGTTGTTGACTTCATGGCCCAGCACGCGCACCAGCTTTTCGTAGGTGGCGCGTTCGGAGCTTTGCAGCTCTTCGGTCAGTTCTTCGATCAGCAGGAAGCGGCGGGCGAAGCCGCGGTCGTAGAAGTGGCCGCGCTGGCCGCGGTAGCGGCGGCCGTCGGGGTCGGACAGCATGGTGCTGGCGCCGTCGGGCAGGCTGTCCAGCTGCCGCAGCAGGTCCTCGCGGTGGCGCAGCGCTTGCGCGCTGGGGTTGAGCAGGGAGATGCGGCCGTCGAAGTCGAACACGACGACGGCGCTGGGGGTGGCTTCCAGCAGGCGGTCGAGAAAGCCTTGCTGTTCGCCGAGGCGCAGGCGTTCGGCGTGTAGTTGGCCAAGCAGGGCGTTGAACTGGTCGACCAGCTGGTCGAGCTCGCTGTCGCCGCTGGCGCGCAGGCGGGCGGCGTAGTCCTGGTCTTGTAGCAGGTCGCGCAGGCGCTCGGTGTAGCCGAGCGGCTCGAGCGCGCGGCGCAGCAGGCGCCAGCCGAGGTAGAAGCTGAGCGCCAGCGCGGCTTCCAGCGCGAGCAGCAGCCAGGGGCGGCGTTGCAGCAGCGTGAAGGCCAGCGCGAACAGCAGCAGGTGCAGCCCGGCCAGGTAGGCGAACAGCCGGACGCGCAGGCGCTTCATGCCTCGCCGGCCGGCGCCGCGCTGTCGGCCGCGCTGGCGGCGGGAACGTGCAGGCCGTGGCGTTCGAGGCGGCGGTACAAGGCGGCGCGCGACAGGCCGAGGGCGGCGGCGACGCGCGAGATATTGCCCTGGTGCTGTTCCATGGCTTTTTCGATCATCAGCCTTTCGACCTGGTCGAGCGTCATGCCGTCCACGCCCAGGCGCGCGCTGCCGCCTTCCTCGTGCGCGCTGGCGGCCAGGAAGTCGGCCTTGTCGAGCTGAGGGCGGCCGGCCAGCAGCATGGTGCGCTCCAGCGTCTGGCGCAGCTGGCGGATATTGCCGGGCCAGGGCTGCGCCGCCAGCCACTCCAGCGCGGCCGGCGTGACGCTGGCGGCCGGCAGGCCGTAGCTGGCCGCCACCGTGCCGACGATATGGCGCACCAGCAGCGGGATGTCGCTGCGCCGCTCGCGCAGGGCCGGCAGGCGGATGGTGATCAGGTTGAGGCGGTAGAACAGGTCTTCGCGGAATTCGCCGCTGGCCACCAGTTCGGCCAGCTCGCGGTTGGTGGCCGACACCACGCGCACGTCGGCCTGCTCGCTGCGGCTGGCGCCGACCGGGGTGAAGCTCTGGTCCTGCAGCACGCGCAGCAGCTTGACCTGGTCCGGCCGCTGCAGCTCGCCGATCTCGTCGAGGAACAGCGTGCTGCCGTGCGCCGTGGCGAAGTGGCCCTTGCGGTCGCTGCGGGCATCGGTGAAGGCGCCTTTGACGTGGCCGAACATCTCGCTTTCGAACAGGCTGGGGGTGACCGCGCCCATATTGATCTTGACCGGCGCCAGCGCGGCGCGCGGGCTGTTGCGGTGCAGGGCGTCGGCCACCAGCTCCTTGCCGCAGCCGCTCTCGCCCAGGATCAGCACCGGCGCGCGGGTGGCGGCCACCTGGCCGATGGTGGCCAGCACGCGCAGCAGCTTGGGATGCTCGCCGATGATGCCGGCAAAATCGAACTGCCGGTCCAGCTCCGCGCGGCTCGGGCCCTGCGCGCCGTCGCCGGCGCCGCCGGCCGGCGGCACCGCGGCCAGCGTGGTGCGCACCAGTTCCAGCAGCTGCGCATTGTCCCAGGGCTTGGTGAAGAAATTGGCGGCGCCGGCCTGCATGCCTTTCACCGCCAGCGCGATCGAGCCCCAGGCGGTCATCAAGAGCACCGGCAGGGCGGGCTGGGCGGCGCGGAGCGCGGCCAGCAGCGCCAGGCCTTCCTCGCCGCTGGTCTGCAGCGAGAAGTTCATGTCCTGCAGCACCAAGTCGAACGTGTGCGCGGCCAGCGCCTGCAAGGCTTGCTGCGGTTCGTCGGCGCAGTGCGCTGCATAGCCGGCTTGCTTGAGCAGCAGTTGCAGCGAGACTTGGACGGCGCTGTCGTCGTCGACAATCAGGATACGGCGCATGGATTCCATTCATTCATAGTGCAGCGCCATGGCGGGATGCAGACGGCTGGCGCGCCAGCCGGGATACAGCGAGCACAGTAAGGATAGCAGATAGATAACGGCCATTGAAAGGGCCGCGCCGCCGGCGAACACGCCCCAGTCCAGCGCCTCGCCCAGGGCGCCGGTCAGCGGCAGCTGCACCAGCAGGGCCAGGCCGGCCGCCATGGCCAGCGACGACAGCAGCAATTGCTCGGCGACGATCTGGCGGTAGATGGCGCCGGCGCTGGCGCCCACCGCGCGGCGCAGGCCGATTTCCGGGATGCGGCGCGTGGTGTTCTGCCACAGCACGCCGAACAGGCCGAAGCACACCATCGCCAGCAGGAAGGCGGCAATCACGCCCAGCACCTTGAGCGGCACCAGCGCCATGGTCAGCTGCGAGGCGCGCAGCTCGGCCAGCGGGTTGATGGTGAAGGCCCAGTCGTTGCGCACCTGTTTGAGCTGGCGCTGCAGCTCCGGTTCGAACGCGCGCGGCGTGCCGGGCCGCACCTTCAGCAGCAGCGTCATTTGCATCTTGTTGCCGGCCATGGGCACGTAGCGGTACAGCATGAACGCGCGCGGCGCCATGAATTCGCCATGGCTGCGGAAGTCCTCGACCACGCCCACCACGCGGAAGCGCTGGGCCTCCGTGGGATTGCTCGCTTCGGCGCGGATCACCTGGCCCAGCGGCGAACCGTCAGGGAACAGCTCCTGCGCCATGCGCCGGGTGATGACGGTGGCCAGCGCGTCGGCGCCTTCGTCCTGCACCGACGGCCAGCGCCCTGCGGCCAGCGGCATGCCAAGGGTGGCCCAGAACTGGTCGCTGGCCTCGATCATGTTGGCGCGCACCGAGCGGCTGCCGTCGGCCAGCGCGATGCGCGACACCATGCTGGCGTCCTGGAACAGGGGGAAGGTCGTGATGCCGACGTTCTCCACTTGCGGCATGCTTTGCAGCGCGCGCACGAACTGCTCGTGCATGCCCTCGGTGCGGCCCAGCTGGTTGCCGTTCGGCGGCTGCAGCTGCACCGCCCACACGTCCTGGTACTGGAAACCCAGCGGCTTGTCGTACAGCTGCCAGTAGCGCACGCCGGTGGCGGCGATGGCAAACACGATCAGGAAGGCCAGCAGGATTTCGGCGCTGAGCAGCAGATTGCGCGACTTGCGCTTCCAGGTCAGTTTCAACAGGTGGCGCAGCATCAGGCGGCTCCCTTCAAGGCGTGGACAGGATCGAGGCGCGACATTTTCCAGGCCGGCAGCACGCCCGACAGCACGCCAAAGACAACGGTAATCAGGAGGCCCCAGCCGAACACGGCCAGGTTGAGGCCCACCTTCAGGTAGGGGATCGGGCCGGCCGCTTCCAGCCACCACAGCACGCCGGCCGCGCAGGCCAGGGCAATGGCGCCGCCGGCCAGGCACAGCACCACGTTTTCCAGCACCAGCTGCAGCGCCAGCTGGCGGTTGGTGGCGCCGAAGGCCTTGCGCACGCCGATCTCGGTGCTGCGCTCCATGATGCGGCCGATGTTCAGGTTGACCAGGTTCAGCGCCGGCAGCAGCATGAACAGCAGCATCAGCAGGCCGACCCCGCCCAGCACCAGGCCGGTGCCGCTCAGGGCGCCGCCGATGGTGACGCTGCCGGTGTCGGCGTCGAAATCGCGGCTGCTGGTGAGCATGCGGGCGAATAGGTCGATCTTGCTGTCGGCCCACATCTGGCCCCTGGTGAATTCCGGGTCGCCGGTGAAGTCCATGCTGCGCGCGATGCGCTGCACTTGCTTGCGGATGGCCGGCAGGTCGTCCGGGCTGCGCGCCAGCAGCAGGGCGACGAAGGTGCCGGTCATCTGCTGGCGGTACATGGTGTTGGGGTAGGTGGTGAGCGGCACCCACATGTCGGCGTAGGCGTTCAGGTGCATCGCGTCTTCCACCACGCCGATCACGCTGAAGCTTTGCGCGCCGGCTTCGACCTTGCGGCCGAGCGGGGCGGGATCGTTGAACAGCTTGCGCGCCATGGAGCGCGACAGCACGGCCACCATGCGGCCCTGCGCCACGTCGTCCGCGCTGGGCACGCGGCCGGCCAGCACCTTGAAGTCCATCACGCGCCAGTATTCGGCGTCGGCATGGCGCATCTGCACTTCGGTATTAGCGCCGTCCATGATGACCGAGGTCGGTTCCAGGCCGGAGACGGTGGCCACCGCTTCCAGTTCCTTGCCCTGCATCGGCTTCAGGAATTTGTCGATCACGCGGTAGCCGAGCGGGCTGCGGCTGGTAGCGGTCTGCTTGTCGTTAGTGGCTTCCAGCAGCTGGATCTGCAGGAAGCGGTTGCTGCGGTGCTCGACGCCGGAAGGGTAGAACGCTTCCTGCAGCAGGGCGGTGACGACCAGCAGCACCACCAGCGTCAATACGATGCAGGCCAGGTTGATGGCGGTGAACAGCTTGCGGCGCTGCGCCACGTTCCACGCCGTCAGGAGGTAGTTTTTCAGCATGGCCGCTCCTTACGCTACCAGCTGGCCGTCGAACACGCGCACGATGCGGTGCGCGCGGCGCGCTTCGTTCTCGTCGTGGGTGACCATGACGACGGTGGTGCCTTCGGCGTTCAGCTGGAGCAGGATGTCCATCACTTCCGCCCCCATCTTGCTATCGAGGTTGCCGGTCGGCTCGTCGGCCAGCAGCACGTCGGGCCGGCCCACCATGGCGCGCGCGATGGCGACGCGCTGCTGCTGGCCGCCCGACAGCTGGTTCGGGTAGTGCTCCATGCGCGCGCCCAGGCCGACCTTTTCCAGCGCGGCACGGGCCAGTGCGCGGCGTTCGGCGGCGGCGATGCTGCGGTAGAGCAGGGGCAGTTCCACATTGTCGATCACGCGCAGGTCGTTGATCAGGTGGAAGCTCTGGAAGATGAAGCCGAAGGTGTCGTTGCGCAGGCGCGCCACGTGCTTGTCCTTGTACGACTGCACGGCCGCGCCGCCGATGTGGATGGCGCCCGCGCCGGGGCGGTCCAGCAGGCCGATGATGTTGAGCAGGGTGCTCTTGCCGCAGCCGCTGGGGCCCATGATGCAGACGAACTCGGATTGCTTGACGTGCAGGTCGATGTCCTTCAGCGCCAGGGTTTGCACCTTGTCGGTGTGGTAGGTCTTGCTGATTTTTTCGAGCTTGATCATTGTGCGATCCTGATGGTGTCGTTGTCTTTGAAACGGGTGGTGTCGGAGATGATGATGCGGTCGCCGGCGCGCGCGCCGGCCAGGATTTCAACCTGCTTGCCGTCGCTGGCGCCGATGTCGAGCATGGCCTTGCGCGCGCTGCCGCCTTGCACCAGGAACACGGCCTGCTTGCCGCGCCCGTTGAAGGCCGGGCCGCGCGCCACCACCAGCGCGCCGTCCTTGCGCGCGGCCACGATGTTGGCATCGACGCGCAGCTTGTTGCGCAGGGCGGGGTGGTTGGGCTGCTCCAGCGTGACCAGCAGCTTGACGGTGCCGTTCTGGATTTCGGGCAGGATGGTGTGCACCTTGCCGCGCAGTTGCAGCGCGCCCTGTTCGACCAGCACTTCCTGGCCCGGTTCGACGCGGCGCGCGTGGAAGTCGGACAGCGTGGCTTCCACCCGGTAGTTGTGCAGGTCGGACACGCGCGCCACCAGCTGGCCGGTGGCGACGGCCGCGCCCTCGTCCTGCAGCAGCCAGGTCAGCATGCCGTCGAACGGCGCGCGCACCTGGGTGCGCGCCAGCAGGTCTTCCTGCTGCGCCAGCTGCTTGCGCAGGATGCTTTGCTGCAGCTGGGCGCCTTCGATATTGCTGCTGGTGGCGCGCCGTACGTCCTCGATCTGTTCCTGCTGCTGGCGCAGCTGGATTTCATTGCGTTTGACGTTCAGTTCCGCCGTCAGCAGGTCTTCCGCCGAGACGCCGCCGTGCTGGCGCAGGGTTTGCGAGCGTTGCAGCTTGGCGCGGGTCGATTGCAGGTCCAGCTGCAGCAGTTCGATGCTGCTGGCCAGCTGCTTGCGCTTTTGCTCCTGCTCCAGGCGCAGGGTCTGGATGCGGTTGTCCTGCTGCGCCAGCTGCTCTTTCAGGCGCTCGATATCGAGCTTCACGGCCTCGTTGTCCAGCTCCAGCAGCAGGCTGCCGGCGCTGACCTGCTGGCCGGGGCGGGCGTGCACCTTGGCGACCCGGGTCTGGATCGGGCTCGCTACCTGCTCTTCGTGGACGGGGATGACGACGCCGGCCGCGCCGATGGCGTCGGCGATGCTGCCTTGCCGTACTTCGGCGATAGTGAGTTCAGCGGCGCCCGCGCTGGGCGCCACCGCGCGGTTGACGCCCCACACGGCGGCCGTCGCCAGCGCCAGGCCGGCGCCCACCGCCAGCAGCGTGGCGCGGCGGCGGCGTTGGATGATCGAAGGGTTGATAGCTTGGTCCATGACACGGTGTATTGCAATCTCCGTGCCAGGCCTGGAAGGCGCATCTTTACGCGGCATGACGCGCCAGCGCTGCCCGCCGCCGCACAGGGGTGTCCGTTTCCGGACAGTGGTCAGGGCTCGCCGTAGTTCACCGAAATCATGAGCGAGCCGTCGGCGGTGCGCAGCGCGGATGCCCAGAGCCGTACGCCGGACGGCATGGGGTGGCACCCCATCTGGTGCCGCTGGCCTTGCGCCAGTTTTGCCGTGGCGGCCTCGAAAGCGGCGAGCGACTCATGCAGCTCGCCGACGCTGCAGCGCCGTTTCATGTGCGTGTAGACGTCTTGCCAGGCATCCAGAGCCTTGGCCGGGTCGGTGCCCATATAGGGGATCAGCATGACCCGAGTCAGTTTGCCGTCGCCGAAGTAGAAGGAGATGGAAACCAGGCGGTCCTCGAAAGGCTCGCCTTGCGCGCCGAGATCGCCATTTTTGAACCGATAGTAGCGCGTCGCGTCGCCGACGGCTGTGACCTCGGCCTTGCTCATGCCAAAGCGCCAGTCGCGAAATCCCTGTGCGAAGGCCGATGTATGCGCCAGCAGGAACAGCACTGCGGCGCAAGCCTTGATCGTCGTTATTCCCATCTCTGAATCGCCACGAGTATCCTAGACACTTCCTGGCCTCTCAAAATGTCGCTTCTCGAATTCCATCGGCGACAGCTTTTCATTGAATCCGTGTCGACGCTTTGGATTGTAGAGCATCTCGATGTAGTCGGAGATATCCTGCCTGGCATCGTCACGTGTCGCGTATATCCTTCGCTTGATCCGCTCACGCTTTAACAGTTGAAAAAAGCTTTCAGCCACCGCGTTGTCATGACAGTTTCCTCGCCGGCTCATACTGCAAACTAAGCGATGCGCAGCCAAGAAGTCTTGCCAGTCTTTGCTGGTGTATTGACTGCCTTGATCCGAATGTACCAGGACCTCGTTCGTCGGCTTACGTCGCCAAACAGCCATCAGCAAAGCCTTCATCACTAGATCTGCCTCCATCCTTGACGCCATAGACCAACCAACGACCTGCCGCGAAAATAAATCCAAGATGGTGGCCAGGTATAGATAGCCTTCGTAAGTTTTGATGTAGGTTATATCCGTCACCCAGACTCGATTGGGTTCGGTGACATCGAACTGGCGTTGCAAATGATTGGGCGCGACGACGGAAGGAACTCCTCCGCGCTTCCATTTCCGCTTCCAGTATCCTGTCTGCGAGCGAATGCCAGCTTCGCGCATGATTCGGTGCACACGATTTGCTCCACATTGCTCGCCGCATTCTTGCAGATCAGCATGCACTTTACGATACCCGTACACGGTACCGCTTTCCAGCCAGGACTCCTTTATTTGCGCTAGCAACCGCTTGTCCTCTATGGCCCGCTTACTTTCCGGCTGCACGCACCAGGCGTAGTAGCCGCTCGGGTGAACTTCCATCATTTCGCACAGACGCCGCACTGCGTATTCGTCCTTATGATCCCAAATGAAGGTGTACCTTACCCGGACGTCTTGGCGAAGTACACCGCGGCCTTTTTCAAGATGTCACGCTCCTCCGTGACGCGCTTCAGTTCCGCCTTCAGGCGCCGCATCTCGTCGGCCTGCGCTTCGACAGCTTTGCGCTTTGGTTCGGGTACGCCATAGCGTTTAATCCAGGCGTAGATGCTGTGGGTGCTAACGCCAAGCCTTTCGGCGACTTCCGCTGCAGGGTTGCCGCGCTCGGTTACCTGCTTGACCGCCGCTATCTTGAACTCTTCCGTATATCGATTTCCGCTCATGATCGCTCCTTTGCCACAATTATGGCTCAGGAGTATCTACAATACTCGTGGCGATTCACTCTTCACGTCGAATCAAACGTCTTTTCCTAAAAGCTTCTCTGCGACTTTCTTTAATTCGTGTCCCGGCAAAAACTGGTCCGTAATCGTCAGGATGGCGTAGAGGTTCCTCTTTAATGATTCCTGCGACAGCTCGCCGTCTTTGAGCGCTGTCTGCAGCAGATGCAGCGCCATGTCGGCCAGCAGTATTCTTTGTTTATCCTGCCATCCGGCCTCGCCGCGTTTCGACGGATGCTGCAGGTATGCCGACTCCGTCAAATCGTGGGCGGTGCGGGCTAAGGACAGGACTTGGTCGGTCAATCTCGGCTCGTCCATGTTTTGTGTTCAAAGTTGTAGTGATCGGCGATCATCGGCATGCTGGGACGGGAATAGAACAAGCTCGCCTGGCCCTCGTGCACGCGATAGGTCAGACTAAATTCCTTTTTCAGCGCATCAGCGTCGAGCCCCAGTTCGCTCAGGCTGGCGGGATAAGCCCCGGTACGGGCCTGGTGTGCCTGCAGGGCTGCGGCGACCGCAGTGGCCTCCGCACGGGCAGCGGTATCCCAATGCGTCCGAACGCTTAACGCAATTGCCAGCACACCTATCCAGATTGCGAGGCGTATCGCACGGCTGCGGCGCTCAGCTGGCCGCATGGTCATTCGAACGATTGAATATATCGCCCAGGGCAGGAAGCTCAGGGTGACGATGCCAATGACGACGCCGCCCCATAAGGCTAGCCCGCGGACGCATGTGAGCCCAAGGACGACGGCAGCTGCGGCCAGCGTTTTGGTCGGCAGCGATGGACCTGAGCTGGTTTTCATTGCAGCACCTGTGCCAGCCACTTGCACGGCGATGCATGCGCCATGCTGTCAGGGTCTCCAGCTGCGGCGGCCGCAGTTGCGTAGTCGCCTTCAACGGCGGCGTTGACTGCGCCATTTCCAGCGCCGGTTTCGTAGGCACGCGCGAGATCGGATACTGCGGCGAGGGCCGCCACGGCGAGCGGCTGGACGCGCTTGGCGCGGAAGCGTGCGTTCCCATTGCGCGCCGCGGCGCACAATGCCAGCTGGCCGCAGTCGGAATGGCCGGCAAGCACCACGCGCTCCAGGTCGGGCGCGAGACTTTCATCGCACAGCGTCGCCAGGTGATCCACGGCGAGCGCCACATCGCCGAATGTGCCGGGCCAGCCGCCACCCGGCGCGCCTACCCTGCGGTACTCGATGTTCCTGACTGCATAGCCCTTGGCTGCCAGGTCTTCAGCAATAGGCGCCAGCTCCTCGCGCCCATACGGCATGCGCCAGAACCCTCCGTGCGGGAGACACACGACAGCTGGCCGCGCGGCGTTCGGCAGGTACAGGTCGCCCACTTGCGAATCATGTGGGCCGTATTTGATGGTGCGCACTTTATTCAGCGCCGCTGGAAGCGCTGCCACACAGCTGCGCCGGTGCCACAGAACATACCGGCAAAAACGGCGCGGGCGAAATCGAATTCGCGCGCGGCGCTAAGCATCCCGGTATAAATCAGCGTTCCGATGGCGATGCCCAGACCGAGCTGGAGCGGCCGGTACGACAGCAATTTCTTCATTTCCGAACTATCGTTGATTTTTTGATAAACGGCATTATGGCCTGCGCGCCAGCTGACGCGCAATGGAGCATCCCCGCGAGCTCCTCGAGTCGTACTACTGAAAGCTACTGAAACCTACTACTGAAAACTACTGAAAATCGGACTTTTGGGCTTGGTAGCGCTATAAAGGGGCGGAATTTCAGTAGGTTTCAGTTGGGGTCATGCCTGCACGCGCACTGAGGGTCGTACTACTGAAAGCTACTGAAACCTACTACTGAAAACTACTGAAAATCGAACTTTTTGGCCCTGCAGCGCTCAAAAGGGGATAAATTTCAGGAGGATTCAGTATGAGCTACCGAGGGACTCTGGAAGTGCCCCTTCCCACACTGCGCGCGCTGCTCGAATACCAGACTGAGCAGGCGAATGATTGCGAACTTTCAGAACTGGCCGATCTGGCGATCCGTGAATGGCTGCAACGCCAGCGGGCGAAAACGCGGCCCGCGCCGCCGGCAGGTTATGGCTGGAAGAAAATCTTCCTGCCGGACGGAACGCGGCTGCGCGTTAAAAGTTGCAGCGGCGTGCACTACGCAGAAATCGTGTGCGGCGAACTGATCTACGAAGCGCGCCCGCTGTCGCCGAACCAGTTCGTGACGGCCTGCCTGGGCAACGTGGGAAACGCCTGGATGCTGATCTATGTGCAGCTGCCAGGCGAGGGTGTCTGGACGCAGGCGCTCAGGCTGCGCCATGCCGCCGAAGCGGAAGCCCGGCGCACTGAAAAGCGCCGCACCGAGCTTACTGGCGCGAGCGCGCCACCAGCGCATCCAGCACCTGCAGGGAAGCCGGCATGACATCCTCGTTGCCGAGATGGCGGTTGGCTTGCTGCACCATGGCCGGCTCGGTCACGAACTTGCCCCCGACGACAATGGTCGGCGTGCCGGTCACGCCATAGGTATCGGCCATGCGCGCCAGCGATTTGAGGCGCATGCCAACGCCGAACGAGTTATAGGCCGCCAGGAACTTCTCCTTATCCAGGCCATTGCGCACCGCCCATTCCAGGTTCTCGGCATCGCTGCGCAGGCGGCGGCGTTCCTGGTGCCAGGCGTGCAGCACCTTGTCATGCAGGCTGTCCTGCAGCTGCATCGCCTCCAGCGTCGCGAACAGGCGCGCTTCGAAGTCGCGCGTATCGCCGCTCGACAAATGGACGCGGCGGAAGTGCACCTTGTCCGCATTCTTCCTGACCCAGTCCGTCAACGGCGTCTCCACCATATAGCACGCAGGGCAGTGGTACATGAAGAACTCGATCACCTCGACCTTGCCTTCCACCTTCTGGGTCGGCTGCGCCTGCGGCAGGGTGCGGAATTCGGCGCCGTTGACCGGATTGGCCGGGGACGCAAAGGCGCTGCCGGCGCACAGTGCGGCCAGCGCCAGGGACAGAGTAATACGACGCATGAAGTCTCCTGTATTAATGGGTAGATTGGGAATCGACCTGCAATTCCTGGTCGCTGGCGAAAGACGCCATATTGGTTTCGCCCATGACCCGGCTGGTCACCGTGCCGGCGGCAATCGAGCCGCTGACGTTCAGCGCGGTGCGCCCCATATCGATCAACGGTTCGATGGAAATCAGCAGCCCCGCCAGCGCCACCGGCAGGTTCATGGAAGACAGCACGATCAGCGCCGCAAAGGTGGCGCCGCCGCCCACGCCCGCCACGCCCACCGAGCCGATCGTGACAATCGCCAGCAGCGGCGCCAGGAACGACACCGTGAACGGGTCGATGCCCACGGTCGGCGCGATCATCACCGCCAGCATGGCCGGATAAATCCCCGCGCAGCCATTCTGCCCGATGGTGGAGCCGAAGGAGGCAGCAAAGTTGGCGATGCCTTCCGGCGTGCCGAGGCGCTGGGTCTGGGTCGCCACGCTCATTGGGATGGCGCCCGCGCTGGTGCGCGAGGTGAAGGCGAAAGTCAGCACCGGCAGGATCTTGCGGGCGTAGCGCAGCGGATTGAGCCCGCTGGCCGACACCATGGCCAGGTGCACGCCGAACATCAGCAGCAGTGCGCAGTAGGACGCCACCACGAAGCCGATCAGGTTCAGGATATCGGCATAGCTGGAGCTGGCCACCACCTGCGCCATCAGCGCGAACACGCCGTAGGGCGTCAGGCGCAGCACCAGCGTCACCATGCGCATCACGATGGTATGCGCCACGTGCACCGCATGGTCGAAGGAAGTGAAGTGGTCCGGCTTTTTCTCCGCGATGCCGATCGCCGCCACGCCGATAAACACCGCAAACACCACCACCGCGATGGTGGAAGTCTTGCGCGCGCCCGTCATGTCGAGGAAGGGATTGCTGGGGATGAAGGACAGCAGCATGTTCGGCAGCGAGATCGCCTGCGCGTCGGCCAGCTTGCCTTCCAGGTAGGCGCCGCGCGCCACTTCGGCCGCGTTGGAAGCCAGCCCCACCGCGCTCAGCCCGAACAGCTTGGCCATCAGGATGCCGATCGCCGCCGCCACGGTGGTGGTCAGCATCAGGGTGCCGATGGTGAGGGCGCTGATCTTGCCCAGCGAGCTGGCGTTGCGCAGCTTGAGGATGGCCGACACGATCGACACCATAATCAGCGGCATCACGATCATTTGCAGCAGCTTGACGTAGCCGCTGCCGACGATGTCGAGGTACTGGCCGGTGAGCTTGACTTCCGGGGGGGCCGCGCCCGAAACCCCCCGCCGCCCCGCCCCCCAAGGGGTACCCCCCCCCCCCCCC
>NZ_JASATG010000043.1:0-33123 GCF_038440195.1 Pseudoduganella sp. OTU4001 | reverse complement strand
CGGGGGGGTCCCCCCCCCGGGGTGTAAACCGTTATTAAACCGGCACTTGCGCCGGCCGGGGGGCCGGCGCGGGTATGGGATTACTGCTGTCGCGCAGGACTTAGATGCGGTTCAGTTGACCGTTCTCGCGCTTGACCTTGTCGCCATTGCGCAGATGCGGATCTTCCTTCAGCACGACGCTGCCGGACTTGCCGGTTTCGTACTTGACGGTCACGTGCCATTCCTTGACCTTGTTCATTTTGCCCTCGATCTTCTTGCCGGCGTAGGCGCCGCCAGCTGCACCGGCCACGGTGGCCAGGGTCTTGCCGGTGCCGCCGCCAACCTGGTGGCCCAGCAGGGCGCCAGCGACGCCGCCGGCTACCATGCCGGTCGCGCTGCCTTCGCCGTCTTTTTCAACGACCTTGATCGCGGTCACGGTGCCGCATTCGGCGCAAACCTTTTTCGGTTGTGCGTATGCGCCGGTAACCGTTACGGCCAGGATGGCTGGCAAGAGGAATTTAGTTAATTTCATTGTGTGCTCCTAAAACGGTTGTTGGTGACTGGAAGTATAGGTCAACAGTTGCCGTTTGGAATGCACAATTGTGACAAGACGTTGCGGCAGATCAGCTTAGCCGTAGACGCCGCCGGTGTAGAGCAGGTCGAACAGGCGGGCGATGGCGCCGATCAGGCCGAAGGCGCCGACCATCAGGGTCGCGACCAGGATCACGGCCAGTGGCCAGTTGGAGTTGGATTGCTTGCCGCTGCCGCTATTGAAAGTGGCATCCCATTTTTCGTCGGGCATCAGGCCCAGCACCAGCGCTTCCAGGAAGCCGACCAGCATCGACAGGATCAGGGGCAGCAGCAGGAAGTAGGGATCGGCTTTCGGCCAGGCGGCGAACACGGCGGCCACGCCCAGCAGGCTGGCGGCGTGCAGCCAGCCCCATTTGTCGGACACGCCGCGCAGATAGAAGCGGTGCAGGCCAATGCCGCCGGTGACGGAGGCGAGCAGGGTGGCGAAAGTTTTGTTCTTGTGTAAAACAGACATGATTGCAGCCGGAAAGTCCGAAAAACCGGCAGTATCTCACAACAAAGCTGTTGCCGCCGAGGCCAGAACGGGGGATAATCACGGACTGTCCAAATCCCCACCAATTTGATTAATCTTGCCGGTTGGAGTTAAAGCGCGCTATAATTTGCGGCTTTATCCGACTCAGCACTCTTTTTTGGAAATATTATGGTCGTTATTCGTCTGTCCCGTGGTGGCGCCAAGAAGCGTCCTTTCTACAACATCGTTGCTACCGATTCCCGCAATCGTCGTGACGGCCGTTTCGTAGAGCGTATCGGCTTCTTCAACCCAATGGCTACCGGCCAAGCAGAAACCTTCCGCGTTGCTGCTGACCGTCTGGCTTACTGGCAAGGCGTTGGCGCACAGCTGTCCCCAGCTGTTGCCAAGCTGGTTGCTACCCAGAAAGCTGCTTAATTTCAGCTTTGAGCAGCAAGACCGCATCTGGGGCGCAAGCCCCGGCTGACCTGGTTCAGGTTGGCTTTGTTTCCGGTGCCTATGGCATCACTGGCGGGGTCCGTGTCCGACCCTTCTCCTCCGAGGCAGATGCGCTGCTGCACGCCACCACCTGGTGGCTCGATAAGCCAAGCCTGCGTGACGTAGAAGTCAAGCGGGCTAAGCTGCATGGTGGCGACGTTGTTACCACCATCGTCGGTATGACGGACCGCAACGAGGCGGAAGCACTGAAAGGTGCCTCGGTCTTCGTGTCGCGTGCCGACTTCCCGCAGCTGCAAGAAGATGAATACTACTGGGGCGACTTGCTCGGCCTGGCGGTAGAGAATCTGCAGGGCGAAAGCCTTGGTACGGTGGGTGACATGATGAGCAATGGACCTCAGTCCATCCTGCGCGTCGAGTACGAAGCCGAAGGGAAGACGCAGGAGCGCCTGATCCCGTTTGTAAGCCAGTTTGTTATCAAGGTGGACAAGGACGCGAAGAAAATCATCGTGGACTGGGGCCTGGATTACTAATCCGGAACCGCACAATGCAATTCGACGTTATCACCCTGTTCCCTGAAATGTTCGCTGCCTTGACGCAGTCCGGCGTAACCCGCCGTGCGTTCGAGCAGAAGCGCTGGGGCCTGTCGCTGTGGAATCCGCGCGATTTCACCACCGACAACCACCGCACCGTGGATGACCGCCCTTACGGCGGCGGCCCGGGGATGGTGATGCTGGCCAAACCGCTGGAAGAAACGATCCAGGCTGCGAAGCAGCGCCAGGTCGTGTCCGGCCTGCCAACGCCGCGCGTGGTGTACATGTCGCCGCAAGGCAAGCAGCTGACGCACGAGCGCGTGATGCAGCTGAAGCAGGAGCCCGGTCTCGTCATCCTGTGCGGCCGGTATGAGGCGGTGGACCAGCGTTTGCTGGACCGTTGCGTCGATGAAGAAATCAGCCTCGGCGATTTCGTGCTGTCCGGCGGCGAACTGCCTGCCATGGCCCTGATGGATGCCGTGGTGCGCCAGCTGCCAGGCGTGCTGAATACCGATGCTTCCGCGGTCGAAGACTCGTTCGTCAACGGCTTGCTGGATTCGCCGCACTATACGCGGCCAGAGAATTACGAAGGCGTGAGCGTGCCCCCGGTCCTGATGGGCGGCAACCATGCTGAAATCGAGAAGTGGCGCCGTGAGCGCATGCTGGAGGCGACGGCGCGCAAGCGTCCCGACCTGCTGGTCAAGGCCCGCGAAGCTGGCCTGCTCTCGAAGAAGGATGAAAAGTTTTTGGCGGGTTTGTAAACCCGTTGTAGTACCGTGGCAGGCATGTTGCCTGCCGTGTTTAACCCCATCCTCTACCGGGCATCCTTGATCGCGCCGGCAAGATGGTTATAGGAGCATGAAATGAACCTGATCCAGCAACTGGAACAAGAAGAAATCGCTCGCCTGGGCAAGAACATCCCTGAGTTCGCCCCTGGTGACACCGTGGTCGTCAACGTGAACGTAGTTGAAGGCACCCGCAAGCGCGCCCAGGCTTACGAAGGCGTTGTGATCGCTCGCCGTAACCGCGGCCTGAACTCGAACTTCATCGTTCGTAAGATCTCGTCCGGCGAAGGCGTTGAGCGTACCTTCCAGCTGTACTCCCCGCTGATCGCTTCGATCGAAGTGAAACGCCGTGGTGACGTACGTCGCGCTAAGCTGTACTACCTGCGTGAGCGTTCGGGCAAGTCCGCACGTATCAAGGAAAAACTGCCGAACCGCAAAGCGGCTCCAGCAGCGTAATCGATACTTCGGTATTGGATTCGGAAAAAGGACACCTTCGGGTGTCCTTTTTTTACTTGAACACTTGCCGCAGCGATTGCGCTTCCAGCAGGGCGCCACTCCAGGCGACTAATTGTTCCAGATCAGCCTCGGCGAGTCTCTTCTTGACTGTCTGCGGCAGCGGGCCGAAGCGCAGCGTAAGCTGTTGCTCCAGAAGTAGTGCAGCACCTTCCTCGCGGCCTTCTTCGCGGCCTTCTTCGCGGCCTTCCTCGCGGCCTTCCTCGCGGCCCTCTTTGCGCCCTTGGTTCAGGACTCTTTGGCGCAATTTTTCCAGACGAATCTGGTCATATGGGTCAATCCACTCCATGTGACCGCTCCTTTCAAACTTGCGAACGGCCTGCCGGTAACGCAACTGTAGTGGCTCCGGCAAGGTCATCATCCAATTGATTACTTTGAATAGGATCATTATGCGCTTTTTGCCCCAACCGCGTTGCAGCAGTAGCTCCGTCAGATGCCATTTCGCTGAAAGGCGCTCTTCAGGGTTTTGTACGGTTTGCTGGGTGCGCAGATGGGCAACGGTGACCAGGGCGAAGGGGTTACGCGAGTTAAGGAGTTCTTCGCTCCGGCCTGCAAAGTCCAACAACTTGGCGGTCGCAAAAGTAATGCCCATCACTGTTCCCAACACGCAGTTGTGAAACGAGTCCTGGCGCCAGCTTGGCGAGTCGTCCGCCAGCAGGACAAGGCTCGCGACCGGTCGATTGAACTGCTCGAAAATGCGATAGTTATATTGCAGCACCCGGCGGGCCAATGACTCATCACGCTGAGCCTGGACTTCTATGTGCACCAGGATCCATTGCTCGCTACCGTCGTGCAGGTAAATTGCGACGAGTTTGTCGGCCAGGCGGCCTTCGGGCTGGTCGCCAAAGCCGACCTGGGCGAATTCCTTGTCGAGGAAGCGAGGACGCTTGGACCAGTCGATCTGTGCGGCCAGCTCCGGGAAATAGAAAGCCATGAACGCGCGGAAGCCGTGCGTCAGCGCGGTTTTCCAAGGAGAGTCGTAGTGGGCAGGATGGGTGCGTGTGGCCATTGGGGGAGTCTAGGCTTGCAGCCGGGTGGGCGCGTTGAGATGACGCAAGGGGCGTGCGCAGGGGAGGGCAGTTGGTACAATGCCGGGTATGGCCAAAACACCTTTCGATCCGACCCAACTTCCGATTGAAGCGATTGCCGGCGAAGCCGCCGTGCTGCTTGAGCGCCTGGCGCCCGACTGGCTGCGCCAGCGCTTTGCGGCGCCGCCCGAATGGACGCCGGAACCGTCCGAGCCCCCGCTTGGCTTGCACCGCGGTGCGCCGACGCCGGCTTCGGTGCTGGTGCCGCTGGTGCTGCGCGAGGATGGCCTGCGCCTGCTGCTGACAATGCGCACCGCGCACCTGAACGACCATGCGGGCCAGATCGCCTTCCCGGGCGGACGGGCCGAGCAGAGCGATGCCGATGCCATCGATACCGCATTGCGCGAAACGGCGGAGGAGATCGGCCTCGATCGGCGCCATATCGACGTGATCGGTACCTTGCCGCTGTACTACACCGGCACCGGCTATGCGGTGACGCCGGTGGTGGGCTTGGTCACGCCGCCGTTCGAGTTGCAGGCCGACCCGTTCGAGGTGGCGGAAATCTTCGAGGTGCCGTTCCACTTCCTGATGGATGGCGCCAACCACCAATTGCTGGCGGTCGATTTGCCGAACGGCCGGCGGCGCTTCTATGCAATGCCGTACCAAAACTATTTTATCTGGGGTGCAACGGCCGGCATGCTGCGCAACCTGTTTCATTTCTTGCGCGCATAAGCTATCGTAGCGGGCATTGTGGTATTGCTATTCAAAAGGATCTAGATGACTTTCCTCTCCATTCTCGTGGCCTTGCTGTTTGAACAACTGAAGCCCCTGCGCGCGGACAACCCGATCTGGGCGGAGTTCAAGCGCCTGGCCGTGCGCATGGAACAGTGGTTCAATGCTGGTCACGCGAGCCACGGTCGCATGGGCTGGTTCCTGCTGATCGGCGCGCTGACGCTGCCGGCCGGCCTGGTGTACTGGCTGCTGCTGCGCTATAACCTGCTGCTGGCGGCTTTCGCGTGGAATGTATTGATCGTCTACCTGACGCTGGGCTTCCGCCATTACAGCCATTACTTCACCTCGATCCAGCTGGCCCTGAACGCCGGCGACGAAAGCCAGGCCCGCACCCTGCTGGCCGAGTGGTGCAAGATCGATACCGTGGGCATGGAAGTCAGCGAGATTTCCCGTATCGCCGTGGAGAAGGCGCTGGTCACCACCCACCGCAACGTGTTCGGCGTGTTCTTCTGGTTCCTGATGCCGCTTGGTCCTTGCGGCGCCATCCTGTACCGCGTGGCCGAATACCTGGCGCGCGCCTGGAATGAGCCGGAGCATATGCGCCAGGAAGCCTTCGGCGAATTCGCTGCCAAGGCCTTCTATTGGATCGACTGGATCCCGGCCCGCCTGACCGCCGTGGCCTTCGCCGTGGTCGGCAATTTCGAAGACGCGATCTACGCCTGGCGTAATTTCGCCCACCGCTGGAAGGATGAAGCGATCGGCATCATCCTGTCGGCCGGCGGCGGCGCCATGGGCGTGCGCCTGGGGACCCCGAATGAAAACGCGGCCAAGATCATCCCTTCCGATGCGGCGACTGTCGATATCAGCGATATGGAAGTGGACCAGCTGCCGGGCGATGAGCCGGGCGTGCGCGCCCTGCAAAGCACGGTCGGCCTGGTCTGGCGTGCGTTGCTGCTGTGGATGATGTTGCTGCTTCTGCTGTCCGGGGCTGTCTGGCTGGGCTAAAATGGCCTGAAGCCGGAACCCCGCTCAGGTCTTCTATAAGATATAATACTGGGGTTCCTTACAGCAACTTGGATTCCGGTATATGGCCAGCGAGTTTTTCATTCTTGGGCTGACGACCGACGGCAAGCAATTCCGTCCCAGCGACTGGGCGGAACGACTGGCCGGTGTGCTGTCGTGCTTTCGCCCGGAAGGCTCCGGCGGCCGCCATGCCCACCTCCAGTTCTCGCCCTACGTCACCCCGACCGTCGTCAACGGCGTGAAAGCCGTTGTAGTCAACGAGGGGCTGCGCGACCTGCAGCCGATGGCCTACAACTTCGTCAAGGAATTCGCCAAGGATAACAAGCTGCAGGTGGTGGAAGCCTGCCTCCTACCTGACGAAAAGGCCTGAGTTGGCGTAGCATAGGTGTTTTGCCAACATGAGCAGGACGCCATGCAAATCCGCTATGTCGCAGCGCTGCTGCTGACCGCATCTTCTTCCTTCGCGCAGACCCTGCCAGCTGGGGTCTCCAAAGGGCCTTCGATCGAAGGCATCACCGAATACCGCCTGCCCAACGGGCTCAAAGTCCTGCTGTTCCCCGATGCGTCCAAGCCGACCGTCACCGTCAACGTGACCTACCTGGTGGGCTCGCGCCATGAGAACTATGGCGAGACCGGCATGGCGCATTTGCTGGAGCACCTGCTGTTCAAAGGCTCGCCGCGCCACCGCAATATCCCGCAGCAGTTCTCCGAGCGCGGAATGGACTATAACGGCACCACTTCCCTCGACCGCACCAACTACTACGAGGTGTTCCAGGCCAGCCCGGAAAACCTGAAGTGGGCGCTGGATATGGAAGCCGAGCGCATGACCAAATCCTTCATCGCGAAGAAGGACCTGGATTCCGAAATGACCGTGGTGCGCAACGAGTACGAGAGCGGCGAGAACAGTCCGTTCGAGGTGCTGTACAAGCGCATGGAGAGCATCGCCTACGACTGGCACAGCTACGGCCGCTCCACCATCGGCAACCGCAGCGACATCGAGAACGTCAAGATCGAGAACCTGCAGGCCTTCTACCGCACCTACTACCAGCCGGACAACGCGGTGCTGCTGGTGGCGGGCAAGTTCGACCCGTCGCAGACGCTGGCGTGGATCAGCAAGACGTTCGGCGTCATCCCCAAGCCCAAGCGCGTGCTGCCGAAGTTCTGGACCGTGGAACCGGCCCAGGACGGCGAGCGCCAGTACGTGGTGCGCCGCAAGGGCGACGTGCAGATCGTGCTGGTGGGGTACAAGATCCCATCCGGCCTGCATGCCGATGCCGATCCGCTGGCCTTCATGAACCAGGTGCTGGGCGATACGCCGAACGGCCGCCTGCACAAGCAGCTGGTGGAAAGCGGCAAGGCGGCGCAGGTATTCGCTTTCAGCCAGCCGGGGTTCGCACCAAGCCTGCAAGTGTTCGGCGCGGTGGTGAAAATGGGGCAGCCGGTGGCGCCGGTGCGCGATGAGCTGATTGCGGCGGTGGAGGGCTTTGCCAAGTCCGCACCGAGCGATGAGGAAATGGAGCGCACCCGCCGCGAGTACAGCAACGGCATCGAGAAGGCGCTGAACAATCCGCAGCAGGTGGGCGTGGCGCTGAGCGAGCATATCGCGCTGGGCGACTGGCGCCTGCTGTTCCAGGGGCGTGACGGCCTGGGCGCGATCACCTCGGCGCAGGTGGCGGAAGCGGCAGGACGCTACCTGAAGCGCGATAACCGTGTGGTGGGCACCTTCGTTCCGGACGATGCGCCGCAGCGTGCCGAAATCGGTGCAGCGCCGACGGCGGCGGAACTGCTGAAAGACTACAAGGGCAAGGCTGCTGGCCTGACGTCGGAAGTCTTCGATCCGAGCCAGGACAACATCATGGCGCGCACCGAGCTGAAAGAGCTGGGCGGCATCAAGCTGGCGCTGCTGTCGAAGCGTAACCGCGGCGAAACCGTGGCGGTGGACTTGCGCCTGCACTGGGGCGATGAGAAGAACCAGTTCGGCCAGCAGATCGTGGCCGCGGCCACCGATCAGATGCTGGCGCGCGGCACCAGCAAATACACGCGCGCGCAGCTGGCCGACGCGATGTCGAAGCTGAAGATGTCGGGCGGCTTGTACCACTTCGAAACCACGCGCGAACACCTGGCCGCGGCGCTGCGCCTGCAGGCGCATGTGCTGAAGGAGCCGTCGTTCCCGGCGACGGAATTCGAGCAGATGCGCCAGCAGTGGATCGTCGGCATGGAGGCTTCGCGCAATGATCCGCAAGCCATGGCGGGCCGTGCGTTGGCGGAGTATTTCAACCACTGGCCGAAGGGCGACCCGCGCTACGTGATGTCGCTCGATGAGCAGCTGGACGCGGTCAAGGCGCTCAAGCTGGAGGACTTGAAGGCTTACCACGCGGCTTTCTACGGCGCCTCGCATGCCGAGTTGTCGGTGGTGGGCGATTTCGACAAGGCTGAACTGCTCAAGGTGGCGGGCGAGGAACTGGCTGGCTGGCAAAGCAAGTCGGCCTATGCGCCCGTGCTTGACAAGCATATCGACAAGGCGCCGACCCGCATTACGCTGGATACGCCGGACAAGGAGAATGGCATGTACGCGGCGCGCGTGAACATCGCCATGCGCACCGACCATCCAGACTACGCGGCGCTGGACCTGGCCAACTTCATCTTCGGCAGCGGCGGCCTGAAATCGCGCCTGATGGACCGCATCCGCCAGAAGGATGGGCTGTCCTACGGCGGCGCATCGTCGCTCGACGCCGGCGACCGCGACGATGCCGGCGGCTTCACCATCGAAGCGATTGCCGCGCCGCAGAATATGGCCAAACTGGAGGCGGCCATCCGTCAGGAACTGGAGCGCGCCGTCAAGAATGGCTTTACCGCAGCGGAGGTGGCGGGCGCCAAGTCCGGCCTGATGCAGCAGCGCGTGCAGAACCGCTCGAAAGACGACGTGGTGGCCAGCGCCTGGTCGCGCTTCCGCTACCTGGACCGCACCTTCTTGTGGAGCAAGGAGTATGAGGCGAAGCTGAGAGCGCTGACGGCGGAGCAGGTCAGCGCAGCCTTCCGCAAGCATGTCGACCCGGCCAGGCTGGCGGTGGTGATCGCCGCCGATGCATCCAAGGCCAAGCGTTGATGCGCTGGCTGGCTTTCGTCGTTAGCGCGGCGCTGGCTGGCAGCGCGCTGGCCGGGCCGGCGGCCTGGCCGCTGTCGTACCAGGGAGCTTCGACCAACCGCTTTATCTGGGACAAGCGCACCAGGGCTCTAGTGCAGCGTACCGTACCCGCAGCCCTGGCCGGCGATGTGCTGGACGGGCTGGGTGGCCCGCCCGATCCGGTGCAGGTTGAGGGCGGGCGCTACTTCGTGGCCTCAGCCTGTGTGGCGCACATGTGCGACGTCAAGGGCATGTACTGGTACGACATCCAGCGCGGCGCGGGGCTGGGCGCCAGCTACGATGGCAGCACGCTGTGGTTAGGCTCAAACAACCTGCAAGCGGCCAGCCTGCCGGCCGCGGCGCGCCACGCGGTGCGCAATTGGCTCGCGGATCAGGGCCTGCAACCGTCTGCAGTATGGTTCGTGGCAAAGGAGGGCAAGCAAACCGCACTAGCGCGCGAGCAGTTCGTGCCGCCGATGCGTTTCGAGCCGCCGCCCGGCGGCCCGTCGTTTGACTGCGCCCAGGCCGTAACGCGCACCGAACAGGTTATCTGCACCACGCCAGGCCTCGCGCAGCGCGACCTTGAGCTGGCGCAGTTGGTGCGCGAAATGCGTCACGGCGTGGCGACTGCGGGGGCGCAGCAGCAATTGCGCGACCTGCAGCGCAGCTGGCTGAAACAGCGCGATGTGGAATGCGCTGCGGCGGTTGGCATTGCAACCTGCCTGGAAGGGCAATACGCGGCGCAGCTGCAGCGTTTGCGGAACTGGCTGCCGCGCTAAGCCTGGGCGTCAGGGCGTACTGAGTTCCGCCACGAAGTCGTACATATCGCCGCGGAAGATCGAACGGCAGAATTCCACTGCGCGGCCGTCGCGCAGGAAACCGAGGCGTTCAACGGCCAGGCCGGCATCGCCTTCCTTCGCCTGCAGCAGGCGCGCTTGCTCGCCTGTCAGCAGCAGGGCGGACAGGCGCTGCAAGGCGCGCACGGGACGGTGGCCGGCCGCTTCCAGCGCTTCATACATCGACACATCCACCGCTTCCAGCGAGGGCAGGGCATTGGCCACGATGGTGGCGTATTCCACGCACATCGGCACATCGTCGGCGAAGCGGATGCGGTGGTAGCGGTAGACCGGCGCGCCCGGGCTTAAGCGCAGGCGCAGCGCTTCTTCCGGCGTCACGGTGCCTTCCGACTTCTTCAGCCACACGCTGCGCGGCGTGCGCCCGCGCGAACGCATGTCTTCCGAGAAGGAAGTCAGCTTGGCGAAATTCTTTTCAATGCGGGTGTTGATGAAGTTGCCCGAGCCGGGGCGGCGCACCAGCAAGCCTTCTTCCACCAGGCCGTCGATGGCCTTGCGCACGGTAATGCGGGAGACGTTCAGGTCGGCCGCCAGGATGCGTTCGGCGGGCAGGGCCTCGTCGGGGCCATACAGGTGGGAGTTGATCGCCTCGCGCAAGGCGCGTTGCAGCAACTGGTACAGCGGTTGGCTACTGGTCTGCACCAGTTCTTCCATGATCTGCGCGAGCGTTGTCATCTGGTCTCCCGTTGTGTGCGGCCGATAATACCAAAAAAAGACCTTATGACCAGAGGTATGCATTGCGCAAAATCAACGCTCCCTATGAGGTAGCGCTAACAATGGCAAGTTTTGGTCAAAGTGGTATGTATTTTCAGTACAACATATGAAAAAAATATGAAAATTGGTAGTGTTCTGGTATTCAAACGGGGTATATTGGCGCTCGATTGGTTTTGTAGTGGAGTAGATTTTTAAGTTGAGACCGGATCAGTTAAAGATCCAAACCATTGGGGGAGTAAATGAAACAACATCAGCAAGCAGCTAAACCGCGCAACCTTACCGTCCTGACGCCGATCGCGACCGCGACCGCCGTGCTGGCACTGGGCCTGGCATCGCCAGCCTTCGCGCAGCAGGAAGCCAAAGAAGGCGACAACGTGGTGGTCGTAACTGGTATTCGCGGTTCGCTGCAGCAGTCGCTGTCGGTCAAACGCAATGCCGCCGCCAACATCGAGGTGGTCACCGCCGAAGACGTGGGCAAGATGCCGGACAAGAACGTAGCGGACTCGCTGCAGCGTCTGCCGGGCGTGAACATTTCCACCTCGGCCGCCGGCTCCGGTGGCTTCGACGAGAACGACCGTGTCAGTCTGCGCGGCACCGCGCCTTCGCTGACCCAGACCACCATCAACGGCCACTCGCTGTCGTCCGGCGACTGGTTCGTGCTGGACCAGGTGGGCGGCGCCGTGGGCCGTACCGCTTCGTACTCCCTGCTGCCTTCCGAAATCGTAGGCCAGGTTGTCGTGCGCAAGTCGCCGACCGCTGACCTGGTGGAAGGCGGCGCCGCTGGTACCGTCGACATCATCACCCGCAAGCCGCTGGACTTCAAGGAGCCGCTGGTGCTGGAAGGCTCCGTGCAGGCCGTGCATTCGACCCTGGCCGGCAAGACCGATCCGCAAATCTCCCTGCTGGCCAACTGGAAGAACGACACCGGCACCCTGGGCGCCCTGGTGCAGATATTCTCGGAAAAGCGCAGCCTGCGCCGCGATGGCCAGGAACTGCTGCAGTGGACGCAAATCTCCCCGACCAGCGACCTGGCCAAGGCCAAGCCTGACCTGGCCAATGTCTGGTACCCACGCCTGATCGGCTCCTCCCTGTTCGAGCAGGAGCGCGAGCGCAAGGGTGGCAGCGTGAGCGTGCAGCTGAAGCCTAGCCGCGACTTCTCCCTGGAAGCGACCTACTTCAACTCCAAGCTGAATGCCTCCAACTACAACCGCAACTATATGACCGACATGGCCGCCAACGGCGCCATCGGCGGCAATGTGGTGCCGGATTCGTACACCGTGCACAATGGCACCCTGACTTCGGTGGTGTACTCGAACAAAGGCACCGCTGCCAACCCGCTGCGTTACGGTATCGTCGACGACATCGTGCGCGAAGGCGCTTTCGCGAAATCCCAGTTCGGCGATATTGCTGGTAAATGGCGTCCTAGCAACGACCTGACCATCAGCGGCTCGATCGGCAAGACCAAGGGCACCGGCGAAACCCCATCCCAGGGCGTGTACGAAGGTGACGTGAACAATTCCGGCGTGATGTACCAGCTGAACGGCATGGGTTCCCCAGCCACCGTGAAGTTCCCGAGCATCGACACTTCCAAGTTCACCGGCACCATCCTGGACTGGGTGTTCGGCTATAGCCCGGCTACCACTTCGGATGAAGAGACCTACGGCCAGCTGGATGCCGCCTTCAAGCTGGAAGCCGGCCCGCTGCGTGAGATCAAGTTCGGTGTGCGCGGCACCAACCACAAGCGCAGCAACTTCGCGGTGGCGCAAGGCCCGAACTGGTCCAACACCGAACCTGGCACCGCCAACACCAACCCGGCATGGAACGGCACCACCTATCCAGGCGATTTCGGCAAGGACCTGGGCGGCGACTTCCCGCGCAACGTATGGCAGCTGGACCGCTCGATCCTGAACGAGTGGGGCAATGTGCACTCGAACCGCAGCAAGGACCGCACCTACTATCCGGACATGTTCAACCTGACCGAGAAGACCAAAGCGGTCTACGCGATGGGTGAGTTCGAAGGCGAAAACTGGAGCGGCAATGCCGGCGTGCGTATCGTGCGCACCGAAGGCGAGTCGAACGGCTACCAGATCCTGCCTAACCAGCTGCCGGGCCAGAACCTGCCGGCCTTCCCATGGGGCGGTTTCGTGCAGCAGACCCGTATCGAGAACAACGGTACCGAAGTCCTGCCTAGCGCTAACCTGCGCTTCGACGTAGCCAAGGATGTGGTGGCGCGCTTCGGCATCTCCCGCACCATGACCCGTCCTGACTTCGGCGCCCTGGGCGGCACCGTGTCGCTGACCGACGAAACCCACACCGGCAACGGCGGTAACGCGGCACTGAAGCCAACCAAGTCGAACAACATCGACGCGACCCTGCAGTGGTACTTCGCTCCGCGCGCCCTGGCGTCGGTTGGCGTGTTCTACATGGGCCTGAAGGACTACGTGGGCTACGGCACCAGCCGCGGCACCTTCATCGACAGCCGCGCTTCGCAGCAAAGCGGCAAGCCCGTGTTCGCGGAATACGTGATCACTTCGCCGACCAACGTCGATGCTGACGTGAAGGGCCTGGAAGTGAACCTGCAGATGCCTCTGGGTTCGGGCTTCGGCTGGGATGCGAACGTGACCCTGGCCGATTCGAAGCAGAAGTTCGGCTCCTGCCCGCATACCCAGACCAGTACTTCGGCCAGCCCTTGCGATATGCTGGGCGCATCGAAGACCACTGCCAACGTTGGCGCGTTCTATGAGAACGACAAGTTCAACGTGCGTCTGAGCTACGCATGGCGTTCGGACTTCCTGGCTGCCCAGGACCGTGGCACGCCGCTGTACATGGCTGCCATCGGCCAGCTGTCGGCGTCGTTCAACTATTCGATCACCAAGAACCTGGTCTTCACCTTCAGCGGCCAGAACCTGAATGATCCGATCCTGAAGAACTACGTCTACAATAAAGACCAGCCAGCGCGCTTCTACGCCAACGGCGTGCAGTACTACGCGGGCCTGCGCTTCAAGTATTGATTGCTTGATGTGGACCGGAACCCCGCTGCGGCGGGGTTTTTTCATGAGGAGGAGGCAATGCGCTTTCAGGAAGAAGTCGTGGCCCGGCACCAGCCGGCGGTCCTGCGCGGACTGGTACGCGACTGGGCTGCCGTGCAGGCGGCTGGGCAGGGCCCGGAAGCGCTGTGCGCCTATCTGCTGCAGTTCGACCGCGGCGGCGCCTGCGATGCGGTGCTGATGCCGCCGGAGGCGCAGGGGCGGCTGTTCTATACGCCGGATATGCAGGGTTTCAATTTCGTGCGCAGCAAGCGTACCGTGTCGCAGGTGATCGAGCAGGTGGCGCGCTATTCGCAGTTTGCCAGCGCGCCGGCGGTGGCGATGCAAAGCGCGCTGCTGGACGAGTGCCTGCCGGGCTTTGCGGCTGCCAATCCGCAGCCCTTGCTGCCGGCTGACGTGCGGCCCCGGCTCTGGCTGGGCAACGAGGTGGTGACCCCGGCGCATTTCGATGAGTCGCACAACCTGGCTTGCGTGGTCAGCGGGCGGCGCCGTTTTACGCTGTTCCCGCCGGAGCAGGCGGCCAACCTGTATATCGGGCCGCTGGACTTTGCGCCGACGCCGACGCCTATCAGCCTGGTGTCGTTCCGCGCGCCGGATTACGAGCGGTTCCCGCGCTTCCGCGAAGCCTTGCAGCACGCGGTGGTGGTTGAACTGGAGCCGGGCGACGCGCTGTACCTTCCTCCGTTCTGGTGGCATCACGTGGAATCGATCGGGGTGCTTAATGTGATGGTCAATTATTGGTGGAGCGCGCCGGCCGCGCCGGGCCTGGACAAGGCTTTCGTGCTGGCGCTGGCTACCCAGGGAGAGTAGGGCATGAAAAGATTGATGCTGGCGGCGTTGCTTGCCGCCGCAAGCTGTGCGGCTGTCGCTGCGCCGCGCGCGGCCTTTGGGCCGTACCAGTTCTTCGGCCTGGCGCCGGCCGGCACCGTGGTGCGCGCCAGTTCCATGGCACCGGATGGCGCGCCGCTGGCGGCGGGCACGGTACTGACCTGGGCGTTTGCGACCGGCGAGTGCGGTGAGGAAGTATGGCCGGGCAAGGTGCCGGGGCAGGCGGTGGCGGAGGCCAATGTGGCCAGTGCGGCGAACGATTACATCATCTCCACCGGTGGGCAGGGCGGCGTCTTCACCTGCGCCAGCGATGCGGGCATGGAGCGCTTCGTGGCGCGCTATATGTCGCCGCGCCTGGTAGGCTTTGATTTCGATATCGAGGCGGGGCAGAGCGCGGCTCAGATCGCATCGCTGATGCAGCGGGTGCGCCATGTGCAGCGCAAGTACCCCCAGCTGCGCTACAGCTTCACCGTGGCGACCCATGCGGCGTCGGACGGCACCAATAAGAGCCTGAACAAGACTGGCGAGACGGTGCTGGCCGCATTGCGCCGGCATGGCGTGCAGGATTTCGTGTTGAATCTGATGGTGATGGATTATGGTCCGGCCAGCGCCAAGGTGTGCGTGGTGCGGGGCGGCCGCTGCGACATGGGAGCATCGGCCGTGCAGGCGGCGCGCAATGTGGAGCGCAAGTATAAGCTGCCGCTGGCGCAGATCGCGCTGACGCCGATGATTGGCGTGAATGACGTGATCGAAAATGTCTATACCGTGAGCGATGCCCAGCTCAACGCCGAAGCGGTGCAACGGCTTGGCATGGCGGGGCTGCATTTCTGGTCGCTGGACCGCGATAAGCCGTGCAGCCAGCCGCTCACCGGGGCGGACGGCAACTGCAGCACCATGCCGGACGTGCCGCCGGCTGCTTACCACCGCGCCATGCTCCCCGGCGGGTCCGCGCGATGAGCGCTAGCCGCTACCAATCGCTGGATGTGCTGCGCGGCCTGACCGTCGCACTGATGATCGTGGTGAACACCCCCGGCAGTTGGAGCCACGTCTACGCGCCGCTGCTGCACGCGCCGTGGCATGGCTTCACGCCGACCGATTGGGTGTTCCCCAGCTTCCTGTTCGTGGTCGGCAATGCGCTGGCATTCACTTTGCCGCGCTACGAAGGCATGGGTGAACGTGCCGTGCTGGCCAAGATCGGCAAGCGCAGCGCCGCCATCGTCGCGCTTGGGCTGATGCTGATGCTGCTGCCCAAGCTGGGTGGCCCGCTCAGCGAAGTCCGCATCCCCGGCGTGCTGCAGCGCATTGGCCTGTGCTTCGGCATCGGTGCGCTGGTGCTGCATTACCTGGGCGCGCGCGGTGCGCTGGTGTTCAGCGTGCTGGCTCTGCTTGGCCACTGGCTGGTGCTGGCACTGTTCGGCGATTACACCCTGGAGGGCAATATCGGCCGCGCGATCGACCTCTCGCTGTTCGGCGCCGGACATATGTACAAAGGGGAAGGCATCCCCTTTGATCCCGAGGGCCTGCTCGGTACCTTGCCTGCGGTCGTCAATGTCATTGCCGGCTACTTCGCCGGCAGCTACCTGCGCCAGCACGGCGCCACGCCTCGCGCGCTGGCCACGCTGGCAACGGCGGGCGTCGTGTTGTCGGTGCTGGCGCTTGGCTGGTCGCCGCTGCTGCCGATCAATAAGAAGCTGTGGACCGGCAGCTATGTGCTGCTTTCGACCGGCACCGCGCTGCTGGTGCTGGTCGCCCTGGCATGGGTGATCGAAGTGCGCGGTGCGCGCGGCTGGACGTACTTCTTTGAAGTATTCGGCAGGAACACGCTGTTCATCTACGTGCTATCGCAAGTGGCCGTCGTTGCGATGCGAAAGGGCGGTGCACTGGAGCGGCTGGCCGCTGCGGTACAGGCGGCGGCCAATCCGAAGGCCGCCTCGCTGGCGTTCGCACTGGCGTTCACGCTGGCCTGCTGGCTGGTCGGCTACCTGCTCGACCGCAAACGCATCTATATCAAGGTATAAAAAAAGCGGGAAGGGCCCGAAGGCCGTTCCCGCTTTTTGCTTTCGCGAGGGCGCGGATTACTTGTCGTCGCCCACGGTCGCGTCGTATGGACGGTTAACCCACAGAATCCAGTAGCGCGCCAGGTCGGCACGGCCGTCGGCGCCTTGCACCGATTCCAGGGTCTTGATCGCCTCTTCCTTCTTGCCGGCCATCGCATAGGAGTAGCCCAGGCGCAGCTTGGCGTCTTCCGCGTTCTTCAGGCCGCCCTTGGCGATACCGTCCTGGATCAGCGCGATGCCTTTGTCGTACTGGCCCATGGTCACAAACGCGTAACCCAGGTTGACCAGGCCGGTGCCGTTCTTGGCCTTGCGTGCTGCCGCTTCCGAAGCAACGATGCCCTTGGTGTCGTCGGCAGCCTGCTTGTCCAGCTGGGCCTTGAGCTTCTTGACCTTGTCGGTCATCTTCACAGCGCCGTTGGCGATACCCGCGTCCAGCACTGCCTTGCCTTCGATGAACTGGCCTTCCAGCTGGTCGATTTCAGCCAGCTCCAGGTAGTCGTTCTCGTCCATCTTGGTGGTGGCGACCTTCTGCAGGCGCACGATGTCGGCCGAGAAGCGGTTCGAGTAATTCTCTTTGCCGCGGGTGCGGTACAGCATGTCCGACCAGTATTGGTCGCGTGGGTGCCAGCGCACCAGCGCTTCCAGCGCGGTCAGGTAGGTGTTCTTGTCTTTCAGGCGGTTCGACGCGTCGGCCAGCATGTGCAGCTCTTCGCGGGTCAGCGGCTGGTTGTTCTTGATGCCGTCTTCCAGCTTCTTCATCAGGTCAGCCTGGACGCCTTTGTGGTCGCCCGATTCAAAGCGGATCTGCATGATCTGGCGCGGCACTTTCGGGTCGTTGGTCAGTTGGCCGTACTTGGTCAGGTACTCGATAACCTTGGGCCAGTTCTTGTCTTCCTGGTAGTAGCCAGCCAGCGCCTGGGTGAACTTGGCCTGTTCGTCTTTTTCCAGACGGCCGGAGTTAACCACATAGGTCAGCATTTCCATCAGCTTCGGCTTGTCGTTGGTGCCGAAAGCCACGGCCAGGCGCATACGGTTGATGATGTACTGTTCGAACGGGGTCTTGTTCGCCATGGCGTCAGCTTCCGCCAGCAGGGCGTTCACTTCAGCGTATTTTTTCGCTTCCAGCAGCGGGCCCAGGACTTTACTGTCCAGCAGCTTGTACATCTCTTTACGCACAGTCTCCTGCTGCGCGCCGGCGATGGCCTGTTTGTCTTGCGCGTGGGCAGTCTGGACCAGAGCCGGGGCAGCGCCCAGGCCGATGGCTGCCAGCAGCAGGCCGATACGTGCGAAACGGTGTTGGGTCATGGTAGGTGATCCTTCTTGTGGTTGAGGCAAACTTCTATTCTCCCATAATTTCGTCATGGGACCGGATTTCTGAAGTAGCCAATTGTAACGATTTCTCACGGCCGCGCGAAAGCCTTGCCATCGGTACCGAACAGCAGGCAGCGCTCGGGCGGCAGGAACAGGGTTGCCGCCGCGCCAGGGGCGGGCGCCGCTGCTTCCGGGGCCAGCTTGACCGCCAGCGGCCCGCCCATGCCGGGAAGGTGGGCATAAACAATTGACTGGTCGCCAAGATATTCCACGTGGCTGACCGCGGCTTCGGCCGCATTGTATGCCTCCTGGCGCAGTTGCAGGTGTTCCGGACGCACGCCAAGCGTGACGAGGGCGCCGCGCTGCAGGTCGCCCGGCAGGACGGCCGCTTCGATGATGGCGCCGCCCGGCAGCAGCAGCGCAGCATGGCTGGCGCCCAGCGCCACCACTTCGGCGGGGATGAAATTCATGCGCGGCGAACCGAGAAAGCCGGCCACGAACAGGTTGGCCGGTGCGTTGTACAGCTCCTGCGGCGGGCCGGCCTGCTCGATGCGGCCGCCGTTGAAGACCACGATGCGCTGGCCCAGCGTCATCGCCTCCACCTGGTCGTGGGTGACATAGATGGTGGTGGTGCCGAGCTCCTTGTGCAGGCGGCCGATTTCCAGCCGCATTTGCACGCGCAGGCCGGCGTCCAGGTTGGACAGCGGCTCGTCGAACAGGAACAGCTGGGGCTTGCGCACGATGGCCCGGCCGATGGCCACGCGCTGGCGCTGGCCGCCGGAGAGCTCCTTGGGTTTGCGCTCCAGCAAGTGGTCGATCTGCAGGGTGGCGGCGGTGCGCTGGACGGCTGCGCGTACTTCCGCCGCCGGCGTGCCGGCCAGTTTCAGGCCGAAGGCCATGTTCTCGAACACCGACATATGCGGGTACAGCGCATAGGACTGGAACACCATGGCCAGGCCGCGCTGGGCGGGCGGCACCTGGTTGGCCAGCTTGCCGCCGATGTGCAGCTCGCCGTCCGTGATCTCTTCCAGCCCGGCGATCATGCGCAGCAGGGTGGATTTGCCGCAGCCGGAGGGGCCCACGAAGACGGTGAACTCGCCATCCGCGATATCAAGGTCGATGCCGCGGATGACGGGCGGGTTCTCGCCGTATCGCTTGGCGATGCCGCGCAGGGAAACCGCCGCCATCTCAGGCGGCTTCCGGCACGGTGTCACCCGCCGCCTTGTCGCGCGGCTCCATCGGGATGAACTGCGACAGGATGGCGACCGGGATGGCGGCGATCAGCACCCATACGAAGAAGTTCTTATAGCCCAGGGCCATCTGGATATCGCCGCTGATCCAGCGGAACAGCACGAAGCCCAGCTGCATGACGCCGGTGGAGAAGGCATAGTGCGCCGTGGTGTATTTGCCCGGTGCGACCACCTGCATCATGTACAGGATCACGCCGACGAAGCCGAAACCATAGCCGAACATTTCCACGCCGAGCGCGATGCCGATCAGGGTGAGGTCGGTCGGCAGGGCGTGCGACAGGTAATAGAACACCAGGTTTGGCAGATTGACCGCCAGGATCAGGAACAGGATGGCGCGGCGCAGCGAGAGCCAGGAGGTGAAATAGCCGCCGGCGATGGAGCCGACGATAAAGGCGATGGTGCCGGTGGTGCCGTAGACCGCGCCCACTTCCGAGGTGGTCAGGCCCAGGCCGCCCAGTTCGCGCGCCTCGCGCAGGAACAGCGGGCCGATGGTCTGGACCTGCGCCTCGCCGGCGCGGAACAGGATGATGAACAGGATCGAAACCCAGATGCCCGGTTTGCGGAAGTAGTCGACGATGACTTCGCCCAGCGTGCGCACCACGGCAGCGGCGCTATGGTCTTGCATGCGCGGATTGGCGCTGAGGGGCAGCGACCAGAAGTTGTAGCCGCCCAGCGCGCACATGGTCAGGCCGATGATGCCGAAAATGACGGTCCAGGCGGAAGTCACGCCGTAGGTTTTCTCCAGGTAGCCCGCCAGCGTCAGCAAGCCGCCCTGCGCCAGCAGGCGGCCGGCATTGAAGAAGGTGCCGGTCCAGCCGGCGTATTGTGCCTGTTCTTTTTTGGACAGGCTGGCGATATACAGCCCGTCGCAGGAAATATCATGGGTGGCGGAGGCGATCGACGCCAGGAACAGCACCGCCACGCTGGCGCTTAGCCAGAATGGAAATTGCAGCGCCAGGGCAACCAGGCCAAGGCACACGCCGCCGAACAGCTGCAGGCTGACCACTACCAGCTTCTTGCTGGAGGCCAGCTCCAGGAAGGGGCTCCACAAGGGCTTGAAAATCCATGCGCCGCCGAGGAAGGCCAGCCAGTGGCTGATTTCCGCGTTCGACATGTTCATACTTTTCATCATCTGGCCAAAGACCAGGGCAATGGCGAAGTAGGGTAGGCCCTGCGCCAGATACAGGCTGGGAATCCACTTCAAAGGGGAGCTGCGTGCGGCGTCCATCGTTTCTCCTTATGCGAAGCCAGGAACCGGGCAACGGCCGGTGGCTTCCAGTTCGCCCGACAGCCAGGCGTTGACAGCTTCCAGTGCCGGCGCGGCGAAACCGTAGGTCATCAGGGCGGGGGACTGGATGTCCAGCGCCTGGTAGGGATTCCACAGCGCCAGGTGCAGGTCCGGCTTCCAGTTGTTGCGGGCGTTGTCGCCGTAGCGCAGGCGCGAGGTGGAGGCCAGCACCGTGAAGCACCCATCCTGCGGCAGCGCCGACCAGTCGAAGGTGTTGGCGTCGGCGAAGGTGACCAGTTCTACCTCGTACAGCTTGCCCAGTGAGGCGGCGACGCTGGCAGCCGGCACGCCGGCTTCGGACACGCCATCGCTCACCACGTCCTGGCGCACCACCAGGCGCAGTTTGGCGCCCGGGGCGGGGCGCTGAGGGTTGCCGCGTGCGGTCAGGGCGCGGCGCCAGCCTTCGGCCATGATCACCCGGTCGGCGGCGTCTTCTTTATAGGAACGCTGCTGGCAAGGGTAGGCTTGCGCCAGGGCGTTCAGGCGCGCCAGGCGCTCGTCGACGGCGGCCTGCGACAGCGAACCGTCGGCCAGGGCAGCGGCGATGGCGTCCAGGGTTTCGTTCTGGGTTTCGGTGGTCCCGAGCGCCATCACCATGTCCGCGCCTGCGGCCAGGGCGCGCACGGCGGCATTGCCTACGCCGTAGCGGCCGGCGATGGCGTGCATATCCATGCCGTCGGTGATGATCACGCCTTTGTAGTCCCACTGCTTGCGCAGGATGCCGTCCAGGATGGCGGGCGACATGGTGGCGGGATTGTCGGCGTCGATGGCGGGGTAGACGATATGCGCCGTCATCATGGCCGGCGCGACCGGGGCAGCGGCGCGGAAGGGCGCCAGTTCCAGCGCGTCCAGTTCCGGCAGCGGCTTGTCGACGGTCGGCAGGTCGCGGTGCGAGTCGACGTGGGTGTCGCCGTGGCCGGGGAAGTGCTTGACGCAGCAGGCCACGCCCTCGGCATGGCTGCCGGCCATCCAGGCCATCGCCAGTTCGACAGCGCGCTGCGGCTCGGCGCCGAAGGAACGCTCCGCGATCACCGGGTTGTCCGGATTGTTATTCAGGTCCAGCACCGGCGCGAAGTTCCAGTTGAAACCGAGCGACTTGGCGGCGCGCGCCACGGCGGCGCCGGTGCGGTAGGCCAGGTCGGTGTCGTCGGCAGCACCCAGGCCCATGGCGGCGGGCGGTGCAGGCACCCAGGTCGAGCGCACCACGGCGCCGCCTTCCTGGTCGATGGCGATCAGGGCGTTCGGCCCCATTACATTGCGCAGGTCGGCGGTGAGCTTGGCCAGTTGCGCGGAGTCGGTCATATTGCCGCGGAACAGGCACACGCCGCGGATGCCGTTGTCGCGGATGAAATCAGCGGTGGCCTGGTCCAGCACAGTGCCGGGGAAGCGGATCATGATCAGTTGTCCCGCGATTTTTCGTAATGCTTGTGTGCTCATTTAACTGCTCCGTCCATGCCGCGCATGAAGTAACGTTGGGTGAATAGGAATGCCGCCAGTGTCGGCACAATAGTGATGATGGTACCTGCTGCGATGACGCGTGTGCTGCTGCCGAAGGTGCCGCGCAGGTACAGCACGCCCACCGACAGCGGAAATTCGTCCGGCTTGCTCATGACGATGGAAGGCCAGATGTATTCGTTCCAGGCCTCGACGGCGGTCAGGATGCCGACGGTGGCCAGCCACGGCGCGATCAGCGGCAGCATGATTTTGCTGAAAATGGTCCATTCCGAGGCGCCGTCGACGCGCGCGGCATCGACCAGGTCCTGCGGGATTTCCTCGAACGCTTGCTTGAGCAGCAGGATGGCGACGGCGTTGACCACATTGGGCAGGATCACGCCGGAGTAGGTGTCGACCAGGCCCGCTTCGGTGACCGTGATGAAGTTGACCAGGAAGTTGACTTCGGACGGCAGCACCATGGTGGCGACGATCAGGCCGAATACCAGCTTACGGCCTTTGAAATGCATGCGTGCCAGCGGGTAGGCGGCCATGGAGCACAGCACCAGCTTCCAGAACACGGTGAAGACCGTGATCAGGATGGAGTTCTTGAGGAAGGACCAGATGGGGATGACCCGGAATACTTCGGCGAAGTTCTCCAGCGACGGCTGTTTTGGCCAGAAGGTGGGCGGGAAGGCGAAAATATTGCCTTCCGTGGACAGCGCCGTGACCAGCGTCCACCAGAAAGGGAAGATGCAGAGCAGCGCAATCGCGGCGAGCACGCAGTAATGGGCGAGCTTCTTCATCGGTGCTTCGGCTTCAGGTAGCGCAGGCAAAGCAGGGCGATGCCGATGCAGATGAGGGAGACGATGAAGCTGGCGGCCAGGGCGCGCGGCAGTTTCAGGTGCTTCAGGCCCTGGTCGTAGGCGTAGTAGAGGGCGGTGAAAGTGGAGTTCATCGGGCCGCCTTGCGTCAGCACGTCGACTTCCTGGTAGGCCTTCAGGGCGCCCAGCACGGACAGGATGGTGCAGACCATGATGGTGGGGCGCAGCATCGGCACGGTGATGTGCCAGAAGCGTTGCCAGCGCGAAGCGCCGTCCAGGATGGCTGCTTCCTGCATCTCCTGCGGCACCGATTGCAGGGCGGCCAGGTACATCACCATATACCAGCCCAGGCCGCGCCACAGCGTAACGAACATGATGGCGGCCAGGGCGAAGGTGTCGTCCTGCAGCCAGCCGATATTGGTGCCAAGCAGGTAGTTCAGCGCCCCCTGTTCGTGGAACATGAAGCCCCACATGATGCCGACCACCGAGACGGTGGTTACGACCGGCACATAGTATGCGGCGCGAAAGATTTTGATGCCTGGCAGCTGGTTGTTTACCAATACCGCCAGCGCGATGGCGCCGAGCTGCACGCAAGGAACGATCAGCAGGAAGACGAGGGAGTTTTTCAGGCCGCTCACGAACATCTCGTTGCTGAAGATGTAGCGGAAGTTATCCAGCCCGACCCAATGCGTTGGGCGCACCAGCGAGAAGTCGGTGAAGGCCAGAACGGAGCCAAACAGCACCGGCCAGAAAGCGAAGACGGTCAGCAGCACCAAGGCCGGCGCAAGGAACAGCCATGCAGCCACTGATCGCTTCATGGCGCGGCCCCAGCGGTGAGGGAGTCGGTGCCAGGTCTTAGCTTGCGGTTCCAGATGGCGACGGCGGTGTCGAGTGCTTGCTGGATGTCCTGGCGGCCGGTGACACCGGCTTCGACGGCCTTCACCAGCGCGCGGCGCAGTTCGTCGTAGTCTTCGACACCGGCTACGTACATGGTGCGCGAGTGGGGCATTGATACCGCGCCGGCGGCGACGGCCTTTTCCGCAGCGCCTGCACCGGGCGGTACGGCGGTAAAGAAGGGATCGTTCGCCGCTTGCGCCGAAGCGGGGAACACGCTGGCCTGGCGTGCAAATTCCAGCTGGTTGGCATCGCTGGTCAGGAAGCGTGCGAACTTGCCGATGCCGGGCAAGTCGGCGGCCGGCACGCGGGCGGGAACGCCGAAGTGGATCAGCCACCCGCCATCGGCAATCCCGGTCGGCCCCAGCGGCGCCGGCGCGACGCCGGTGATGGCGTACACATCGCGCGCATCGGCCTGGATGCGCTTTAAGGCGGTCGGCGGCGCCAGCAGCATGCCAAGGCGCCCGCTCTTATAGGCTTCCACTGCCGGCGGGAAGTTATCCTCCGCAAACAGGCCATCTTTCAGCAGACCGCCAACGCGATACGTATCGGCCAGCTTGCGCACAAAGGCCACATGGGCAGGTGAATTGAAGACGGCGCGGCCGCCCGCCAGCACAGGCAAGCCTTGCTGCAGCATCAGCCCATCCACCTTGGACAGGGCAGGGCAGAGGCCCGCCTTGCCGGTGCGCTGGGCGATCTGGCGCGCGAACGCCAGTTGCTCGTCCAGGTTGCGCGGTGCGTGCGGAATGCCGGCAGCGCGGAAGATCTCGCGGTTGTAGGCGATCACGGCGACATTGCTATACATCGGGAAGCCGTATGTCTTGCCTGCGAAAGTCAGGTCCTGCAGTGCGCTCGCCAGGTAGCGCGGCCGCTCGGCGCCGAGCAGCGCATCGACGGGCGTGAGCAGGCCGTCGCGCGCGAACTCCTCGGCCCATGGCACGTTGAGGTTGACCAGCGCGGGCGGCTTGCCGGCCACGATGCGGGTGACCAGCTTGGTCTGGATGATGTCCCAGGGGAAGTCGACCCACTCCACGCGTACGCCGGGATTGGCGGCCTGGTAGCGCCGCACTACGTCCTCGAAATAGGGCGTGAAGCGCGGCTTCATACTGAAGGTCCAGAACTCGATATGCTGCTGCGGCGCGGCCGGCGCAGCGCCGGCCAAGGCCATCAATGCAGCAAGCAGGAGACTGTTCTTCATCGATGGCCGCGCGCGGGGATGGATCAGTGGGTCTTGGTGACTTTGTTCAGGTGGCGTGGGCGGTCCGGGTCCAGGCCGCGCGCGGCGGACAATTTGGCCGCCATCACGTAGAAGGCCTGGATCGCCACGATAGGATCGAGATCCGGCGTCGCCGCCACAGGCAAGGTCAGGTCGCGCTGCGCCACATCTTCCGGCGCCGCCAGCAGCACGCGCGCACCGCGGCCGCGCATTTCTTCCGCCAGCGCCAGCAGGCCGGCCTGGGTCGGGCCGCGGGTGGCGAAGATCAGCAGCGGGTAGCCTTCTTCGATCAGCGCCATCGGACCGTGCTTGATTTCCGCGCCGGAGAAGGCTTCCGCCTGCAACGCCGAGGTTTCCTTGAATTTCAGCGACGCTTCCAGTGCAACCGGGAAGCTGATGCCGCGGCCGACGACCATGATATTGCGGGCCGGCGCCAGCACTTCAATTGCCGGCGACCAGTCCACATTGCAGGCTGCGCGCAGCGCTTCCGGCAGTGCCGCCAGGCCGTCCAGCAGCTCGGGATCGTTCTGCCAGTGCGCCACCAGGCGCGCGCCAGCAACCAGCGAAGTGATGAAGCTCTTGGTTGCGGCGACGGATTGCTCTTTGCCCGCGCGCAGCGGCATGGCCCACTCGGCGGCATGCGCCAGCGGCGAATCGGCATCGTTGACCAGCGCCACCGTGGTCGCGCCGCCATCGCGGAAATAGCGGATCGGTTCCACCACGTCCGGGCTCTGGCCCGATTGCGAGACGGCGATGGTGAGGGTGTCGCGTGTGATCAGCGGCGACTTGTGCAGCGTCACCAGCGACATCGGCAGCGAAGCGACCACGCGCCCCAGGCGCGACATGATCAGGTAGGCGATGTAGTTGCAGGCATGGTCCGAGCTGCCGCGTGCCACGGTCAGCGCGGAGTTAAACGGAGTGCTCCTCAGTTTGCGGCCCAGTTCCGCGTAGCGGTCGGTGTCATGCGCCAGTTGCTGTTCCACGCAGTCGGCGGCAGACAGGGCTTCTTTAAGCATCATTGAGGTCACAACGTTCTCCTTCGATATAAACGGCTTTCAGTTTCAAGTCCCGGTCCATTACGACCAGGTCGGCATACGTACCGGGCGCCAGGCGGCCGCGGTCCTGCAGGCCGAGATAGTCAGCCGCATGGGTGGAAACTCGTTTGGAGGCGTCGGCCAGGTCGAGGCCCAGCCCGACCAGGTTGCGCAGGGCCTGGTCCAGCGTCAGCGTGGAACCGGCCAGGGTGCCGTCGGGCAGGCGTACCCCGCCCATGCACTTGTGCACGATGTGGCGGCCCAGCATGTACTCGCCATCCGGCATGCCGGTGGCGGCGGTGGAGTCGGTCACGCAGTACAGGCGCGGGATGGCGCGCAGCGCGCCTTTGATTGCGCCTGGATGCACGTGCAGCAGGTCGGGAATCAGTTCGGCGAATTCGGCATGCGCCAGCGCTGCGCCGACCATGCCGGGCTCGCGGTGGTGCAGGCCGCTCATGGCGTTGAACAGGTGGGTAAAGCCGGTGGCGCCGTGGTCCAGCGCAGCCACGCCTTCCTCGTAGGAGCCGAGGGTGTGGCCGATCTGCACGCGCACGCCGTGGCCCGCCAGGTCGCGCACCAGTTCCAGGTGGCCGGAGATTTCCGGCGCCACCGTGATCACGCGCAGCGGCGCCAGCTTTTCCAGGCGATGCACTTCTTCCAACGTGGCGGCGCGCGCATAGTTCGGCTGCGCACCCAGCTTGCCGCTGTTGATATAAGGACCTTCCAAGTGGGCGCCCAGCACGCGCGCTTCGCCTTTGCCGCGCTGGTGCACAGCCTTGCCGATGGCGGCCAGCGCCAGGTCGATATCTTCCGGCGGGGCGGTCATGGTGGTGGCCAGCATCGAGGTGGTGCCATGGCGCGCATGGATCGCGGCAATCGTGTGGATGCTGTCGCCGCCTTCCATCACGTCCTTGCCGGCGCCGCCGTGTACGTGCAGGTCGATGAAGCCCGGCAGGATATAGTCGTCGCCGTTGTGCTGCGGGTCGCTGCTGCTGCCTGCGATGTCCGCAATGCGCTCGCCGAAACTGATGGTGCCGTTCAGCCAGCCCGACGGTGTCAGGATATTGCCTTTGATTGCCTCATTCATCGACGCGACTCCGCTACAAATTCATAATAGTCACTCCGGCAGTAGGAGTGGGTCAGTTCCACCGCTGCGCCGTTCTCCAGGTAGCTCACGCGCGTGATGTGCAGCATGGCGGTGCCGGGAGCGATATTGGCCAGGCGGGCTTGTTCGGCGTTGGCGTTGATGGCGCGGATGTGCTGCAGCGCGCGCATTGGCACATTGCCGTTGGCTTCCAGGTAGCCGTACAGCGAGCCATTCACGGTGCCGGGATCGGGCATGTACATGGCGGGAATGGTGGAGGTTTCGATCGCCATTACCACATCGTCGGCGGTACGCAGGCGTTTCAGGCGCGCCACCGGCATGTTCGGCGACAGGCCGAGCGACAGCAGTTCAATCGGCGCCGCCACGCCGATTTCGCGCTGCAGCCAGCGCGAGCCGGCGGTAAAACCGCGCTGGCGCAGCTCTTCCGAAAAGCTGGTCAGGCGCGACAGCGGCTGCTCCAGCTTGGGGGTGATGTAGGTGCCGGAGCCGCGGCGGCGCGTCAGCATGCCGCGCGCGCACAGCATGTCGATCGCCTTACGCGCGGTGACCCGGGAAATATTGAGCAATTCCGACAGCACCCGTTCGGACGGCAGCGCTTCGTTGGCGCGCCACTCTCCGCTGGCAATGCCGTCGGACAGCTTGTTCGCCAACTGCATGTACAGAGGGGTGTCGCTGTCGGCGTCGGGCCGGAAATCGCTCAACTGGGATAGCACGGGCTACTCCTTCAAGTGTTGTTGGATCAGACGCAGGCCGCCCGCGGCGGAGTCGCCTTTGGGCGGGACAATCCGCTGCAGCAGGGCCGGCGGCAGGTAGGCGCGCATCGGCTCGCCCAGACCGCCGCACAGGGCGATCGGCAGCGTGCCGCTCGGGTCCAGGCCGTGCGCGATCAGCGCCACCTGCTGGCCGGCCTCGCTCAGGATGCCATGCGCCACCGCGTTGCTGCCGGCGTGCTGCAGCACCAGGCGCGCCAGCTGCGCGTAATTGGTCTGGCTGGCATTGGCCAGCCAGACCTGGATGCGGTCACGGTTGCCGCCGCAGGCTTCGATCACCGCATCGGCGAAGGCGCTGCCCGGCATGCGGGCGTCCAATACTTGCTGGATATGGTTGATGGCTTTCAGCCCGATCCAGGCGCCGCTGGCTTCATCCCCGGCCGGGAAACCCCAGCCTCCCACCTCATGGCGGGTGCCGTCGGCGTGCAGGATTTCGCCCACGCTGCCGGTGCCCAGCGCAATAATGGCGCCCGGCTGGCCTTCATGTGCGCCCAGTACGGTGGTAAAGGCGTCGGTTTCCAGCGCCACGGCAGCGTAGCCGGGGTTGGCGGCGACGAAATTGGCCGCCCACTGCTTGTTATGGACTCCCGCCAATCCCAGGCCGACAGCGATTACCGCGCGCGGCGCTGGCGCCAGGCCGGCCGCTTCGAAGGCGCGGCCAATGGCTTCCTCAACGGCGGCCCAGGCATTCTTAATACCATGCAGCAGACCGGAAGGGCCGGCCTGGCCTTCGCCCAGCAACTGGCCATCGGCACGCGCCAGGCGCACACGGGTGCCACTGCCGCCGCCATCGACGCCTATTAGGAATTCAATCATTTTTTCACGGGTTGAAAAGGACTGTGGCGACTATATGGGGAGCACACCAGCTTGTCAACAGGTATTTAACTGGTATTGTTTCGGTTCGCATTGCTACCGCACCAAATTATGCTAAGTGCTTGATTTTTATGGCTATGCTGGACTGGTGCAATGGTATGCAATTTGGTATGGGCGAAAAAAAGCCCGGCGCGTAGGCCGGGCTCGATGGAAAAGCTAATCGCTGCCGGCGCCTCAGGCGTCAGCAGCGATGTCGTCAATCATTCAGTGTGGGCGCCTCGACGGTCGACCGTCACCACACGCTGTTTATCCGATAACAGTTGCTGGCCCTGGGCCGCCACTTTGCCTTGCACGTTGACGGTGGCGTTGCCGGGACCGCGCACATTCACCTCGGCCTGCTTGGCCAGCATCTCGCGTGCATCCAGGCTGCCGGAGCCGCTCATCTGTACGTTCAGGTTGCTGGTCCAGCCGCGCAGCTGCACCCCGCCTGGGCCGCTCATGCTGACTTTCACGTCCTTGCATTCCGGCTCGGCCTGCAGTTCGCCGGAGCCGCGCACGTCGGCGTCCAGCGAGTCGCTGACCTTGCTCAGGTAGATATTGCCGGGGCCCTTGCTGCGGGTGGTGGCCTTAGCCACCTTGAGCTGTTTGGCATCCAGGTCGCCCGAGCCGCTGACGTCGGCGCTCAGGGTAGTGGTGCTGCCGGACAGGTTCATGCTGCCAGGGCCGCTCAGCGCCACGCGGGTGTTCTGTGTTTGCAGGCCGCGCGCTTCCAGGTCGCCGGAGCCGTGTACTTCGGCGTCGAATTTCTTGATATTGCCGCTCAGGCAAGCGCTGCCTGGGCCGTTCAGCATGGCGCTCACGTTCTCGACCTGCATGCCGCAGGCTTCCAGGTCGCCCGAGCCGGAAATGTCGACGCGGATGTCGCGGCTGGTGCCGCGCAGTTCGACCTGGCCGGGGCCGCTCATCGCGGCATTGATCTTGTTGGCGCGGACATCGGTCGCATCCAGGTCGCCGGAGCCGGACAGTACCGCATTCAGGTCGCCGGTAATCGCCGGGGCGCTGACGTCGCCAGGACCGGTCATGACCAGGTTCACGTTATTGGCACGCATGCGGTGCAGGTGCAGGTCGCCGCTGCCGCTGGCCTTGATGACCAGTTCCGTGGCGCTGCCGGACACGCTCATGTCGCCGGGGCCGGTGGAAATCAGCTTGAATTCGCTGCTGTCCACGCGCTCCAGTTCAATGTCGCCGCTGCCGCTATTGCTCAGGGCTTTCAGGCCGCTGGCGCTGATCTTCACGATGACAGGCTCGCGCTGCTTGCCGAAGCTGAACACCCAGTGGTTGCGGCGCAGCGGGCGCACGTGCAGGGTATCGCCCTGGACCACGACTTCGAGCTGCTCAACCTGGCGTTTTGGGCCGCTGACTTCCACCGCAGGGGAGCCCTGGGCGTCGATCAGCACTTTATAGGGACCATCGACTTCAATACGGCTGAAAGCAGTCACCGGGCGGTTTTCGCGGGTAGGGGTGTTGTCGCCCTTTTTCTCGCTCTCCGCCGGCGTGGCGTGCAGGGTCGAGACGCCGAGGGCGATCAGGGAGAAGGCAGCGCCGTAGGTGATCAGCTTTTTCATTTTGATTGTCACTGTCCAGGTTGTTGATGCTGGAACGATATGCGAATCGGCTGCGGGCCGGGTCCGGAAAAAGACAGACGCGCAAAAACGAGGAGCGAACTGCATTTTTTCGCTACCGAAATGCACACGACTGGGGCCGGGAAGTTGTGCTTTTGCCTTGAAATGTCATAATGCTCGTCAGGAGAGACACTTTATGATCAAGTACTTGGGAACCAAATCGACCGACCAGGGTGGAACGGTATACGTGTTCCTGATCAATGGGTTGCAGAAGGAAATCCGTGAAGGTTCCCTGAAGCAATATCCTGGCTGTTACGAAGCGTTGCCTCCCGCCGCCAAAGCCAAGATCAGCGCCAACCGTGCCTGGATGCAGAAACTGTAAGTGATGCGGGGACTGCGACTCCTTGTTGCCGGCCTGCTGGCGGCATCTTCCCTGGCGCACGGCGCGCCGCCTTCCCATTTCGGTGTGGTCCTCGGCAATGGCTTGCTGTGCCGCGACCAGACCACCAACCGCTACTACTTCGATTACCTCAGCCAGCATTTCGGCCCGCCGTACAAGCGCGAGGGCGGAGCGTACTGGTTCCGCACCGACGAAGCCACGCTGTGGGGCATGCCGGTGCTGGAGGTGATCGTCAGCGACGAAAGCTTCCCGTATAGTTTTGTCGGCGCGGTGGCCGACACCACGCCGGAGGAACTGGAAAAGGCGATCCAGCGGCAGGACGGCCTGTCGTATGCGAAAATCGACGCTTCGCGCTATCCGGTGCGGGAGTCCAAGCCGGGCAGCCGTATCGTCTATTTCAACACGCGCTCCAAGATATACTGCGCCAAATTCAAGCCACTGCCGCCCGCGCTGCGCTGAGCGCCGACCATGTACACGCAATACTTCAACCTCAAACAGCAGCCGTTTTCGATTGCCCCGGACCCTCGCTACCTCTTTATGAGCGAGCGGCATCGCGAGGCCTTGGCGCATCTGCTGTACGGGGTGGGGAGCGGCGGCGGCTTCGTGCTGCTGACCGGGGAGATCGGCGCCGGCAAGACTACTGTGTGCCGCTGCTTCATGGAGCAGATTCCGGCTGATTGCCGGCTGGCCTATATCTTCAACCCCAAGCTGACCGTCGAGGAGCTGCTGCAGACGGTGTGTGATGAATTCCGCATTGCGCTGCCGGATGGGGCGCATAGCGTCAAGGCGTATGTGGATGCGGTCAATGCGTATCTGCTGCAATCGCATGCGGCGGGCTTCAACAATGTGCTGGTGATCGACGAGGCGCAGAACCTGTCGGCGGACGTGCTGGAGCAATTGCGTTTGCTGACTAATCTGGAGACCAATGAGCGTAAGCTGCTGCAGATTATCCTGATTGGGCAGCCGGAATTGCGCGGCATGCTGGCGCGGCCTGAGCTCGAGCAGTTGGCGCAGCGCGTGATTGCGCGCTATCACCTGGGGCCTTTGTCGGAGCCGGAGGTGGGCAGCTATATCCAGCATCGGCTGGCGGTGGCTGGGGCTGGGGCGGTGGAGCTGTTCCCGCAGGCGCTGCTGCGGCGGGTGCATCAATTGAGCAAGGGGGTGCCGCGCAGGATTAATCTCTTGTGCGATCGGGCCTTGCTGGGCACCTATGTTGAAAATCGCGCCCAGGTGAATGCCACGATCTTGCGCCGTGCGGCGGAGGAGGTCTTTGCGGGGGAGGGCGCGCCAGCCGGCCGCGCGCGTCCGTGGCGCCTGGCGGCGGCTGGCGCCCTTGCCGGCGCCGCGCTCACCGCTGCTGCGGCATGGCAGATGATCCCCGCGCCACGTGCGCCATCGCCAGCCGCCGCCGCGCCATCTTCGCCCACCGCAGCGCCATCACTCGCCGCAGCGCGATCGCCGGCTTCCGGTATGCCGGCGTCAGCCGCTGCCACATCGTCGCTGGCCGGTGCAACGTTGTCCGGCGCGCCACCGGCTGCCAGGGAGGCCGCAGCGCCCCAACTTACTTTGGATGCCGCTTTGCGCCAACTGGCCGCAAAGTGGGAAGTAGAACTGGCGGAAGGCGAGGGCTGCGCCGAAGCAGCCAAGCGCAACCTGCGCTGCCTTCAGACCAAAGGCGGCCTGGCCGAGATCCGCAAACTGGACCGCCCCGTGATCCTCAAACTCCGCAACGACCCCGCCGCCAAGCCGCAAATCGCTGTTCTGACTGCGCTGACGGCCAGCCAGGCCACGCTGCTCACCACTGCAGGCAACGAGACGGTTGCGTTGGACGCGCTGGAAAATCGCTTTGACGGCAGTTTCACCACCTTCTGGCGTGCGCCACGCAGCTGGCGGGATGAAGTCACCTCCGGCGACAAGGGGCCCGACGTAGACTGGCTCGCACGCCGCCTCGCGCAAGCCAACGGCGTCAAGAAGCCGCGCGACAACCAGCCGCTGGCCGGCGACACCCTGCGTTACCTGCGTGAATTCCAGGCCGCCCAAGGGTTGAAGGCTGATGGCGTGGCGGGGCCGAAAACTTTCATCCGCCTGTCGCAAGCGGGCAAAGAGACCGAACCGCGCCTGCTGGCAGCGGCGGGGAAATGATATGTCCTATATTCTTGAAGCACTGAAGAAGGCCCAGGCCGAACGCCAGATCGGCAGTACGCCCACTATCCATGCCCCGACGCTCGCTAGCGCGCCTGCCGGGCAGGGGCGTGGCGGTCGCCGCACGCCGGTGATTGTGGCCATGGTGCTGATGGGCGCAGCCATCGCAGGATTGGCGGCCATGCTGGTGCGCCAGCAGGCAAGCGTCAGCCAAGCCAGCGCCGCCCAAGCCACCGCCGCCGCCCCGCGCGCGGCCGAGCAGGTCCCGGCCTCGACCGCCTCCGCGCCCGCGGTCACCGCAGCCAATGGCG
>NZ_JASATG010000042.1:0-40781 GCF_038440195.1 Pseudoduganella sp. OTU4001 | reverse complement strand
CCAGCGGTGGCGGAAGCGGTGACCGTGCCCGCCACCGAAGCCGCGCCCGACCCCTTCGCGCTGCCCTCCAAGGCGACCGACACCACGCTGGAGCGCTCGCGCCTGGCCGCCGCCAGCGTCGACCGCCAGCTGCGCAAGGAAAGCCTGAACAAGTTCGCCACCTACATCCAGCCGGACACCAAGCTGGGCATGGCCATCGCCCGCGCGCAAACCAAGGACTGGGTGCTGGAGCAGACCTCCGACCTGGGCGACGGCGTTACCATGAAGCGCTACCGCAAGGGGAATCAAGAGTATTGCGAATACACCAACCTGGTCGGCGCCAGGGGCCAGGATCCCTTCCGTGACGGTAATAAGACAAAGGTCATGACTTGCCCTTGATGAGCCATGTAAAATGTCGTTCCCGTGGAAAAAGCTGATCAAGGTCGATAACGTTTATGTGGTTCAAGAATCTCCAGGTATACCGCCTGCCCGCCCCTTGGGCATTTACTCCAGAACAACTCGAAGAAGCCCTCCAGCCGCAAGCCTTCACCCCCGCCAGCAGCAATGAGCTGATGCGCCAGGGCTGGGACAAGCCGCGTCCAAACGGCGGCCTGGTGCACACCGTCAACAAGCAAATGCTGATCGTGCTGGGCACCGAAAAGAAACTGCTGCCAGGCACCGTGGTAAACCAGGTCGCCAAGGCGCGCGCCGCCGAGCTGGAAGAGCAGCAAGGCTTCGCCCCTGGCAAAAAAGCCATGAAAGAATTGAAGGAACGCGTGCACGACGAACTGCTGCCGCGCGCTTTCACCATCCGCAGCAACACCTGGTGTTGGATCGACCCGGTCAACGGCTGGCTGGTGGTCGATGCCGCCAGCCCGGCCAAGGCCGACGACATCATCAAGATGCTGCTGAAAGCGGTTGACCGCATGCCGCTGGAAAGCCTGCGCGTGCAGCGTTCCCCGGTCGGCGTGATGACCGCCTGGCTGCAGGATGACGAGGCGCCGGCAGGCTTCACCGTCGACATGGACACCGAACTGCGCGCCACCGGCGAAAGCAAGTCCGCCGTGCGCTATGTGCGCCACACCCTGGAGCCGGAAGAAGTGCGCCGCCACATTGCCGCCGGCAAGCAGTGCACCCGCCTGGCCATGACCTGGGACAGCAAGATCAGCTTCGTGCTGACCGAAGCGCTGGCCATCAAGGGCGTCAAGCCGCTCGACGTGCTGAAAGAGAACGACGCCGTCACCCGCAACGACGACGAACGCTTCGACGGCGACTTCATGCTGATGACCGGCGAGCTGAACAACCTGCTGAAGGACGTGGTCGAGGCCCTGGGCGGCGAAGCAGTCGCTTAAACTACTTAAAACCTTTCATTCTGAAAGTAATTTAGCCGGGGGAAATCCCCGGCTGTTTCCCTATGGAACTGTCGTTTTTTTAGGCAATCTGTTTCCATCGGGAATTAGTCAGGATCAAATTGTGGTAACCTAAGCAGTCCTAAGACATGGCCGGGTGAACCATGAGCACGACCACCGAAATGACAACCGCCCAGCTTGCTGCGCTCACGCCAGCACAAGTCGGGCTGATTTCTACAGCCGACTGGGCAGCACTTAATTCCAGCCAGATTGCTGCGTTCTCACCGACGCAGCTGACCATGATCAGCCCTGCGGGACTGGCTGCCATCCAGCCGGCCAACATCGCCGTACTCAGCACAGCCGCCATCGCGGCCATCAAGCCGGCCACCTGGGGCACCGCCTCGCGCAGCCTGGAGCTGATGCAGGCGCTGAGCACCAACCAGGTGGTGGCATTCACGACGGCCCAAGCGGCCGCGCTGAACTCGCGCGGTATTTCCGGTTTGACCACCAACGCCATCAGGGCGCTGGAAACGCAGGATTTGCGCGCCATCTCGGTGCTTGGCCTGCGCGGCATGACTTCCGACCAGGTGCGTGCGCTGGATACCAACCAGGCGGCGGCATTGACGTCGCGCCAGGCAGCCGCCCTGAGCAGCGCCGCCATCGTCGGCATGGACGACGAGGACCTGGCCTCGCTCAGCACCAGCTTCGTGCGCGCGATGACGACAACCCAACTCGGCGCCCTCAGCAGCGGCCAGATCGAAGCGCTGACCAGCGGCCAGGTGGCAGCCCTGATCGGCAGCCAGATGAAAGCCCTGGGCACGGACGATATCCTGGCGCTGTCGACGGCCGATATCGGCACCTTGCGCAGCAGCGCCATCATTGGCCTCAGCACGGCGCATTTGTCGGTGCTGACCAGCGACCAGCTGGCGGCGCTGACGACCGCGCAATTCGGATATCTGAACAGCAAACAGCTGGCCGCGCTGCCGTCGAATATGATTGCCGCGTTCACCACGGCGGAACTGGCCGCCATGGGCTCGCGCTTCATCACGATGATCAGCTCCGACCAGCTGTCGGCCTTGTCGACCCAGCACATCAGCGCCCTGAGTACCGGCCAGGTAGCGGCTTTGCGCAGCAGCGCATTGGCCGGCCTGACCACCAGCCAGGTGGTTGCCTTGAGCAGCCAGCAAGCCGGCGCGCTGAGCGCGCTGCAGTTGAACAGCCTGTCGACCGAGGCGATGGCCGCGCTTGAAACGGCCGATTTCGCCGCGCTGCGTTCCACGGCCATTGCCGGCCTCAGCACCGAACAGCTGCAAGCCCTGACCAGCAACCAGCTGGGCGCGTTGACAGCGACCCAGGCGGCGGCCATCGGCACGCGCCAGCTGGCAGCGATGCCCGGCGGCTTCCTGGCTTTGCTTAGTACGGCGAGCATTGCCGGCTTGAGCCGCAATCTGCTGGCCTCGCTGAACAGCGACCAGGTGTCGTATTTCACCACCAACCAACTGCGGGCGCTGGGCACGCGCCAATTGGAAGCACTGTCGACCGCCAGTATTGGCGGCCTGCAGACCGACCAATTCAAGGCGCTCACTTCAGTCCAGTTGGGCGGACTGACGCCGAACCAATTCGCAGCACTGTCCAGCAGCAACGTCGCCGTGATAGCGACCGAAGCAGTGGCCGGCCTGCGCACCCAGATCATCGCTGCGCTGACTTCGCTGCAAATTCCGGTGCTGGGCGCCGGCGCGGGCAGCTTGTTCGATAACCTGACCACGGTCCAGTTTGCCGCATTGCGCAGCAGTGCGCTGGCAGGCCTCACCTCGGCGCAAATGGTGGCGCTAAGTACGGACCAGGCAGCGCAATTGAGCAAAGCCCAGATCGTTGGCATTTCGACCGATAACATCGCCGTCATGGAGACCGCCGACTTGGCGGCGCTGCGCAGCGGCACCATCGCGTCGCTCAGCACGGCCCAGATCCAGGCCCTGCAAAGCCATCAGGTCACCGCCCTGACCACGGCGCAGATCACTGCGCTGAACAGCCGCCAGTTCATGACACTGGCCGACCAGTACCTCGACAAACTGACCACGGCGCAGGTGGCGGCGCTGAGCACCGGCGTCATCCGCCAGCTCACCACCACCCATCTGGATGCCTTGAGCACCCAGCAATTGACAGCGCTGAGCACGCGCCAGATTGCGGCCTTCAGTACCGCGACCATGGCAACGCTGGCGACCGAACAGATCGTGGGCCTGAGCAGCACGCAATTCCAGGGGCTCAGCGCAGCCCAGCTGAATGCTATGCCGACCGCGACCGTGGCGGCCATCGAAACGGCCGACCTGGTGGCCTTGCGTACCAATGTCATTGCCGGCATGGGCAGCACCCAGTTTGGCAGCCTGAGCACGGCGCAATTGGCGGCGCTCACCACCAGCCAGTTCCGTGCGATCGGCAGCCGCCAGATTGCCGGCCTGTCGACTGAATTCATGGCGGCCCTGGACCCGGATGGCCTGGCCATGCTGAGCACCGGCGCCCTGGCCGGCCTCAGTACCGCCCAGTTGGTGGCGCTGAACAGCGCCCAGCTTGGTTCCCTCGGTTCGCGCCAGTTCCAGTCGCTCAGCACGGTGGCGCTGGCCGTCCTGACTTCCAGCCATGCGCTGGGCCTGCATTCCGGACAGATCGGCGCCCTGAACAGCGCGCAGCTGGCTGCGCTGTCGACCGGTGTATTCACCGCGCTCGACAGCAGCGATTTGCTTGCCATTAAGGCGGCAAACTTCAGCAAGCTGGAATCGGGGGCACTGGCCGCATTGAATACCAGCCACTTCGCCGCCCTGACGTCGGCCCAGGTTGCCGCCCTGACCAGCCTCCAGGCCGGTGGCCTGTCGTCCGAAGATTTGGGCGCGCTGGGGACGGAAGATGTGCGCGCGCTGAATACCTCGGTGATTCCGGTCCTCACCACCGCCCAGCTGCAAGGCCTGACCACGGCGCAGGTGCCGGTGCTGTCGACGCGCCATATTTCCAAGCTGAGCGCAGAACAGCTGCATTCGCTGAGCACCACCCAGCTCAGCGCATTCGTCAGCACCCAGGTCCTGGTACTGACCCAGGCGCAGCGCAGCATGCTGACGGCTGAGCAGAGCCAGATCCTGATGCAAACCCCGATTGCACTCGACCTCGACGGCGGCGGCGTGCAAACCCTGGGCCTGGCGGCCGGCGTGCAGTTCGACGTCGATGCCGACGGCCACAGCGCCACCACCGGCTGGATTGGCCAGGGCGATGGCATGCTGGTGCGCGACCTCAACCAGGACGGCGTGATCAACGATGGCAGCGAACTGTTCGGCAGCGGCACCACCGTGGCCGATGGCAGCAAGGCGCGCGATGGCTACCAGGCCTTGGCTGAACTGGACAGCAACCGCGATGGCGTGATCAGCCAGGCCGATGCCGCGTTTGGCGAGTTGCGGCTGTGGGTGGACGCCAATGCCGACGGCGTCAGCCAGGCCAATGAATTGACTTCGCTGGTGGAGCGCGGCATCGCCGAGCTCAGCCTGGCAGCCCAGGCTACCGCCCGCCAGCAGCAGGAAAATATTGTCGGCCTGGCGTCCAGCTACCGCCGCACCGACGGCAGCACGCATGAAATGGTGGACGTCTGGTTTGCCCAGTCACCGCTCAGCAAAGCGGTGAGCGAACTGGCGCAGGCAATCCGTGCCAGCGACACGGCCGGCGCGGCGCCCGTGCCGTCCAGCCTGGCAATGCCGGGTGCCGGCAGTGACGCTTCGGTGGCCAGCGCCATGGCGGCCGTACTGCAGGACTATGACGCCGATGGCAAGCGCCTGCTGTCCGCCACGACGCTTGCCGCCAGCCATACCAGGCTGCAGGCGCTGGAACCGCAGACCCGGCAGGACTTGCTGGCGCTGCCAAACAAGTCCTGATGTGCTAAAGGACGATCAGAGCGGCTGGAAGACTCCAGCCGCTTTGTTTTTCTGGACATTATCCCAGGCAAAGATCTGGCCGTTCATGGCCACATACACGCCCGGCGGCAGCACTTGCGCCACGCCGCAGGCGAAGCCCATATTGAAGAACGCGTCCGAGTTATCGATCTCGTAAGGGATCATGGCGCCGGTGAAGACGATGGTCTTGTCCTTGATGGCCGGGCCCAGGACGGCCGCGGTTTCCGGCATGGTGTCGGTACCGTGCACGATGACGATAGCCTTTTCCGATGCTGCCTGGCAAGCCGCCAGCACGCGCTGGCGGTCGGCATCCACCATGTCCAGCGAATCGAGCAGCGACACCACTTCCAGCGCGCACGGCGTGGTGATGCGGGCGCGCTGGATGGCGGCTGGCAAGTGGCTCTCGGTGAAGGCCAGGGTGCCGTTCAGCTCGTTGTAATGCTTGTCGAAAGTGCCACCGGTGGCAATGATGCGCAGGGTCATGATGAATTAAAATGTGATCAATGAATGGCGTGCATGATAGCTGAAATCGCGGCTGGCATTCCGCCGAACTGTTGACTACACTGGCTTCTTTGCCTGACAACACCATGAAAGCGCTCGCACCCGGCACCGTGATTTTCCACCGCTACCGCGGCTATGGCGTCATCACGGCCATCAACCTGCTGACCGGCTGGATCTCCGCCCGTTTCGGCAACGAGTCGCGCACGCTCGACCTCAACCTATCCACCGACGAAGTGCAGTTTGCCGACGGCGAGCCCATCCTGTTCCGGCGCGCCCCGCCCGACCGCATGCCGCACGCGCGGCTGATGGCCGTGGTGCGCGAGCTGCACCGCGCCGGCTACCAGAAACTCTACCTGTACTCCTGGCCCAAGCCCTCCGGCCTGCACTGGCGCTGGCACCTGTTCACCGGCCCGCGCGACTGGATGCAGCGTTCCTGGCGCGAAGGCTGGTACGGCTCCGGCGCCGACTATATTTTCAATCCCGTGATGGGCTGGGGCGACCAGCCCGGCGCCAGCACGGAAGAACTGGTCCATGCGTTAGCGAAGTTCGACCCGCAAGGCCTGGCGCAAGCCTTGGGCCGCGACGAAGACCACACCGCCTGGTTCGCCTCCGTCTGCGACGCCCTGCTGCCCGGATACATGTACAGCCTCGACATGCAACGCCCGCCCGGCGCCCCGCTGATCGAGATGCCCCCGGTGCCGGTGGTCCCGGTCCGCGCCACGCTCCCGCAATACAGCGGCCCGGTAATCACCTGGCCCCCCGGCTGGGCCGGCCTCTGGAGCAAAGTCCACGCCATGCCACTGCCCAGCCCGTGTCCCACCCTGGGGTCACACCCTCAGCGGGACACGGACCCAGCCGTATAGCCGATCAGCCCGTGTCCCGTTTAGGGTGTGACCCCATAGTGGGACACGGGGTCAGCTGTTGATGTGCGTGATCAGGTTCTGGAAGGCGTGGCGGAAGTAAAGCTCATAGCTATCCTTTTCAACGTAGCCCAGGTGCGGCGTGCACAAGACGTTGGGCATGCGCAGCAGCGGTGAGTTTTCCGGCAGGGGTTCCGTTTCGAACACATCGAGTGCAGCGTAGCCGGGGCGGCCGGCACCCAGCGCGGCTTCCAGTGCGCCGGGCGCCACCAGTTCGGCGCGGCTGACGTTGACGAACAGCGCATCTGGCTTCATGCGCGCCAGGTCGTCCGCCGTCACGCTGCCGCGCGTGGCGTCGGCCAGGCGCAGGTGCAGCGACAGCACATCGGCCTGGGCGAAGAAATCGTCCCGCGATGGGGCCGCCTGGTAGCCGTCTGCCACCGCAGCGGCGCGGCTGGCTTCGCTGCCCCACACCATCACGCGCATGCCGAACGCCTTGGCATAGCCCGCCACCAGCTTGCCGATCTTGCCGTAGCCCCAGATCGCCATCGTACTGCCCGCCAGCACCAGGCCCAGCGTATTGTGTTCATGGCGGATCGATACTTGCTGCCACTGTCCATCGCGCAGCTTGCCCGCGTACTGGAACAGCTTGCGGCGCGCCGCCATCACCAGCGCCCAGGTCAGCTCGGCAGGTGCCGTGGGCGAACCCACGCCTTCCAGCACGGTGATGCCGAGCTCGCGGCAGGCCTCCATATCGATATGCCCGCTTACCTTGCCGGTCTGCGAAATGACTTTCAGGTTCGGCAATCTGGACAGCAGGGCGCGGTTGAACGCCGTCCGTTCGCGGATCAAAACCAGGGCCTCAAATGGCGCCAGGCGCGCCACCAGCTGGCCCATTCCCTTCACCGAATTATTGAAAATTTTGACCTCATGACCGTCCAGCAAACGGAAGCAATCAAGGCTACTGGTTGCATTTTGGTAATCATCGAGGATAGCGATTTTCATGGCAGTTAGCAGATTTTGTGATGAAAATGGTAGGGAAATAACGTGATTGTGAATATCTCGAATAGCCTACTACTTTACTCTGGCAATATTCCTACATTTTTGTCGGAAACGCCGGGACGCAGGTGTACAATCGGCCCAATTCAGGGAGCCCGACCGGGTAACACCGGAGGCCCCAGCAGCACATGTTCCAGCGCCTGTGCCTACCCTCGCCAGGCGCCCGCGCCCTCGAGAAATCGGGCGCATTCGACAGAACCGCCGTACTCCGCCGAAGCATCCTGTCTTCAGCGCGCAAGCTTTCAGCTGACGACGATTCCTGCCGTGCCGGGACAAGACAGAATTCTTTATTGGCATTGGAGGTACTATGAATCAGCCCGTTATGGGAGGCGTTTCAACAATGAACGCGCCAGCTTACATCAAACAGCAAAAGCTGATCAATTGGGTGGCGGAAGTCGCCGCATTGACCAAGCCTGCACGCATCTACTGGTGCGACGGCTCGGCGGAAGAATACGATCGCCTGTGCGCTGAGATGGTTGCCGCCGGCACCATGAAAAAGCTGAACGCTGAAAAGCGTCCAAACTCTTACCTGGCTTGCTCCGACCCAACCGACGTCGCCCGCGTTGAAGACCGCACCTTCATCTGCTCGCAGACCAAGGAAGCGGCCGGCCCGACCAACAACTGGATGGACCCGCAGGAAATGCGCGGCACCCTGAATGGCCTGTTCGACGGCTGCATGGCCGGCCGTACCATGTACGTGGTGCCGTTTTCGATGGGCCCGCTGGGTTCCCCCATCGCCCACATCGGCGTGGAACTGTCCGACTCCCCCTACGTCGCCGTCAACATGCGCACCATGACCCGCATGGGCAAGGCTGTGTACGACGTGCTGGGCACCGATGGCGAATTCGTGCCTGCCATCCACACCGTTGGCAAGCCGCTGGCTGCCGGCGAAAAGGATGTGCCATGGCCATGCAACGCCACCAAGTACATCGTGCATTTCCCGGAGACCCGTGAAATCTGGTCCTACGGCTCGGGCTACGGCGGCAACGCGCTGCTGGGCAAGAAGTGCTTCGCACTGCGTATCGCTTCCACCATGGGCTACAACGACGCCAAGAACGGCGGCGACGGCTGGCTGGCTGAACACATGCTGATCCTCGGCGTGGAATCCCCGGAAGGCAAGAAGCACTACGTGGCTGCCGCCTTCCCATCGGCTTGCGGCAAGACCAACTTCGCCATGCTGATCCCGCCTAAGGCCTTCAACGGCTGGAAGGTCACCACCATCGGCGACGACATCGCCTGGATCAAGCCGGGCAAGGATGGCCGCCTGTACGCGATCAACCCGGAAGCGGGCTACTTCGGCGTCGCTCCTGGCACCAACACCAAGACCAACTCGAACTGCATGTCCTGCCTGAACGAGAACACCATCTTCACCAACGTCGCGCTGACCGACGATGGCGACGTGTGGTGGGAAGGCCTGACCAAGGAAGCGCCTGCGCACCTGGTCGACTGGCAGGGCAAGGACTGGACTCCGGAGTCCGGCACCAAGGCATCGCACCCGAACGCACGCTTCACCGTGTCCGCCGAGCAGAACCCGGTGATCGACCCAGCCTGGAACGACCCGGCCGGCGTACCGATCTCCGCCTTCATCTTTGGCGGCCGCCGCTCCACCACCGTGCCGCTGGTCACCGAGGCACGCAACTGGATCGAGGGCGTCTACATGGCCGCGACTATGGGCTCCGAAACTACCGCTGCAGCTGCTGGCCAGCAAGGCGTGGTGCGCCGCGACCCGTTCGCCATGCTGCCGTTCATGGGCTACAACATGAGCGACTACTTCCAGCACTGGCTCGACATGGGCAAGCGCCTGGAATCGAAGGGCGCCAAGCTGCCGAAGATCTTCTGCGTCAACTGGTTCCGCACCGACGAGAACGGCCACTTCGTCTGGCCAGGGTTTGGCGATAATATGCGCGTACTGAAGTGGATGCTGGAACGCGTTGAAGGCACCGGCGGCGGCGTCGAAAACATTTTCGGCACCACCCCACGCTACGGCGACATCATGTGGGACGGCCTGCCATTCACCGCTGAAGAGTTCGAAACCATCACTTCGATCGACAAGGATGCATGGCGCGCGGAACTGAAGCTGCACGCTGAACTGTTCGACAAGCTGGCTTACCACCTGCCGCAAGAGCTGAAGGAAAACATGGCCAAGCTGGAGCAACGCCTGAACGGCTAATTTCGCTTGCACCAACGAAATGTCCACCTTGGGGTCAGACCCCAAGGTGGACATTTTTTATTGGCCGGAACTTGTGGGCATGGGCGGCAGGCCCATCATCTTGCGGCGGATGTCGAGGGCGCCTTCGTCTTCGATGACTACCGGCTTGCCGGCGGCGAGCTGGGTGCCGTAGCGCTGCGGCAGGCCTTTGGCCACGCGCAGCCGGTCTTCGGCTTGCGCCAGTTGGGCGCCCGGCACGTCGTTCTGGGCCTGGGCTTCGCGCAGGGCGGGGAGCAGGGCTTCCATCTCGCTGGGCGGCAAACGCATCAGGACGGTAAAGGCGTTTTGCGCCAGCTCCGGTCCGGCAAACCGAGCGCCGGGCCAGCCGTGCGAGGCGACAATGGTCTTCAGCCGCGCCAATTCCTTGCGGTCGCGCGCGGCATCGCGCTTACCCGGCGCACCCATGGCTTCCAGCGCGCGGATGGCGGCCAGTTCGCGCGTATCGAGCACCTTGCGTTTGATGATGATCTCTTCGCCGGCCACGGTCGCGGTAGTAACACCGCCCGCGCGGATCGTCACGCGCACATTGCCGCGCGCGTGCGTGGTGCTGCGGTTGTCTTGCTCCACCTGGTTGGCGTCCACCTGCACGCTGTACTGAGGGCCGATCGGCAGCATGAGGCGCGCCACCTCCTTGCCGCCCGCCAGGGTATGCACGCTGATACGGCTGGGTTCAGCGGCAATGGCGAGCCCGCCGCAAGCCCACAGTAACGTCAGCGCAAGCTTGTAAATGCTCATCATGGATCAACAGTAGCAAACACGCAGCGACAGGGGAGCACGGATGGCGGCGGTGACAATGCGTGACATTTTCCCAGTGGCTGGCGAGCTATCATCGCGGCTCTTCAACGCGGAGCGGATATGGCAGAACTCGAAGTAGCAAAGCACGGCAAGAACGTCATCAATATGGCGGCCAGCAAGGAACACGGCCTGGTCGACAAGCTGAAGGAAATCGCGCTGGAAATCGCGATCATCGTGTTTGCGGTCAGCATCAGTATCTGGTTCCACAGCATGAGCGAGCACCGCCATGAGCAAAAACAGGTACGCACCTTCCTGCTGGGCCTGAAAACCGACCTCAAGCGAGATATTGCGCAGCTGACATCCCTGGCCGCGAATTATCGCGAATCCGATGCCGCCTTCCGTTACCTGGGCGAACTCGATCCCAAGGGCACGCCCGACGCGGAGAAATTCGAGCGCGCCTACGTGATGACCTATTCGAACCGCTTCTTCGGCCCGGTGACCAGCCGTTTCGAAGGCTTCAAGTCGAGCGGAAAACTGATCAATATCGAAGATGAGGAACTGCTGAACGACATCATGACCCTGTACCAGGAGAACCACCGCGTAATCGGCTACTCTGAACGTGGCTGGAGCGGCCAGCACGACAAGCTGCGCAGCTACCTGGACGCGGCCCTGGAATCGGGCGACAGCCTCGAGCAGCGCTACCGCGCGCTGAACACGGTGAACGGCAAGCGCCTGCTGCGCAATGCGGTCACCTACCACCAGCTGTACCAGCGCTATGAAATGACTGCCAAGCTGAGCGACAAGATCATCCAGCGCATCGACGCGCTGTACAAAGACAGCTGAGTGAATTTTTATACAAAGTTTTTCTTGACACCACATTCCTGCCGGGCGCAGAATCAGCGCTCGTTAGATTTTCAACAACCAGATTAAGAAAGGACGACCATGCCACGTACGGCTATCAAGTTTAAGAAGACCAGATAGCCCCGCTGCGCGTGCGCTCGGGGCCTCTGGCGAATTGCCACCCCCGAGCCGGACGTCCGACGACGAGACCCCGGTAAGGAAACTTGCCGGGGTTTTTGTTTTTGGGTCCCCGGCGCCAAGAAGAAGGAGTTAATACATGCGACCATACCAACGCTTCCTGAGGAAGTGGATCACCACCAATCTGCAACTGGTCAACAAGCAGAATTTCACCGACATCGCCGAACTGGAGCTGCACGAGCACCAGCTGGAGCATGCCGCCGACACCATGTTCGCGATCGCGGAAGCCAGCTTCCATCCGAACTACCACTGCCGCGCCATCGTCGACAAGGACGGTGTGGTGGGCTTCCTGATGTACGCCGCCCCGGGCGAGGGTGATGAGCCGGGCGACTACGCGATCTACCACCTGATGGTGGACCGCCGCTACCAGGGCCGCGGCCATGGCCGCCGCGCAGTCCAGCTGGCGCTGGCCGAGATCTGCAAGCACGGCGATGTGCAGCGCATCTGGACCAGCTACCGTCCCGGCAACGAAGTGGCGAAGGAGCTCTACGCGCCGTTCGGCTTCGCTGAGACCGGCGTCGAGGAGGATGGCGAGGTGTACGCGGTCTGGACCCCGGAGCCTTACTAAATCGCTTGCACTTTCGCACAGGTGTGCTAAAGTTCGCTCCATGGACACCCTGACCGCAAAAAGCGAAGCAACCTTCGCCACCATCCTGGACGCTGCCATGGAAATGGCAGCGGCGGAAGGCATCGGCAAGCTGTCGCTGGGCGAGATCGCCAAGCGCACCGGCATCAGCAAGAGCGGGGTGTTTTCGCGCGTAGGTTCGCTGGAGCAGCTGCAGTGCGCGGTGCTGGACGAATACGACCGCCGCTTCGCCGCCGAAGTGTTCATGCCTTCGCTGACGCTGCCGCGCGGCTTGCCGCGCCTGCAGGCCCAGGTGGCGGCCTGGTTCCAGCGCGCCGCCGACGAGGCGCTGCGCACTTCCTGCCTGTACACCGCCGGCGCCTTCGAGTTCGACGATCACGAAGAGAATGCGGTGCGCGACCGCCTGGCGCAGGGGGCACTGGCCTGGCGCGCATCGCTGCGCAAGACCATCCTGCAGGCGATGGAGGCCGGCCAGCTGCGGCCGGATACCGACCCCGAACAGCTGGTGTTCGAGATTTACAGCCTGGTGGTGGGCTTACTGCATGACGCCCGCTTCCTGCACGACCAGCAGTCGCCGCGCCATGCGCAGCGAGCCTTCAACCGCTTGATTTCGACGTACAAGAGCTTCAATGACGTGTGAGCTTTTTTTTGAACTAAATTCGCACAGGTGTGCGAAATGCAAGTAACAGGAGAATGAAAATGCGCTACTTACTTTTGCTGGTGCCGGTCGGCATCTACTTCATGAGCCATAGCAGCCTGTGGGGCATCCTGCGCGGCCTGCCAAAGCACAACAGCGATTTCGGCGAAAACTATTAAGGAGCCGCCATGGTCCTCGACTTCTACTTTGACTTCGCTTCCGGCTACTCCTATTTCGCCGCGCGCCGCATCGAATGGCTGGCTGCCGCCCATGGCGCCACCGTGCGCTGGCATCCGTTGCTGCTGCCGGCGCTGACCGAGCAGACCAAGGTGCTGCCTTCGCCGGTGGTGCCGGTCAAATGGCGCTATGTGACGCGCGATATGCAGCGCACGGCGCAGGAAGAGGCGATTCCGTTCAATCCTTCCAGCGCCTTCCCGCAAATGCTGATCGCGCCAGGCCGCGCCATGCTGTGGGTGCGGGCGGCGCACGGCGAACAGGCTGCGGTGTCCTTCGCGCGCACCTGCTTCCAGGCCTACTACGCGGACGGTGTGGATATCGCCGACAAGGCGGTCTTGCTGGGCATTGCGGAAGCGCAGGGCATCGACGGCTCGGCCTTCCTGGCCGGCATGGAAGACCCGGCCATCAAGGCGCAATTCAAGCAAGGCAATGAGCTGGCGCTGGAGCGCGGCGTGTTTGGCGTGCCGTTTGTGATGGCGGAGGGCGAGCCGTTCTGGGGCTACGACCGTTTCCCGCAGCTGGAACGCTGGCTGGCGGCGGCAGCGCGCCGCGCGGCCTGAGTGCTTAGCGGCGCAGCTGGTCGAGCGTCAGCCACAGCTCCTTGCGCGCCAGCGGCGTCGCCGGCGGCAGCTCGGGATTGGGCAGCTCGATCACGCGGCGCTTGCCCAGCGCCGCCTTGTCCAGCATGGGGCGGTAGTAGGCCAGCAGCAGGCGGTCGAAAGAGCCGTCGGCCAGGGCGGCTTCCAGTCCGCGCCGGATGTCTTCGGCCAGCTCCGGATTGGCGCGGTTGACGAAGAAGTAGTCGGCCGCGGGGTAGTGCAGCACCAGGTAGGGGTCGGCCACCAGGCCGGGATGCTGCGCCAGCTCCGACCAGATCTCATTGATCGAGCGCGGCACCGCGTCGATACGGTGCGCTTTCAGCATGCCGAACAGGCGGCTGTAGCTCGGTACCGTGTCCGGCGCCAGGCCAGCCGCGCGCAGCACGGCCAGGTCAGGCCAGTCCTGGCCCAGGGCCATGCGGATGCCTTTCAGCTCGCGCACGCTGCGCACGTCGCGCAGCCAGTCTTGCTTATCTTCGCGCAGCAGCAGGATGCGCCAGCCGATCAAGCCTTTGGAAATGGGGATGCGCACCGGCAGCATCTGCTCTTCGCGCTCGGCGGAGGTCATGGTGCCGACCACGTGGATCTGGCCGGAATTGGCGAGCAGTTCGGCGATGGCGCGGTTCTGCTGGCGGTACACGGGCGCCATCTCGGCACGGTGTGCGCTGCCGGCCTTGGCCAGCGCCAGTTGCAGCAGTTCGAAGGCGTAATCGGACTTGCCGTTCTCGAATGCTTCGGGCGTGGGGTAATAGATGGTGCCGCCGCGCGCGCTGGCGGCAGCCAGCATTGCGGCGCATAACAGGACGCAGGCAAAACGGTGCAGCGCGGGCATGGGGGCCACCTCCGCGGCGCGTATGGAGTGACTTACATTGTACTACCAGGTGCTTGCGCCACGTCCACCCATGTTGCACCGGTGAGTGTCGCCATGCGTTCGGGGCAAAGGCGCACGGCGGCGTTGATGGCGCCACCGGCCGGTATCACTTCCTGGTATTCGCGCAGCGAAACGTCGCAGTAGACTGGGATCGGGCCTGGCAGGCCGAAAGGGCAGACGCCGCCGACCGGGTGGCCGGTCAGCGCTTCCACTTCTTCCGCGCCCAGCATGCGCGCGGTGGCGCCGAAATGCGCCTTGAACTTCTTGTTGTCCAGCCGCGCATCGCCGCGCGTCACCACCAGCACGATGCCATCCTTCATGCGCAAGGACAGCGTCTTGGCGATCTGGCCCGGCTCGACGCCGTGGGCGGCGGCGGCCAGGGCCACGGTGGCCGTGCTTTCCGCCAGTTCGATGACTTCCAGGTCTGGCGCGTGCTGCGCCAGGAAGTGTTTGACGGAGTGCAGGCTCATTATTTTTTCTTCAGCAGTGGGCCGAGGTATTTGCCGGTGACGCTGTTTGGATTGGCCGCCACTTCTTCCGGCGTGCCGCTGGCGATGATCTGGCCGCCGCCGGCGCCGCCCTCTGGGCCAAGGTCGACGATCCAGTCGGCAGTCTTGATCACGTCGAGGTTGTGCTCGATGATCACCAGGGTGTTGCCATGGTCGCGCAGGCGGTGGATCACCTTCAGCAGCAGGTCGATATCGTGGAAGTGCAGGCCCGTGGTCGGCTCGTCCAGGATGTACAGCGTGCGGCCGGTGTCGCGCTTGGACAGTTCCAGCGACAGCTTGACGCGCTGCGCCTCGCCGCCAGACAGCGTGGTGGCGCTCTGTCCCAGCTTGATATAACCGAGGCCCACGTCGAGCAGGGTTTGCAGCTTGCGCGCGATGACCGGTACCGCCTTGAAGAATTCGTGCGCGTCTTCCACTGTCATGTCCAGCACTTCGGTGATGCTCTTGCCCTTGTAGTGCACTTCCAGGGTTTCGCGGTTATAGCGCTTGCCGTGGCAGACGTCGCACGGCACGTACACGTCCGGCAGGAAGTGCATTTCGACCTTGATCACGCCGTCGCCCTGGCAGGCCTCGCAGCGGCCGCCCTTCACGTTGAAAGAGAAGCGGCCGGCCGAGTAGCCGCGCTCTTTAGCCACCGGCACGGTGGCGAACAGGTCGCGGATCGGCGTGAACAGGCCGGTGTAGGTGGCTGGGTTGGAACGCGGCGTGCGGCCAATCGGCGCCTGGTCGACCGAGATCACCTTGTCGAAGTGTTCCAGGCCGCTGATCGAATCGTGCGGCGCCGGTTCGGTCTGGGAGCCGAACAGGTGGCGCGACAGGGCCGGGTACAGGGTGTCGTTGACCAGGGTCGATTTGCCGGAGCCGGAGACGCCGGTCACGCAGGTCATCAGGCCGACCGGCAGGTTGAGCGTGACCTTCTTCAGGTTGTTTCCGGTGGCGCCGGTAATGGTCAGCTGGCGCTGCGGATCGGCCACGTGGCGCTTCTTCGGCACGGCGATACCCAGCTTGCCGCTCAGGTACTGCGCGGTCAGCGATTCCTTCGACTTCAGGATGTCCTTCAGCGGGCCGGAGGCGATCACGTCGCCGCCGTGCACGCCGGCACCCTTGCCCATGTCGACGATGTAGTCGGCGGTGCGGATCGCGTCCTCATCGTGCTCCACCACCAGCACCGAGTTGCCGATATCGCGCAGGTGCTTGAGGGTGTCGATCAGGCGGTCGTTGTCGCGCTGGTGCAGGCCGATCGACGGCTCGTCCAGCACGTACATCACGCCGGTCAGGCCGGAGCCGATCTGCGACGCCAGGCGGATACGCTGCGCTTCGCCGCCCGACAGGGTGTCGGCGCTGCGTTCCAGCGACAGGTAGTCCAGGCCCACATTATTCAGGAAGGTCAGGCGCGACACGATTTCCTTGATCACGCGGTCGGCGATGTCCTTCTTCGCGCCCTTCAGCTTCAGTTGCTCGAAGTAGGACAGGGTTTCGCGCAGCGGCTTGTCGGCGATCTGGTAGATCGCGCGTTCCTGCTTGCCGGTGCCGATCTTCACATGCCGCGCTTCCACGCGCAGGCGCGCGCCTTCGCAGCTCGGGCACTTCTTCTCGTTGATGAACTTCGCCAGTTCTTCCTTGACCGCCATCGAATCGGTTTCGCGGTAGCGGCGCTGCAGGTTGTTGACGATGCCTTCGAAGGTGTGTTCCTTGACTACCGCCTTGCCGCGCTCATTCATATAAGTAAACGGGATGGCGGTCTTGCCCGAGCCGTGCAGCACCACGTCCTGCGCCTTGGCCGGCAGCTGTTCGAACGGTGTGTCGAGGTCGAAGTCGTAGTAGGCGCCCAGCGCGGCCAGCATCGAGTAATAGAACTGGTTGCGGCGGTCCCAGCCCTTCACCGCGCCGGAAGCCAGCGACAGGTTGGGGAAGGCCACGATGCGGCGCGGGTCGAAGAATTCGATATGGCCCAGGCCATCGCACTCCGGGCAGGCGCCCATCGGGTTGTTAAAGGAGAACAGGCGCGGCTCCAGCTCCTGCAGCGAGTAGCCGCAGGTGGTGCAGGCAAACTTGTTGGAATAGACATGCTCGGCGCCCGTGTCCATTTCGTACACCACGGCGCGGCCGTCGGCCAGGCGCAGCGCGGTCTCGAACGATTCGGCCAGGCGCTGTTTGATGTCGGCGTTGACCTTGACGCGGTCGATCACCACGTCGATGGTGTGCTTCTCGGTCTTCTTCAGCTTGGGCAGGTCGTCCACTTCATAGATCTTGGCCTCGTGGGTGCCGCTTTGCACGCGGAAGCGCACGAAGCCCTGGGCCTGCATGGCCTCGAACAGGTCGACGTGCTCGCCTTTGCGGTTGGCCACCACCGGCGCCATGATCATCAGCTTGGTACCCTCCGGCATTGCCAGCACGGCATCGACCATCTGCGACACCGACTGCGCGGCTAGCGCGTGGTCCGGGTGGTTGATGCAGTAGGGGGTGCCGACGCGCGCATACAACAGGCGCAGGTAGTCGTGGATCTCGGTCACGGTGCCCACGGTCGAGCGCGGATTGTGCGAGGTTGCCTTTTGTTCAATCGAGATCGCCGGCGACAGGCCCTCGATCATGTCCACGTCCGGCTTTTCCATCAGCTGCAGGAATTGGCGGGCGTAGGCCGACAGCGATTCCACATAGCGGCGCTGGCCTTCCGCGTAAAGGGTGTCGAACGCCAGCGACGACTTGCCGGAACCGGACAAGCCGGTGATCACGATCAGCTTGTTGCGTGGCAGGTCGAGGTTGATGTTTTTCAGGTTGTGCGTGCGAGCACCGCGGATGCGGATTTGTTCCATGATTGAGCTAAATCAGACTGGAGTGGGCAAATACTGTATATAATACCAGTGATCAAGATTATCTGCGCGTATATAATCGCCGTTCAGCAAAATTCAAACGTGGGAGTAACACATGGCATCTGTTAACAAAGTCATCATCGTAGGCAACCTGGGCCGTGACCCGGAGATTCGCTATATGCCAAGCGGTGATGCGATCGCCAACATCGCTGTTGCGACCTCGTATCGCAGCAAGGACCGCAACACCGGCGAACAAAAAGAACTGACCGAGTGGCACCGCATTTCCTTCTTCGGCCGCCTGGCCGAGATCGTGGGCCAGTACCTTAAAAAAGGCTCTTCTGTATACGTAGAGGGCCGCCTGCAGACCCGTAAATATACCGACAAAGACGGTATCGAGAAGTACGCTACCGACATCATCGCTGAAAACATGCAGATGCTGGGTGGCCGTGGCGATTCCGCTGGTATGGGCGGCGGCATGGGCGGCGGCGACGACATGGGTTACGACGCGCCGCCGGCACGTCCAGCACCACGTCCACAGGCAGCCCCGGCGCCGGCACCGCGCCCGGCACCGCGTCCGGCACCGAATTTCTCGGACATGGACGACGATATTCCGTTCTGATAGTCGCCAGACAATAAAAAGCCCGCTGATGCGGGCTTTTTTCATTGGCGCGTCAAATTTGGGCGGTAATGTTTCTGTCGAGGCTAGCGTTGTAAACAAGCTTATGAATGTTTACATGAAGTTAACGAAATGTTTCCCAAAAATCAGGTTGCGGAAACCCCGATTTGTTCAACTAGCAGATGCCATACGGCAACAAGCTCATGTAAAATCGCGTCCAGGGTAGGTGAAATGTCTTTTCCCTTAGCAAATGAAAGTTCCTATAAGTAAATAAAAAAAATGCTTAATGGGAACACCGTTTTGGTCGCTTTGTGTCGTTTGACGGCTGCCTGTCTGTGCGTTGGCGCACGATTCGGGTCTAAAGTTAACCGCTTTGTTGACGTTAAGAATGAAAAGGCTGCATCCCGCCGGCAACATCTGAGGCGGACGTAATAAGTACTTGGCAAATTGGCCACGAATTTTTCGAATTTGTAAGAATGTATGGATGGGAGCCACCGGCTCCCATTCTTGTCCAGAATTTAAGCAAGGCCCACAGGAGAACGGAAATGAGCTTCGTAACCAACATGTCGACGGACCAGATCGCTGCTATTACAACGGCGCAAATCGCGACCTTGCAGACAGCGGACATCTTTGGTTTGAATACGGACCAATTCCGAGCCTTTACCACCACCCAGATCCAGGCCTTCACCTCCTCCCAGATTCCCGCCTTCAACACTGACCAACTGGCGAATATCCGCTCTGACCAGGTTGTCGCGCTGACCACCAAGCAAGCCGCCGCGCTGAACAGCGCCCAGGTAAGCGTACTGTCCACCGATTCGATCAAAGCCCTGGAAAGCCAGGACTTCGCCGCCCTGAAATCGGCCGCGATCAAAGGCCTGACCACCGACCAGGTGGGCGTGCTGACCACCGACCAGGTCTCCGTCATGTCGTCCAGCCAGGTGGCTGCACTGACCACCGACCACGCTGGCGTGCTGAGTAGCAACCAGGTGGTGGCACTGGGTACCGCGCAAGTCGCGACCCTGACCAGCGCCCACGTTGCCGTGCTGTCGACCCAGGCCATCGCCGGCATGGAAAGCCAGGACTTCGCCGCCCTGAAATCGGCCGCGATCAAAGGCCTGACCACCGACCAGGTCGGTGTGATCACTACCGCCCAGGTGGCCGCGATGTCGTCCGGCCAGGTAGCGGCACTGACCACCGACCACGCCAGCGTCCTGAGCAGCAACCAGGTGGTGGCCCTGGGGACCGCGCAAGCCGCGACCCTGAGCAGCGCCCACATCGCCGTGCTGTCGACCCAGGCCATCGCTGGTATGGAAAGCCAGGACTTCGCCGCCCTGAAATCGGCTGCGATCAAAGGCCTGACTACTGATCAAGTCGGCGTGATCACCACTGCCCAGGTGGCCGCGATGTCGTCCTCGCAGGTTGCCGCCCTGACTACCGACCACGCCAGCGTCCTGAGCAGCAACCAGGTGGTGGCCCTGGGGACCGCGCAAGCCGCGACCCTGACCAGCGCCCACATCGCTGTGCTGTCGACCCAGGCCATCGCCGGCATGGAAAGCCAGGACTTCGCCGCCCTGAAATCGGCCGCGATCAAAGGCCTGACCACCGACCAGGTCGGTGTGATCACCACCGCCCAGGTGGCCGCGATGTCGTCCGGCCAGGTAGCGGCACTGACCACCGACCACGCCAGCGTCCTGAGCAGCAACCAGGTGGTGGCCCTGGGTACCGCCCAAGCGGGCACCCTGACCAGCGCCCACATCGCCGTGCTGTCGACCCAGGCCATCGCCGGCATGGAAAGCCAGGACTTCGCCGCCCTGAAATCGGCCGCGATCAAAGGCCTGACCACTGATCAAGTCGGCGTGATCACCACGGCCCAGGTGGCCGCGATGTCGTCCGGCCAGGTAGCGGCACTGACCACCGACCACGCCAGCGTCCTGAGCAGCAACCAGGTCGTGGCCCTGGGTACCGCGCAAGCCGCGACCCTGACCAGCGCCCACATCGCTGTGCTGTCGACCCAGGCCATCGCCGGCATGGAAAGCCAGGACTTCGCCGCCCTGAAATCGGCTGCGATCAAAGGCCTCACCACCGACCAGGTCGGTGTGATCACCACCGCCCAGGTGGCCGCGATGTCGTCCGGCCAGGTAGCAGCACTGACCACCGACCACGCCAGCGTCCTGAGCAGCAACCAGGTGGTGGCCCTGGGTACCGCGCAAGCGGGCACCCTGACCAGCGCCCACATCGCCGTGCTGTCGACCCAAGCGGTGGCCGGCATGGAAAGCCAGGACTTCGCCGCACTGAAGACCGCGGCGATCAGGGGCCTGACCACCGACCAGGTTGGCGTGCTGACCACCGCGCAGATTTCCGCAATGTCGTCCGCGCAAGTGGCCGCCCTGACCACCGACCATGCTGGCGTGCTGAGCAGTAACCAGGTCGTGGCCCTGGGTACCGCGCAAGCCGGCACCCTGAGCAGCGCCCACGTCGCTGTGCTGTCGACCCAGGCCATCGCCGGCATGGAGACCCAGGACTTCGCCGTACTGAAGACCGCAGCGATCAAAGGCTTGACCACCGACCAGATGGGCGTGCTGACCACTGACCAGATGGTCGCACTGTCCAGCGCCCAGGTGGCGACCCTGACCAGCGACCAGCTCGGCGCCCTGTCCAGCACCCAGGCTGTGGCGATCGAGACCCGCGACATCAGCGCGATCCGCACCAACGCCCTGGTTGGCCTGAGCACCCAGTCGATCCGTGCCCTGACCACCCAGCAGATCGCCCAGTTGACCACGCAGCAGATCCACGCGTTGACCACCGACCAGGCGGCTGTGCTGACTTCGGATCAGATCCAGGCCCTGGTCAACCTGACCCCAGTGGTCCTGGACCTGAACGACAACGGTATCCAGACCCTGAGCATCACGGCTGGCGTGCAGTTCGACCTGGCGGCAAGCGGCCAGGCACTGAACACCGGTTGGGTTGCCGGCGGCGACGGCCTGCTGGTCCTGGATCGCAACGGCGACGGCGCGATCAACGACGGCTCCGAACTGTTCGGCTCCGGCACCACCCTGGCTAACGGCCAGAAGGCGCGCACCGGCTACGAAGCGATGGCTGAGCTCGACAGCAACGGCGACGGCGTGATCAACGCTGGCGACGCGGCCTTCAGCAAGCTGCAAGTGTGGGTCGACAACGGCGACGGCGTCACCCAGGCAGGCGAGCTGAAGTCCCTGGCTGAGCTGAACATCACCCAGCTGAACCTGGATGTCACCCGCGGCCACGGCAGCAGCAACGGCAATATCAACGGTCTGCAGTCGACCTACGAAACCGCTGATGGCAAGTCGCACGATGCAGCCGACGTCTGGTTCCTGACCAGCAAGCCTGCCGACCTGCGCAGCTCGGTGTCCAGCCTGGTACAGGCGATGTCCGGCTTCGACAGCGCTGGCACCCCGGCCGGCGGCACCGCCAAGCTGGATGTGGCAGCGGCGCAGAACGGCCTGAACGTGGCGCAGAACGCGTCGCTGATGGCAGCCGCGATGTCGCAGTTCGACAGCCACAAGCTGAACGGCGCCGAACAGCTGGCCGCGACCGACGACGACAACCGTCGCCTGAAGGCCCTGTCGCAGAACAGCAGCGGCACCGGCTTCCTGGCTGTACCGCAGAAGTAAGCAAACCGACTAGCCGGGCCCGCGCCCGGCGCCTCGCAAAAGCGGCAAGACCACCAGTCTTGCCGCTTTTTTCTCGGCTTTAAAAACTTGGGTAACTCACAGCGCCTGCGGTAGAATCGCTGGGATTGCATATCAGGAAGGTGACCCCGCAGCCCCATGACGCAAACTAAATTCCCCCATACTGCGGTGCAGTGCCTGACGGCGGTGGCGCAGCATCACGGCTTGCAAATCAATCCCGAGCGCCTGATCGACGATTACGCGCTGGGGTCGGAAGAGCCGGGTGACGGATTGCTGTTGCGCATGGCAAACGACATTGGCCTGAAAGCCACCAGCGGCACCCTGACGTGGGAAGGTTTGCTGAACCAGAGCGGCGTGTTCCCGCTGCTGGCGCGCCTGAACAATGGCCAGATGGTGATCGTGATCGGCGCCCGCAGCGGCGAAGGCGCAGGCGAAGGCCAGGTGGCCGTGCTCGATCCGATGGCCGGCACCGCGCAAGTGGAAATGCTGCAGCGCGCCGCGCTGACCGCGCGCTGGAGCGGCGCCGTGCTGTTCGTCAAACGCCAGCACAAGCTGACCGACCCCAACCAGCCGTTCGGCCTGCGTTGGTTCATCCCGGAAATCCTGCGCCAGAAGGCCGCCTTCCGCGACATCTTCATCGCCGCCATCGCCATGCAGCTGCTGGCCCTGGCCTCGCCGATGTTCTTCCAGCTGGTGATCGACAAGGTGCTCAACCACCAGGCGGTCACTACGCTGTGGGTACTGTCGGTCGGCGTCATCATGGCCCTGCTGTTCGATTCCACCTTCGGCTTCCTGCGCCAGATGCTGATCCTGGCGGCCTCCAACAAGATCGACATGCGGCTGACGCGGCGCACCTTCAGCCACCTGCTGTCGCTGCCCATCGATTACTTCGAGACCACCACGGCCGGTGTCATCACGCGCCACATGCAGCAGCTGGAACGCATCCGCTCCTTCCTGACCGGGCGCCTGTTCTTCACCGGCCTCGACCTGATCACGCTGGTGATTTTCCTGCCGATCCTGTTCTCGTATTCCTTCCAGCTGACCATGATCGTGCTGGTGTTCGCCCTGCTGATCGGCGGCATCGTGCTGGCCATGGTGCCGCCGTTCCAGCGCCGCCTGCACGCGCTGTACGCGGCCGAGGGCGCACGCCAGGGCATGCTGGTGGAAAGCATCCACGGCATGCGCACGGTCAAGGCGCTGGCCCTGGAGCCGGCCCAGCGCCGCCAGTGGGACCAGCGTTCGGCCGAAGCGATCAATATGCACTTCCGCGTCGGCCAGATTTCCATCACCGGCAACGCGGTCACCGACTTCCTCGGCAAGCTGATGCCGGTGCTGCTGATCATCGTCGGCGCCCAGCTGGTGTTCGACCAGGCGCTGTCGGTCGGCGCCCTGATCGCGTTCCAGATGCTGTCGCAGCGCGTCACCCAGCCGCTGATCTCGATCGCCGGCCTGATCAACGAATACCAGGAAACCGCGCTGTCGGTGAAGATGCTGGGCGAGGTGATGAACCGTGCGCCGGAAGGCCGCGCCGGCGCCGGCGGCCTGCGCCCGACCCTGAAGGGCGAGATCAAGTTCGAGGACGTGACCTTCCGCTACCCGGGTTCGCAGACCAATGCGCTGGACCGCACCGCCTTCACCATCCAGCCCGGCACCGTGGTCGGCATCGTCGGCCGTAGCGGCTCGGGCAAGACCACCCTGACCAAGGTGATCCAGGGCCTGTACAACGTGCAGTCGGGCATCGTGCGCTTCGACGGCACCGATGCGCGCGAAATCGAGCTGTCGCACCTGCGTCGCCAGGTCGGCGTAGTGCTGCAGGAGAACTTCCTGTTCCGCGGCACCGTGCGCGACAACCTGCTGGTCACCAAGCCGGACGCCACGTTCGAGGAAATCGCCGAAGCGGCGGCCGCCGCCGGCGCCGACGAGTTCATCGAGCGCCTGCCGCATGGCTACGACACCATGCTGGAAGAAAACGCGGCCAACCTGTCCGGCGGCCAGAAACAGCGCCTGTCGATCGCGCGCTCGCTGCTGGCCAAGCCGCGCATCCTGATCCTGGATGAAGCGGCGTCGGCACTGGATCCGGAAAGCGAAGCGATCTTCATCAACAACCTGTCGCGCATTGCCGTCGGCCGCACCGTGGTGATGATTTCGCACCGCCTGTCGACCCTGGTCAATGCCGACGCCATCATGGTGATGCAGCGCGGCCGCCTGGTCGACATGGGCCGCCATGAAGAACTGCTCACCCGTAGCGACACCTACCAGCACTTATGGAACCAGCAAACAAGCCACCTGTGAAGCGCGGCGACGAAACCCGGGTCGACTTCCTGCCGGACGCGGATGCCATCGAGCGCATGCCGCTGCCATCGTACCTGCGCATCACCCTGCATTTACTGGCGGGGGTGTTCCTGGTGTTCATCCTGTGGGCCATTTTCTCCAAGGTGGAGAAGGTGGTGATGGCGCCGGGGCGCCTGGTCAACACGGTGCCGAATATCGTGGTGCAGCCGCTGGAAACCTCGCTGGTGCAGCGCATCGAGGTGCGCGCCGGCCAGGTGGTGAAGAAGGGCCAGCTGCTGGCCACGCTCGACCCGACCTTCACCCAGGCCGACGAGGCCCAGCTGCGCAGCCGCCTGCAAAGCCTGCAGAACCAGGAGAAATCGCTGCGGGCTGAACTGACCGGCAAGGCGGCGCCGGCCGGCAAGCTGTCCTCGGCCGACGACATCCTGCAGGCGCAGTTGTCGAACGAGCGCCAGGCCAATTTCGAGGCGCAGAAAAACCGCCTGGACCAGACCATCGAGCGCCTCAAGGCCAGCATGGAAACCAATAAGCGCGACCAGCAGGTGCTGGCGCAGCGCCTGAAATCGCTGAGTGAAATCGAAGCCATGCAGGAAAAGCTGCTGGCCGAGAATTTCGGCGCCAAGATGCACCTGCTGGAAGCGCGCGACCGCCGCCTGGAAGTGGAGCGTTCGCTGGTGATGGGCCGCAACCGCGACGCCGAGCTGGCGCGCGAACTGGGCGCCGCCGAAGCCGAGCGCGCCGCCTTCAACAAGGGCTGGCGCCAGAAATCGATGGAAGACCTGCTGGGCGCCACGCGTGAACGCGACAGCATCGCCGAGCAGCTGGCCAAGGCCGACAAGCGCCACCAGCTGGTGCAGCTGACCGCGCCGGCCGATGCGGTGGTGCTGGAAGTGGGCAAGCTGTCGCCGGGTTCGGTGGTGCAGGCGGCGGAAAAGATGTTCGTGCTGGTGCCGCTGCACGGCCAGCTGGAGGCGGAAGTGTTCATCGACGCCAGCGATATCGGCGGCATCAAGGTGGGCGACACGGTGCACGTGAAGCTGAGCGCCTACCCGTTCCAGCAGCACGGCATGTTGGAAGGAAAGGTGCGCACCATCAGCCGCGACGCCTTCCAGCGCGACCAGGCGCCGCCGGGCGCGCCGTCCGACTCCTACTACATCAGCCGCATCGAGCTGGGACCGAACAAGCTGCGCAATATGCCGCCGAATACCCAGCTGCTGCCGGGCATGACGCTGAACGGCGAAGTCGTGGTGGGCAAGCGCTCGGTGATGTCCTACCTGCTGTGGCCACTCACCAAGGCGCTCGACGAGTCGATCCGCGAACCTTAAGCCGCGCCGCGCAGGCGCGCCAGCACGGCGTCCACATTGTCCGCCGTGATCGGCAGGCCCAGCAAGTCGCGGTTGCGCAGGATGGTTTCATCGCTGAGCTGGGAATAATCCAGCGTCAGCATCTTCTCGATCACCTCCGGCGTGAAGCGGTAGCGGATCACCTGGGCCGGGGTGCCCCCCACCACCGCATACGGCGGCACGTCCTTGGTGACCACGCTGCCGGCCGCTACCACGGCGCCCTGGCCGATCGTCACGCCGGACAGGATGGTGCAGTGGTAGCCGATCCAGACGTCGTCGCCGATCACGATCGGGCCCTTGCTGAGCGCCTCGGTGGTGGCGAAGAACTTGGCCTGGAACGGGAAGGTCGAGAAGCCGTCGGTGGCGTGGCCGCCGCCCAGCAGGAACTTGGCGTCGTCGGCGATCGACACGTAATGGCCGATGTGCAGCGCTTCCTCCGGCGATCCGAACATCCATAACGTCAGGCCGCCATAGCTGCGGCGCCCCACCGTGATGCGGTTGAAATCGACCATGCCGTGGCCGCGTTCCAGCGTGACTTCATTGTGCGGGTTGAGCGCGCGGAACTGGGCCGCCTGGCGTGCGTGGTGCGCCGCGATCAGGTCCTGCGGCGTTTCCGGTGCGACGGCGGTCTTGGGCGCCATGGCCAGTTTTTCCATCGCCTGGTAGAAGTAATCGTCCTGCAGGTAGTCCTGCATATACGGGAAGAAGCCGGTCTTCTGGAAATCGTTGTTGGTGTCGAAGTAGTACGGGATGATGTGGTTCAGCAGCAGCCGCTTTTTCTCCGCCTCGAACAGCGCGCGGTCCAGGCGGCCCGCCTCCAGCTGCCATTTCAGGATTTGCAGGTAATTCTTGCCGAACACTTCGGCGATGTTATAGCCGCCCTTGGCGCTGTAGCCGCCCTTGCGCCCCACCGGCAAACCGATGAAGTAGGTGTCGAACAGCACGATGGCGCGCTTGCCCAGGGCCAGCAGGCGGTACAGCACATCGGTTTGCAGCAGGCGCAGGTGGGCGTTGCGGCTCACATCCGGCATGGCGCGGAATTCGTCGCGCCACATGCCGAAGCCGCCGATCCAGGTCGCGATATACGACACGCGGCGCAGGAAGTCGTTCATGCTGGTCAGGATTTCCAGCGGCTCCTCCTGCCGGTTGTTGCCGTTGGTGAAGAAGATCACCGGCTTTTCCAGCGCGGTGGCCTTGAACACCTTCAGCATCTCGGCCAGGCTGCCATCGCGGAACGTCAGGTTGTCGTTGTGCAGCTTGAGGTAGGTGCCGCGGCCTTCGCCCATCACGAAGGCGAAGTTGAGGTCGGGCGAGATGGTGTCGGCCTGGCGGAACACGCGGATCTTGTCCGGGAAGGCGGCCGCGTAGCGCGCCGTCACGGCTTGCGTGTCGTCGTCCGAGCAGTTATCCGAAATCACCACCTCGACATCGTGGCCGTCGCGGAAGGCCGCCTGCACCACGATGCTCTCGAGGGTTTGCGCCAGCAGCGGGCCGCGGTTGAAAGTGGGAATGCAGATCGACAGCGTCAGTGCGGGCGTTTCCATGGTCTCAGGCGTTTGCTTCGTAGCGGCGCAGCAGCTCGGCGTGCTTGGCCGGGTGCAGGAAGAAATAATTGGTCGGGATGGTGTGCTCGTCCATTTCGCCGAACGGGTGCAGGCGGCCGCCCTCGGCGGTGAACACGCGGTAGCCGAGCTTGCGGAACAGCGCGAAGATCTCGTTCGGGTTGTAGTTGAACTTGGCCGACCACTTGCGCAGGATCTCCGCCAGCACCGCCGGCTTGTCGCGCGCGATCGTATCCAGGCCGCCCTGGAACACCAGCAGCTCGGCGCCTTCCACGTCGCACTTGATGAAGTCGACCCGGGTGCCGGTCTCGCGCGTGAAGTCGTCCAGCGTGCGCACCTGGCACTGGAAGGTGCGCACGTCGCTGCGCCCGGTCAGGTTGACCGAGGAAGCGTTGCCCGAGCCTTCCGGCGGGTAGTAGAAGGTGAACTCGCCGGCCTGGTTGGACAGGCCGAAGTGGAAGCTCTTGACGTTGTTGGTGGCGTTCAGCGCCAGGTTGGTCTGCAGCTGGCCGTAGGTGGTCGGCAGCGGCTCGAAGGCGTATACCGTGCTGGCGCGGCGCGAGGCGGCGATATTGATCGAGTACCAGCCGATGTTGGCGCCGATGTCGAAGAAGTTGTCGCCGTCGGCCACCAGGTTTTCCATCATGGTCGACTCTTCTTTTTCGTAGTCGAAAAAGTTCAGCGTCTCCATCGGCGACACGCGGTAGTCGCCCGGGGTGCAGGCGATGCGGATGCCGCGGTCGCGCGAGGTCATCACCACCTTGCCGTCTTCGATCTCGATCTTGCGCACATTGGTCTGCGCCAGGTAGTTGGCGTAGTCGAACAGCGCCGCGTGGTGCTCTTCGTACATGGTGCGGATGAAGGTCGGCTTGTCGATGCTGCCGGCCTGGAACTGGGCGAGGGTGTCTTGGATGGATTTCATAGGGCGCTCGAGTGGGTCAGGTGCGGGCGGGCTGCCAGCGGTCCAGGGTCAGCTGCATCTGCTCGCGCAGGAAGTCCTGGCTGCCGGCGCTGCTGATGAAGGCGTTCGGGATCGCAATGCGCTGCACGGCCGGCAGGCGCGCCAGCTGGCCGCCGGACAGCAGGTCGTGCAGGCGTTCCAGGATGGCCGAGCCGAAGCCGCCGTTGGCCTGGTGCTCTTCCAGCGTGGCCACCTGGTCGTAGCGCGCCGCCAGCGTGGCCAGCTGCGCGCTGTCGATCGGGTTGACGAAGGGGAAGCTGTGCACGTCGACCGGCAGCTGGCGCGCTTCCAGGTAGCGCACCGCGTAGCCGACCATGTCGCCGGTGGCGAACACGGCGGCGGTGGCGCCGGGCACCGTGCGCACCGCCAGGCTGGCGCCGAGCGCCAGGGCCGGCGGCTGCGGCTGCGGGTGCAGGCGCGGTTCGCCCGCCTTGTTCAGGCGCATATAGCAGGGGCCGCGGTGCTGGCTGATGAAGGCCGTCATGGCGTCCACCTCGGCCGGGTCGCCCGGTGCGGTCACCACCATGCCCGGGATGGTGCGCAGCATGCCCAGCTCCTCGGTGGTGTGGTGCGAGGTGCTGAGCGGGCCGTAGGCATAGCCGCCGCCGACCGCGATGATCTTCACGTTGGCGTCGTGGTAGCAGACGTCGTAGCGGATCTGCTCCATCGCGCGCAGGGTGGGGAAGTTGCCGATCGAGTAGCAGAAGACGGTGTAGCCTTCCATGCTGAGGCCGGTCGCCAGGCCCACCATATTCTGCTCGGCGATGCCGACGTTCAGGAATCGGTCGGGGAAGCGCTGGGCGAACGGCTCCAGCACCGAGTAGCCGAGGTCGCCGCACAGCAGGAAAATGCGCTCGTCCTGTTCGGCCAGGGCCAGCAGGGTCTTGATGAAGCTGTTCCTCATGCCGCCACCCCGCCCAGTTCCTGGCGCGCCGCCTCGTATTGCGCCGCGTCGGGCGATTTGTAGTGCCAGGCCAGCTGGTGTTCCATGAAACTGACGCCTTTGCCTTTGATGGTGTGGGCGATCACCACGCGCGGCTTGCCGCTGCGGCCGCCTTGCGCCAGCGCCGCCTGCAGCGCGGCGTGGTCGTGGCCGTCCACTTCCAGGGTTTCCCAGCCGAAGGCGGTGAACTTGTCCGCCAGCGGGTCCAGGTTGAGCACTTCGGCGGTGCTGCCGAAGCTTTGGATCTTGTTGTAGTCGACCACCAGGGTCAACTGGTCGAGGCCGTGGTGCGGCGCGAACAGGATGGCTTCCCAGTTGCTGCCCTCGTCCAGTTCGCCGTCGCTGACGATGGCGTAGGTGTGCCAGCCCTGGCCGCGGCGCTTGCCGGCCAGCGCCACCCCGGCCGCCACCGACAGCGCGTGGCCCAGGCTGCCGGTCGACAGTTCGACCCCGGCCACCTTGTGGTTGACGTGCGAGGTCAGGTAGCTGCCGTTGTCGGTAAAGGTGTCCAGTTCGGCGCGCGGGAAGTAGCCGCTCTCGGCCAGCGCCGCGTACAGCGCGGTGCAGGCGTGGCCCTTGCTGTAGAACAGGCGGTCGCGCTGCGGCGCCTTGGGCTGGGACGGGTCCTTCACCAGTACGCTGCCGTACAGCACGGCCAGGATGTCGGCCACCGAGAAGGCGCCGCCCAGGTGGGACGCCTTCTTGCTATGGCACATGTGCAGGCACTGCAAGCGGATGCGCTGCGCCAGGTCTTCGGTGCGGTTCATGTCAGAGATAGCTTTCAATGGTGCGGCGGAAGCCGTCCGCCAGCGAGGTGCGCGGCTGCCAGCCGAGGGCGGCGGCGCGCGCGATGTCGGGACAGCCGCGCGCCACGGCGCTCGGCATGTAGTTGTCGCCGGCGGCGCGCTCCACATAGCTCAGGGTCAGGCCTTTTTCCGGGTACAGGCCGACCAGCAGCTGGCCCAGGGCGCGCATGCTGATTTCACCGTCCGGGTTGCCGATATTGTAGGCCGCGCCGGGCGCGCCTTCCAGCAGCACGCGCCAGAAGCCGGCCACCGCGTCGGCCGAGTAGCAGAAGGCGCGCGTGGCCAGGCCGTCGCTCTTCAGCGCGATGTTCTCGCCGCGCAGGATGGCCGCCACGAAGTCGGCGTACACGCGGCCGTCGTCCAGCTGCATGCGCGGGCCGTAGGTGTGGAACGGGCGCACGATCTTGACCGGCACGCCGTGCTGGTGGTGCCACGACACGCACATGTTCTCGCCCATGCGCTTGCTCTCGGCGTAGCAGGCGCGCACATTGGTGGGGTCGACCACGCCGTAGTCGCCCTCGGCAGTCGGCACGCGCGACGGCTGGCCGTACACTTCGCTGCTGCTGAAATACAGGAAGCCGCGGCTGTGGCTGCGGCGCGCCAGTTCGAGCAGGGCGGCGGTGCCGAGCGTGTTGGCGCTCAGGGTGCCGACCGGGTCCGACGAATAGTACTTCGGGCTGGCCTGGCTGGCGGCGTGGATGATGTAGTCGGGCTGCTCGTCCAGCGTGAACGGCTGGCTGATGTCCTGTTCGATGAACACCAGGTCGCTGCGCCCGGCATGGTGGGCGAAGCGGCGTTCGAAACCGGGCCGGCTGCGCGCCAGGGCCAGCACGCGGATGCCGAGCGCGCGCGTTTCGTTCAGGTACAGCATGGTCTCGACCATGTAGGCCGGCAGGAAGCCGGCCGCGCCCGTGATGCACACGGTGCGCCCGGCCAGCGGCGCCCAGTCGATGCCGAAGCCGTCCACGATGGCCGCCATGTCGGCGGCCTCGATCGGATGTCGTTGCAACGCCGCCATGCTCAGAAGCCGACGCCGAAGAATTGTTCCAGCTTCTCGGCCGCGAAGTCCAGCATCTCGCGCGACAGGCCGGGGTAGACGCCGATCCAGAAGGTGTCGTGCATGATGCGCTCGGTGTTGGCCAGCTCGCCGGCCACGCGGTAGTTGCGGCCGATCATGTACGGCTGGCGCAGCAGGTTGCCGGCGAACAGCAGGCGGGTGCCGATCTTGTGCTGGTCCAGGTAGGTCAGCAGGTCGACGCGGCTGCAATTGGCTTCCGGCTTCAAGGTCAGCGGGAAGCCGAACCAGGACGGGTCGCTGCCGGCGGTGGCTTCCGGCAGCACCAGGAACTCGGCGCACGATTGCAGGCGCTCCTTCAGGTAGGCGAAGTTGTCCTTGCGCGCCTGGATGAAGCCCGGCGCGCGGTCGATCTGGGCCAGGCCGCAGGCCGCCTGCATATCGGTGATCTTCAGGTTGTAGCCGAGGTGGCTGTAGGTGTACTTGTGGTCGTAGCCTTCCGGCAGGGTGCCCAGCTTCTGGCAGAAGCGCTTGCCGCAGGTGTTGTCCTTGCCCGGCGCGCAGTAGCAGTCGCGGCCCCAGTCGCGGAACGACTCGGCGATCATCTTCAGCTCGTAGTTGTTGGTGAATACCGCGCCGCCCTCGCCCATGGTGATGTGGTGCGCCGGGTAGAACGACATGGTGCCGATGTCGCCGAAGGTGCCGACCATCTTGCCGTTGTAGGTCGAGCCGAGCGCGTCGCAGCAGTCTTCCACCAGCCACAGATTGTATTTCTTGCAAATGGCGGTGATGGCGTCCAGGTTGTACGGGTTGCCCAGCGTGTGGGCCAGCATGATGGCCTTGGTCTTCGGGCTGATCGCCGCTTCCAGCTTGCTCACGTCGATATTGTAGGTGCCCAGCTCGACGTCCACGAACACCGGGACCGCGCCGAACTGGATGATCGGGTTGACCGTGGTCGGGAAGCCGGCCGCCACGCCGATCACCTCGTCGCCCGGCTGGATCGCGCGTTCGCCCAGCTTGGGCGAGGTCAGGGCGCTGAACGCCACCAGGTTGGCCGAGGAGCCGGAGTTGACCGTGATCAGGTGCTGCACGCCGATGAACTTGGCCAGCTTCTTCTCGAATTCATCGTTGAAGCGGCCGGTGGTCAGCCAGGCGTCGAGCGAGGCGTGCACCATCATTTCCATTTCCGGCGCGCCGACCACCTTGCCGGCCGGCGGCACCACCGTCACGCCCGGTTCGAAGGGGCGCGGCTGCGCCGCCGCCGCGTATTCGCCGACCAGCTTGATGATCTGCTCGCGCAGTTGTTCCTGTTTGTTTGCTTCGCTCATGTTCCAGCCTTGTCCGTTTATTCGATTGCAGTGTGTTGATAGTCGCCGATCTGGGCCAGCGTGACGGCGCGCATGTCGGCGCCGCGTGCATGGGCCTGGTGCCAGGCCACGATGCGGTCGATGGTGTGCGCCAGCGTCCAGCGCGGGCTCCAGCCCAGGCGCGCGCGCGCCTTGGAGCAGTCCAGCTTGAGGTAGGTCGCCTCGTGCGGCTGCGGTGCGCGGTCCAGCTCCCAGCGCGCGCCGTCGCCCCACTGGGCGCACAGGCGGCTGACGATCCATTCGACCGGGCGGGCGTCGGTATCGGGCGGGCCGAAGTTGAAGCCTTCGGCGAAATCGCCGTGGCCCTGGTACAGGGCCTCGGCCAGGGCCAGGTAGCCCGACAGCGGCTCCAGCACGTGCTGCCAGGGGCGGATCGCGTGCGGGCTGCGGATGTGCACCGGTGCGCCGCGCGCGATGGCGCGCATCATGTCGGGGATCAGGCGGTCTTCGGCCCAGTCGCCGCCGCCGATCACATTGCCGGCGCGGCCCGAGCCGAGCGCCACGCCATGCTGGGCGTAGGCGGCCGGGTTGAAGAAGGAGTTGCGGTAGGCGCTGGTGACCAGCTCGGCGCACGCCTTGCTGTTGCTGTACGGGTCGTAGCCGCCGAGCGCCTCGTTTTCGCGGTAGCCCCACGGCCACTCGCGGTTTTCATAGCATTTGTCGCTGGTGACGTTGACCACGGCCTTGATGCCGGGCGTGGCGCGCACCGCCTCGAACAGGTTGACCAGGCCCATCACGTTGGTGGCATAAGTTTCCACCGGGTGGGCGTAGGAGTAGCGCACCAGGGCCTGCGCCGCCATGTGGATCACGATCTCGGGCTGGGCCGCCTGCAGCGCCGCTTGCAGCGCCGCCGCGTCGCGCACGTCGCCCTCGAGGTGGCGCATGCCGGCCGCCACGCCGGCCGTTTCGAACAGGCTGGGCTGGCTGGCCGGGGCCAGCGCGTAGCCGGTGACCTGGGCGCCCAGGCTTTGCAGCCACAGGCTGAGCCAGCTGCCCTTGAACCCGGTGTGCCCGGTCAGGAAGACCCGCTTGCCGTGCCAGAATGCCGGGTTCATGCCCATTTTTTCCACGGCGCCTGGCCGCTCTGCCACAGCTCGTCCAGCAGCACCTTGTCGCGCAGCGTGTCCATCGGCTGCCAGAAGCCGCTGTGCAGGTAGGCGTTCATCTGGCCTTCCGCCGCCAGCCGCTCCATCGGGCCTTTTTCCCAGATGGTGCTGTCGTCGTCGATATAGTCGATCACTTTCGGCGACAGCACGAAGTAGCCGCCGTTGATCCAGTTGCCGTCGCCCTGCGGCTTTTCCTTGAAGGCGGTGATGCGCTGGCCGTCCATGTCGATGGCGCCGAAGCGGCCCGGCGGCTGCACCGCGGTCATGGTGCCCAGGCGGCCGTGTTCGCGGTGGAAGGCGATCGAGGCGGTGATGTCGATGTCGGCCACGCCGTCGCCGTAGGTGAAGCAGAACGCTTCTTCCTTTTCCACGTACTGGCGCACGCGCTTCAGGCGGCCGCCGGTCAGGGTGGCGTCGCCGGTGTCGACCAGGGTCACCTTCCACGGCTCGGCATGGCGCTCGTGCACCTGCATGGTGTTGTACTGCATGTCGAACGTGACGTCGGAGGTGTGCAGGAAGTAGTTGGCGAAGAATTCCTTGATCACATAGCCCTTGTAGCCGCAGCAGATCACGAAATCGTTGATGCCGTGCGCCGAGTAGGATTTCAGGATGTGCCACAGGATGGGCTTGCCGCCCACTTCGACCATTGGTTTCGGCTTCAGCGAGGTTTCTTCGCTCAGCCGTGTACCCAGACCGCCTGCCAGAATGACTGCTTTCATAGTGTCCCCGAAGTAGTATTTACAGGCATTGTACGGCGCGCCGCACCGCCAGCGCCACCTCGTCCGCCTGTTGCAGGGTCATGTGTGGCCCGATTGGTAAGCTCAGCACTTCGCGGTGGATCGCCTCGGCGATCGGGAAGTCGCCTTCCTTGTAGCCCAGTTCGGCGTACGCCTGCTGCATATGCGGCGCGATCGGGTAGTGCACGATGGTGCCGATGCCGGCCTCGGCCAGCGCGGCGGCCAGCCGGTCGCGCTGTGGGTGGCGCACCACATACAGGTGCCAGACCGGCTCGGCCCACTCGGGCACGCTGGGCAGCAGCAGGCCGGGGATGTCGGCCAGCAATTCGGTATAGCGCGCGGCGATCGCGCGGCGCAGCGTGTTGCCCTCGTCCAGCACGGCCAGCTTGGTGCTGAGGAAGGCCGCCTGCAGTTCGTCCAGGCGCGAATTGTAGCCCTGCACCTGGTTATGGTATTTCTTCTGCGAACCGTAGTTGCGGTAGGTGCGCAGGCGTTCGGCCAGCGCGCCGTCGCTGGTGGTGATGCCGCCGCCGTCGCCCAGCGCGCCCAGGTTCTTGCCCGGGTAGAAGCTGAAGGCGGCCGCCCGGCCCAGGCTGCCGGTGCGCTGGCCGCGGTAGCGCGCGCCGTGCGCCTGCGCCGCGTCCTCCACCACCAGCAGGCCGTGCTGCTCGGCCAGCGCCAGGATCGGCGCCATGTCGGCCGGCTGGCCGTACAGGTGGACCGGGATGATGGCGCGCGTGCGCGGCGTGATGGCGGCGGCGATGCGCGCCGGGTCGATATTGTAGGTGGCTTCCACCGGCTCGACCGGGATCGGGGTGGCGCCGCAGTAGCTGACCGCCAGCCAGGTGGCGATGAAAGTGTTGCTGGGCACGATCACCTCGTCGCCGGGGCCGATGCCGGCCGCCTTCAGCACCAGCATGATGGCGTCCAGGCCGTTGGCCACGCCGATGCCGTGGCCGGCGCCGCAGTAGGCGGCGAAGCGCCGCTCGAACTGCTCGACCTCCTGGCCGAGCACGAACCAGCCGGACTGCAGCACGCGCTGGAAGGCGGCCTGCAGTTCGTCGGCCTGGGACAGGTTGATTGCTTTGAGGTCGAGGAAGGGGATGCTCATGATGATGGTCGGGTTAGGCCTCGTGGGCCGCCACGGCGGCCTTGAAGGCGCCGTAGTCGTGGAAATAATCGGCCGGGTCGTACATGGTCGAGGCCAGCACCATGCATACCGCGCCCGAGGAGAAATTCTCGACCTCGCGCCACATCAGCTTGGGTACGTACAGGCCGTAATACGAGCGGTTCAGCTGGAACTTCTTGCGCTGGTGGCCGTCGTCGACAATCACGTCGAAGCTGCCGGACATGGCCACGAACAGCTGCTGCAGTTCGAGGTGGCCGTGGCCGGCGCGCGTCGAGCCGCCCGGCACGTCGTACAGGTAATACACGCGCTGGATGTCGAACGGGATGTGGCGCCCCGATTCGATCACGGACAGGTTGCCGCGCGGGTCGTTGTGGCGCGGCAGCTCGATGATGCGGCATTGGTCCAGCATGGTTATCCTTTCAGCGGGGCGGCGTAGGCCAGGTAGCGCTGGTACGACTGTTCGACCTGGCTGAACAGCGGCGCCAGGCGCGCGCGCGCGGCCGCCACCGACGGCTCCTGCGCCAGCAATTCCTCATCGCTGACCACGCCCAGCGTGTGCGAGGCCAGCAGCAGGTCGAAGTAGTCCGAGAAGCAGTAGCCGAAGTCCGGGTTGGCGTGCGGGTTGGAATTCGACTGCAGCACCGGGTCGCGCCGGAAGTAGCTCAGTTCCTCGTCGATGTAGAAGGCGCTGCCGCCCTCCACCAGGTTGAGGTAGGCGGCCACGTCGGCCAGGCCGCGCGTGCAATCGTGCGGGCCCAGCGCGAACAGGCGCTGCCAGCCGATCTGCCACAGCTTGTCGCGGCGGAACATGATGGAGCTGAACTCGCCGATGAAATTCTGCATGCCCAGCACCATGCTGCGGTGCAGGTCGCGCCCGGTCAGGGTGCCGTTGGCCTGGTACGGGCGGCGCGTCTCGAGCCGGTCGTTGCGGGCGTCGATCACCTGCGAGGCGGAAAACACCAGCTGCACCTCGTCGCGCCCGGTCATCGCCGTCACCATGCGCTCGACGCAGAACGGGTGCAGGATATCGTCGTCGAACAGCGGCTTGATGTAGTGGCCCTTGCCCGAATACAGCGCCGACAGCACGTTGTCGGTGCGGATCACCGTGTTGCGCTGGTAGAGCACGCCCGGGAAGCGGGCGCAGATCTGCTCGATGGCGTCGGTCGGGCAATTGTCGCTGACCAGGATTTCGGTATGCGGGTAGCTCTGGCCGATCGCCGAGCGCAGGCATTGCTCGAAATGCTCGGCCTTGTAGGACGGGATGACAATGCTGACCTTGGGCAGCTGGCTGGCCGGCGCGGTCATGCGACCTCAGCCACGAGGATGTACTGCGTCGGCAGGGCGTCCTGCACCGCCTGGTCGCCGGTGTGGCCGCCGGCCGCCGCCAGCGCGCGGATGGCCGGCAGGAAGTGCTCGCGTTCCGGCTCATCCGGGATCAGCGGGCTGCCGCCGGCAATGCGGAAGCCGCACTGCGCCAGCATGGCCAGGATGCTGCCGCGGGTGAAGACGTAGCGGTCGTCGCGGCTGAGCGCGGCGTTGTTGCCGGGCTGCGCATAGTGCAGGTCGCCCAGGCTGAGGCGGGCCTGCATGCGCCAGTGCTGGAAATTGCGCACCGAGATGATCAGCTGGCCGCCCGGCGCCATGGTGGCGTGGATATGGCGCAGCAGCGCCCAGGGGTCCTGCAGCGCGCCCAGCACGTCGCCCAGGATCCAGCAGTCGGCGCCGTCGGTGTGGCTGCGGAAGTCGGCGCTGGCCAGCTCGACATCCTCGGCGTAGACGAAATCGCAGTGCGGGCGGGCCAGGTCGGCCAGGCGCGCGTCGCGTTCGATCGCGGTGTAGTTGCAGATCGGGTTGATGGTGCGGTAAGCCTTGGCGAAGGTGCCGTCGCCGCAGCCGACCTCGACCAGGCGGCCGGCGGTGCGCGGGGTGAAGTGCAGCAGGTATTTATTCAGTTCGCTGCCCGCGCTGGGCAGGTCGTAATGGTAGCCGCCGGTGCGGATCACCGTGCCCTGCCAGTCGTGCTTGATGAAGATGCGCGTCGGCGTGCGCGAGAAATCGTTCTTCACCCAGTCCAGGTGGCGCAGCAGGTGGGCGTTGCCGGTGCGGTGCAGGGCCAGCATGGTCTGGATCAGCGGCGCGCCGTGCTTGATCGGCATCGGCCACTGGCGCATCACCTCGATATTGGCCAGCAGGCAGGCCGGGTGCAGGTAGGCCACCGGGCCGGTGTCGGGCTCGTCGTAGCCCTGCTCGTTGACCTGCTGGATGCCGCCCACGCCGTACAAGTGCGGTTCCAGCTGTGCCAGCATCGATTCCAGGAAACCGTTGGCCACGATTTCCACGTCCGAATCGAGGAACAGCACCGGGCCGCTCAGCGGCAGGTGGCGGATCGCCCAGGCCAGGCCGGGACCGTGGTGGATGTTGTAGCCGAACGGGATGAACGTGACATTCTGGTACTGCGCCGTGATCGGGCGGATCTGCTCCGCCACGTCCGGCCGCGAGCCGTCGATGACGTACACGGGGTTGGGGTAGAACTGGCGCAGGGTGCGCAGCAGCGCCTCGATCAGGTCCGGCGAATTGTAGGAAACGGTGATGATCGGGATGGAATGTGCGTGCATGGCAGGGTCGCTTAGGCCGCGATGGCGCGGACAATGAATTGGTAAGGCAGGGCGTCGGTGACGGCCTGCGCGGGGTCGGCGCCGGTGGCGGCCGCCAGCGCTTCGATCGCTGCCAGCGCGGCCGGCGGCGGCGCCACGCCGGACACGGTGGTTACGCTGATCACGGCGAAGCCGCATTCGGTGAACAATTGGCCCAGCGCGTGGCGGGTCAGCCAGTGCATGGCCAGCCGGCCCGGCACCTCGGCCGGCAGCACGCCGCCGGCCAGGCCGGCCTGCAGCGCCCAGTGCCCGCCGTTCAGCACGCAGGCGATGATCTCGACCGGACCGGAAGCCTGGCCGCGGATCTGCTTCAGCATGGCCCACGGGTCGCGCAGGCGTTCCAGCGTGCCCGGGAAGACCCAGGCCTGGGCCGCCGCCAGGTGCTGCCAGTCGCTCGGCGCCATGTCCTCCAGGCTGCTGGCCACCAGCGCGCTGGCCCAGCCGTCCGGTGCGTGCGTCGGCGCGATGGCGGTGTAGCGTGCGGCCGGCCAGGCATGGCGGTAGGCTTGCGCCAGTTCGCCCGGGCCCACCTCGGCCACGCTGTGCAGGCCGGGGCGCAGCATGCTCAGCATCACCGCGCCCTGCATCGGCAGCGGTTCCGGCGCCGGCACGCCGTGGCGCAGGGCGGCGGGGTCGACCGGCGCGTCGGTCGGTTCGCCCGGCGCCCGCACCCATACGGTTTCCAGCAAATCCTCGAAGTCGCGCACGAAGCGCGGCGTGTCGAACAGCGGCGACTGGTCGCGGTTGGCGGCCACCCGCGCGCGCAGCGCGGCCAGGCGGCCGCGCTCCTGGCCCAGCGCGACGGCGGTCTCGATGTAGTCGTCCAGCGTGTGCGTCACCAGTTCCGGTAAGTCCATCGCATGCAGCAGGCTGCCGGCCATGCGCGAACTGAAGGTGCGGCCGGCGCAGGTCAGCACCGGCAGGCCGGCCCACAGCGCGTCGCTGGCGGTGGTGCCGGCGTTGAACGGCGCGGTGTCGAGGAACAGGTCGGCCACCTGGTAGCGCGCCAGGTAGTCGGCCGGCGGCACGCGCGCGGCGAATACCAGGCGCGTGGCGGCCACGCCGCGCGCCTCCGCTTCGCGCACCAGGTTGGCGCGCGTGGCTTCGCCGTCGGCCACCAGCCACAGCACGCTGTCGGGCACGCGCTGCAGGATGCTCATCCAGGCGCCGAACACTTCCGGCGTGATCTTGAAGGTGCTGTTGAACGAGCAGTACACCATGCCGTGTTCCGGCAGGTGGTTGGCGGCGCGCGTCGGCGCGGCGCCGATGGCGCGCTGGCGGTCGTTGATCTGGAAGGTGCGCGGCATGTGCAGCGGCTTTTCCGTGAAATACGGCTCCAGCTCGGGCGGGATCAGGAAGCGGTCGGCCACCACGTAGTCGACGCCGGGAATCGCGGTCGAACCGGGGAAGCCCAGCCAGGTCAGCTGCACCGGGGCCGGGCGGTAGCACAGGATGCCGGGCCGCGCGCCCAGGGTCAGGCCGTGCAGGTCGACCAGGATGTCGATCTCATGGTCGCGGATGCACTCGGCCGCTTCCAGGTCGCTCATGCGGTCGATGCGGATGTAGTGGTCCATCGCGCTCACCACGCGCGCGCGCAGCGGCGAATGGTCCTCGCGGCTCCAGCTGAAGGCGTACACCTCGACGCGGGCGCGGTCGTGCAGTTCGTACAGCTCGGCGGTCAGGATCGACACCGCGTGCGAGCAGAAATCCGAGGACAGGTAGCCGATGCGCATGCGGCGGTGGGCGTAGCCGGCCGCGGTGCCGAGCGGCGCCACGTCGGTCTTCACCTTCTCGGCGATGAAGCGGCGCGCGGCGGCCAGCTGTTCGGCCGGGTCGGGCGAGGCGCCCAGCATGGCCAGGGCCGAGGTGCCGTCCAGCAGCGCCTCGTAGGAGATGTGCGGCAGGCCGCTGTAGACCGGCCACTCGCACAGCTTCTGGCGCAGGTGCACCCAGTGCGTGATGACGTTGCGCTGGTTCGGTTCGAGCAGCAGGCTCTGGCGCAGTTCCGCCTCCGCCTCCACCAGGCGCTTGCGGTTTTCCAGCAGCCGGCCCAGGTTGTTCAGCGCCTGCAGGTGCAGGGCGCGCTGCTCGGCCAGGTTGGACACGCTGTGCAGGATGTCGCGCCAGGTGGCCAGCGCGTCGTCCGGCCGGCCCAGGCGTTCCTGCAGGGTGCCCAGGTTCAGGCGCGCTTCGATGAAATTGGCGTTGAGGGCGATGGCGCGCCGGTACAGCTGTTCGGCGCCGTCGGTGTCGCCGCTGTCGGACAGCATCACGGCCAGGTTGAAGCAGACCGCATAGGCCAGCGGCGAAATGGTGTGGTCGAGCCATGCGCGGTAGAGGGCGATGGCCTGGGCAGTGTCGCCGCGTTCGGCCAGCTGCTGGGTGGCCGTAAACAGCTCAGGGACTTGCAACTGGCCTCGGGCGGCCAGCGTCTTCAGTTTCGACACATTGGGCAGCGGGGCGGCGAAAACAGATGCGGTCATTCCTCTTCTTTCAGGTCAAAGCGGCGCAACGCCGCAGCGGGCGCAGAGCATCATCATACCCTGTTGCCCGCTATGGCGGCAGGCTTTTTTGGCCCGGATGCAACATTGCTCAGCGCGGCGATGCGAGCAGCAGCTCCTGTGGCGGCTTGTACTCGACCGGACGCAGGCCGGCATCGGCCAGCGTGCTGCCGCCC
>NZ_JASATG010000041.1:0-43845 GCF_038440195.1 Pseudoduganella sp. OTU4001 | reverse complement strand
CGCCGGCGTGGTTGCCAAGATCATCGACTAATAAGTCGAAAATCCGGCCAAGACTAGCGCCCATCGCGGATGGGTGCTAGAATAACGGATTCACTGTTAAGTTTTACGTAGGGGCGTAGCTCAATTGGCAGAGCGTCGGTCTCCAAAACCGAAGGTTGGGGGTTCGATGCCCTCCGCCCCTGCCACCGAATCTGGTGCAGGGCACCGAAAGTAAAAAGTAAATGTCTAATCAATCCGTGCAAACCGTTAGCACGACGAACGATAAGTTCAAAGTCGTGTTGGCAGTTGTGGCGCTGGTTGCAGGCGTAGTCGGGTTCTTCTACCTGGCAGGAAAACCAACCTGGGTGCGGGCAGCCGCGCTTGTGGTTGGTTTGCTTATTTCCGCCGCGATCGCGTACACCTCTGCTGCAGGCCGTGATTTCCTGAATTTCGCGAAAGAATCCGTCCGCGAGACCAAGAAGGTCGTGTGGCCGACCCGCAAGGAAGCCACTCAGATTACCTTGATCGTTTTCGCGTTCGTGGTGGTGATGGCGATCTTCCTGTGGGGCACGGATAAGATCCTCGAATTTGTGTTGTACGACCTCATCCTGGGTTGGAAGAAATAATGAGCGAAATTGTACAAGACGAGCCGGGCCAGCCTGAGCAGCCAGTATCGACCCCAGTCAGCAACAAGCGCTGGTATGTCGTGCACGCTTACTCCGGTATGGAGAAAAGCGTCCAGCGCGCCCTGATGGAGCGCGTCGAGCGCGCCGGTATGCAAGAACAGTTCGGCCAGATCCTGGTGCCGACCGAAGAAGTCGTTGAAGTCCGTAACGGTCAGAAGTCCGTTACCGAGCGCCGCTTCTTCCCAGGCTACGTTCTGGTGGAAATGGAAATGACCGACGAAACCTGGCACCTGGTGAAGAACACCAGCAAGGTGACCGGCTTCATCGGCGGCAAGTCGAATAAACCGACCCCGATCCCTGCGCGCGAGATCGAAAAGATCATGACGCAAATGCAGGAAGGCGTGGAAAAGCCACGTCCAAAAGTGCTGTACGAAGTGGGCGAGCAAGTCCGCATCAAGGATGGTCCGTTCACCGACTTCAACGGCAACGTGGAAGAAGTCAACTACGAGAAATCCAAGGTGCGTGTTTCGGTCACCATCTTCGGCCGCGCGACCCCAGTCGAACTCGAATTCGGCCAGGTCGAAAAGATCTAAGTTTCAACGCCGGCCTGAGCGTCTAATCAGGCAAACAAGAGGAGCCCCGCCGCGTGCGGGGCGCTACTACTCAAACCAACGATAGGAAGTGCCCAAATGGCAAAGAAAATCATTGGCTTTATCAAGCTGCAAGTTCCAGCTGGTAAGGCAAACCCATCCCCTCCAATCGGCCCAGCACTGGGTCAGCGCGGTCTGAACATCATGGAATTCTGCAAGGCGTTCAACGCGCAGACCCAAGGTATGGAACCAGGCATGCCAATCCCAGTCGTGATCACTGCGTTCGCTGACAAGTCCTTCACCTTCGTGATGAAGACTCCTCCAGCAACCTTCCTGATCAAGAAGCACTCCGGCGTGCAAAAAGGTTCCGCTAAGCCACATACCGACAAGGTAGGCAAGCTGACCCGCGCTCAAGCTGAAGAAATCGCTAAACTGAAGACCCCGGACCTGACCGCTGCCGATCTGGAAGCCGCTGTGCGCACCATCGCTGGTTCCGCACGTTCGATGGGCATCACCGTAGAGGGCATCTAATCATGGCAAAACTGTCCAAGCGCGCTCAAGCCATCAAGGCTAAAGTAGACCGTACCAAAGTGTACGCCTTCGACAACGCTGTTGCTCTGATTAAAGAACTGGCGACCGCCAAGTTCAACGAATCGATCGACGTGTCCGTCCAGCTGGGCGTGGACCCTAAGAAGTCCGACCAGGTGGTGCGTGGTTCCGTGGTTCTGCCAGCTGGCACCGGTAAGACCGTTCGCGTTGCTGTGTTCGCAACCGGCGACAAGGCTGAGCAAGCTAAAGCTGCCGGCGCTGACGTGGTTGGTATGGAAGACCTGGCTGAGCGCGTCAAAGCCGGCGACATGCCTTTCGACATCGTGATCGCTTCCCCAGACACCATGCGTATCGTTGGTACCCTGGGCCAGATCCTGGGCCCACGTGGCCTGATGCCTAACCCGAAAGTTGGCACCGTTACCCCTGACGTCGCTACCGCTGTGAAGAACGCGAAAGCCGGCCAGGTTCAGTACCGTACCGACAAGGCAGGTATCATCCACGCCACCATCGGCCGCAAGTCGTTCAGCGACGCTGATCTGAAGACCAACCTGGTTGCCCTGATCGACGCCCTGAACAAAGCTAAGCCAGCTTCGTCCAAAGGCGTGTACCTGCGCAAAGTATCCCTGTCGTCCACCATGGGCGGCGGCGTACGCGTAGACCACGCTGGCCTGTCGGCTTAAGTTTTAAAGAATTAAGTCCCAGTCGGAAGACTGGGCGGATCTTTGGGATTGTCGGCGGTGTAAGCCGTCGGCAGGCCTTCAAAGACCGTTGGGCCGGATGCATCAGGTAGGCATCTGGTTAATCGGCCCAAGGGCCCCCCAACGCAGATGGTGTACCCGAACAAGTTTATGTAGTCCCTTGAAAGACTCCTAAACCTCGGACGCCGTTGTTCGAACCGATGCGAGGCGCAAGCCAAGCATTATTTAAGGAGAAGACCGTGGGTCTCAATCTGAATGACAAGAAGGCCGTAGTCGCCGAAGTTTCCGCAAAAGTAGCAACTGCGCAAACTATCGTCGTGGCCGAATACCGTGGCATCCAGGTTGGTCACTTGACTAAACTCCGTGCTAATGCGCGTGCGCAAGGCGTGTACATCCGTGTTCTGAAGAACACCCTGGCACGTCGTGCAGTAGAAGGCACGCAGTTCGCCGCTCTGGCTGACTCCATGACCGGTCCGCTGATCTACTCGATCTCGGATGATGCTGTTGCTGCTGCGAAAGTCATCGCTGACTTCGCAAAAACCAACGACAAGCTGGTCCTGAAAGCCGGTAACTACGCAGGTAAGCAGCTGGATCAAGCCGCTGTTACCGCGCTGGCGAGCATTCCTTCCCGTGAAGTCCTCATTTCGCAGCTGTTGGGCGTTATGCTGGCTCCGGTGTCGGGCTTTGCACGTGGCCTGGCTGCTCTGGCAGCCAAAAAAGAAACCGAAGCCGCTTAATCGCTGGCTTAGTTTCTTAGTCAATACCAATTCTGTAGTATTACAAACAAATTAGGAGTTTCAAATGGCAATTTCCAAAGACGACATCCTGAACGCAGTGTCCGAAATGTCCGTAATGGACCTGAACGAACTGGTTAAGGCATTCGAAGAAAAGTTCGGCGTGTCCGCTGCTGCAATGGCTGCTCCAGCAGCTGGCGGCGCTGCTGCCGGTGGTGCTGCTGCTGAAGAGCAGACCGAATTCAACCTGGTTCTGGCCGATGTTGGCGCGAACAAAGTTGGCGTGATTAAGGCAGTTCGCGAAATCACCGGTCTGGGCCTGAAGGAAGCTAAAGACCTGGTCGACGGCGCACCGAAGACCGTGAAAGAAGCAATGGCTAAGGCCGACGCTGAAGCAGCTAAGAAGAAGCTGGAAGAAGCCGGCGCGAAAGCTGAGCTGAAGTAATTAAACTGGGCAGGGTAACCTGTCTTAGTTTGGGAAGCCAAGGAGGCGGATTTCACCCGGAAGGGTGGGTCCGCCCTTGGCTCCTTTGTCGTCTCTGAAGTAGTTGTTGTTGTTTTTCGTAGTGAATTGAGCCTTGCGTTGCGCCCGCAATGCTGAATTCTCTACCTTTTCCTGTCTCACACGGAGTGTCCATGCACTACTCATTTACTGAGAAGAAACGCATTCGTAAGTCCTTTGCGAAACGCGCCAACGTCCACAACGTTCCGTTCCTGCTGGCTACCCAGCTCGAGTCTTACGAGAACTTCTTGCAAGAGCACACTCCCGTTGCAAACCGCAAGAACGAAGGCCTGCAATCGGCCTTCACGTCGATCTTCCCAATCGTTTCCCACAACGGCTTCGCCCGCCTGGAATTCCTGTCCTACGTCCTGGGTGACCCAGCGTTCGACGTCAAGGAATGCCAGCTGCGCGGCCTGACCTTCGCGTCGCCGCTGCGCGCCAAGGTGCGCCTGGTGATCCTGGACAAGGAATCGCCAACCAAGCCGGTCGTCAAGGAAATGAAGGAACAGGAAGTTTACATGGGCGAGCTGCCCCTGATGACGACCACCGGTTCGTTCGTGATCAACGGCACCGAGCGTGTCATCGTGTCCCAGCTGCACCGTTCGCCAGGCGTGTTCTTCGAGCACGACCGCGGCAAGACCCACTCGTCCGGCAAGCTGCTGTTCTCGGCCCGTATCATCCCTTACCGCGGTTCCTGGCTGGACTTCGAGTTCGACCCGAAAGACATCCTGTACTTCCGCGTCGACCGCCGCCGCAAGATGCCGGTATCGATCCTGCTGAAGGCGATCGGCATGACCCCGGAACAGATCCTGGCGAACTTCTTCGTCTTCGACAACTTCACCCTGCGCTCGGAAGGCGCCGAGATGGAGTTCGTGTCCGAACGCCTGCGCGGTGAAGTCGCGCGCTTCGACATCGTCGATCCGAAGACCGGCAAGACCATCGTCACCAAGGACAAGCGTATCAACGCCAAGCACGTGCGCGAAATCGAAGCGGCTGGCCTGCAACACATCTCCGTACCGGAAGACTACCTGCTGGGCCGCGTGCTGGCCAAGAACATCGTCGACCAGGAAACCGGCGAAGTGGTGGCCCTGGCCAACGACGAGCTGACCGAGGAAACCCTGGGCAAGCTGCGCGACGCCAACATCAACGCGATCCAGACCCTGTACACCAACGACCTGGACCAGGGTGGCTACATCTCGCAGACCCTGCGTATCGACGACACCGCCGACCAGACCGCTGCCCGCGTCGCGATCTACCGCATGATGCGTCCTGGCGAACCGCCAACCGAAGAGTCGGTGGAAGCCCTGTTCAACGGCCTGTTCTACAGCGCCGACCGTTACGACCTGTCGGCCGTGGGCCGCATGAAGTTCAACCGCCGCATCAGCCGCGATGAACTGACCGGTTCCATGACCCTGTCGAACGAAGACGTGCTGGCCGTGATCAAGATCCTGGTTGAGCTGCGCAATGGCCGCGGCGAAGTCGACGATATCGACCACCTGGGTAACCGCCGCGTGCGTTGCGTGGGCGAACTGGCTGAGAACCAGTTCCGCGCCGGCCTGGTACGTGTTGAGCGCGCCGTCAAGGAGCGCCTGGGCCAAGCCGAAGCCGACAACCTGATGCCGCACGACCTGATCAACTCCAAGCCGATCTCGGCTGCTATCCGCGAGTTCTTCGGTTCGTCCCAGCTGTCGCAGTTCATGGACCAGACCAACCCGCTGTCGGAAATCACCCACAAGCGCCGTGTCTCCGCCTTGGGCCCTGGCGGTCTGACCCGCGAACGCGCCGGCTTCGAAGTGCGCGACGTGCACCCGACCCACTACGGCCGCGTGTGCCCGATCGAAACGCCTGAAGGCCCGAACATCGGTCTGATCAACTCGCTGGCACTGTACGCCCGCCTGAACGAATACGGCTTCCTGGAAACCCCATACCGCAAGGTGGAAGGCTCCAAGGTCACCGACAAGATCGACTACCTGTCCGCCATTGAAGAAGGGCGCTACATCATCGCTCAGGCAAACGCCAAAGTGAACGATGCAGGCCAGCTGGTCGACGAACTGGTGTCGGCGCGTGAAGCCGGCGAAACCATCCTGGTTTCCCCAGAGCGCGTGCAGTACATGGACGTTGCGCCAGGCCAGATCGTATCCGTGGCAGCATCGCTGATTCCATTCCTGGAGCACGATGACGCGAACCGTGCACTGATGGGCGCCAACATGCAGCGTCAGGCCGTACCTTGCCTGCGTCCTGAAAAGGCGCTGGTCGGTACCGGTATCGAACGTACCGTTGCAGTCGACTCCGGCACCACCGTGCAAGCACTGCGCGGTGGCGTGGTGGACTACATCGACGCGGGCCGCGTCGTGATCCGCGTGAACGATGAAGAAGCACAGGCTGGTGAAGTCGGTGTGGACATCTACAACCTGATCAAGTACACCCGTTCCAACCAGAACACCAACATCAACCAGCGTCCAATCGTCAAAGTGGGCGACCGTGTGGCCAAGGGCGACGTGATCGCCGACGGCGCATCGACCGACCTGGGCGAACTGGCACTGGGCCAGAACATGACCGTGGCCTTCATGCCATGGAATGGTCTGAACTTCGAAGACTCGATCCTGATCTCGGAAAACGTCGTCAAAGACGACCGCTACACCTCGATCCACATCGAAGAACTGTCCGTGGTTGCGCGTGACACCAAGCTGGGCGCGGAAGAAATCACCCGCGACATCTCGAACCTGGCCGAGAACCAACTGGCTCGCCTGGACGAATCCGGCATCGTGTACATCGGCGCCGAAGTGCAAGCCGGCGACGTGCTGGTCGGTAAGGTGACCCCGAAGGGCGAAACCCAGCTGACTCCAGAAGAAAAGCTGCTGCGCGCGATCTTCGGCGAAAAAGCATCCGACGTGAAAGACACCTCGCTGCGCGTTCCATCCGGCATGGTTGGTACCGTCATCGACGTGCAAGTGTTCACCCGCGAAGGCATCCCACGCGACAAGCGCGCCCAGCAGATCATCGACGACGAACTGAAGCGCTACCGCCTGGACCTGAACGACCAGATGCGTATCGTGGAAGGCGACGCCTTCCAGCGTCTGGAAAAGATGCTGATCAACCAAGTCGTGAACGGCGGCCCTAAGAAGCTGGCGAAAGGTGCCAAGATCACCAAGGACTACCTGGCCGACCTGGACAAGTTCCACTGGTTCGACATCCGCCCTGCCGACGAAGACATGGCCAAGGCCCTGGAAGCCATCAAGGAATCCATCGCCGAGAAGCGCCACCAGTTCGACCTGGCCTTCGAAGAGAAGCGTAAGAAGCTGACCCAGGGCGACGAGCTGCAGCCTGGCGTGCAGAAGATGGTCAAGGTGTACCTGGCCGTCAAGCGTCGCCTGCAGTCGGGCGACAAGATGGCAGGCCGCCACGGTAACAAGGGTGTTGTGTCCCGTATCGTTCCGGTGGAAGACATGCCATACATGGCTGACGGTACCCCGGCAGACGTGGTGCTGAACCCACTGGGCGTTCCGTCCCGTATGAACGTGGGCCAGATCCTGGAAACCCACCTGGGTTGGGCAGCGAAGGGCCTGGGCATCCGTATCGGCGAAATGCTGCAAGCGCAGATCAAGGTCGAAGAGATGCGCAAGTACCTGACCACCGTGTACAACGAGTCCGGCGCCAAGGAAGACATCGCTTCCCTGTCCGACGACGAGATCATGAAGCTGGCCGCCAACCTGAAGAAGGGTGTGCCATTCGCGACTCCGGTGTTCGACGGCGCGCACGAATCCGAAATCCGCCGCATGCTGGACCTGGCGTACCCGGACGACATCGCCAAGCACCTGGGCATGACCCCGTCCAAGAACCAGGTCACCATGTACGACGGCCGCACCGGCGAAGCGTTCGAGCGCAAAGTCACCGTGGGCGTGATGCACATGCTGAAGCTGCACCACCTGGTCGACGACAAGATGCACGCGCGTTCCACCGGCCCTTACTCGCTGGTGACGCAGCAGCCTCTGGGCGGTAAAGCCCAGTTCGGCGGCCAGCGCTTCGGTGAGATGGAGGTGTGGGCACTGGAAGCGTACGGCGCCTCGTACGTGCTGCAGGAAATGCTGACCGTGAAGTCCGACGACGTGAACGGCCGTACCAAAGTGTACGAAAACCTCGTCAAGGGCGACCACGTGATCGATGCCGGCATGCCGGAATCGTTCAACGTGCTGGTGAAAGAGATCCGCTCGCTGGGTATCGACATCGACCTCGAGCGCAACTAATTCGCCTTGCACGCCGCCCCGCTGCAAACGCAGCGGGGCACTTTAAAGAATTCGTCACTATCTGGAGTGATACATGAAAGCCCTGCTCGATTTATTCAAGCAAGTACAGCAAAACGAGTCGTTCGACGCGATCAAGATCGGTCTGGCCTCTCCTGAGAAAATCCGTTCGTGGTCCTACGGCGAAGTCAAAAAGCCTGAGACCATCAACTACCGTACCTTCAAGCCAGAGCGCGATGGCCTGTTCTGCGCCAAGATCTTTGGCCCGATCAAGGACTACGAATGCCTGTGCGGCAAGTACAAGCGCCTGAAGCACCGCGGTGTCATCTGCGAAAAGTGCGGCGTTGAAGTGACCCTGGCCAAGGTGCGCCGTGAGCGCATGGGCCACATCGAACTGGCATCGCCAGTCGCCCACATCTGGTTCCTGAAATCGCTGCCGTCGCGTCTGGGTATGGTCCTGGACATGACCCTGCGCGATATCGAACGCGTGCTGTACTTCGAAGCATACGTTGTGACCGATCCAGGCATGACCCCGCTGAAGAAGTGCCAGATCATGTCGGAAGACGACTACGCCGCCAAGTACGAAGAGTACGGCGACGACTTCACCGCCTTCATGGGCGCTGAAGGTATCCGCGAACTGCTGCGCTCGATCGACATCCACCGCGATGCCGAAGCCCTGCGCGTGGAATTGAAGGAATCCAAGTCCGAAGCCAAGATCAAGAAGTACGCCAAGCGCCTGAAAGTGCTGGAAGCATTCCAGCGTTCCGGCATCAAGCCAGACTGGATGATCATGGAAGTGCTGCCGGTGCTGCCGCCGGAACTGCGCCCACTGGTGCCACTGGATGGCGGCCGCTTCGCGACCTCCGACCTGAACGACCTGTATCGCCGCGTCATCAACCGTAACAACCGTCTGAAGCGCCTGATGGAGCTGCGTGCTCCAGAGATCATCACGCGCAACGAAAAGCGCATGCTGCAAGAAGCGGTCGACTCGCTGCTGGACAACGGCCGTCGCGGCAAAGCGATGACCGGCGCCAACAAGCGTCCGCTGAAGTCGCTGGCTGAAATGATCAAAGGTAAGGGCGGCCGCTTCCGTCAGAACCTGCTGGGTAAGCGCGTCGACTACTCCGGCCGTTCCGTGATCGTGGTGGGTCCACAGCTGAAACTGCACCAGTGCGGTCTGCCAAAGCTGATGGCCCTGGAACTGTTCAAGCCATTCATCTTCAACAAGCTGGAACTGATGGGTCTCGCGACCACCATCAAGGCCGCCAAGAAGCTGGTCGAAGTGCAAGAGCCAGTGGTGTGGGACATCCTGGAAGAAGTGATCCGCGAACATCCGATCATGCTGAACCGTGCACCAACCCTGCACCGTCTCGGTATCCAGGCTTTCGAGCCTGTGCTGATCGAAGGTAAAGCGATCCAGCTGCACCCGCTGGTCTGCGCCGCGTTCAACGCGGACTTCGACGGTGACCAGATGGCAGTCCACGTGCCGCTGTCGATCGAAGCACAGATGGAGGCCCGCACCCTGATGCTGGCTTCGAACAACATCCTGTTCCCATCGAACGGCGAACCATCGATCGTTCCTTCCCAGGATATCGTGCTGGGTCTGTACTACGCGACCCGCGAAGCAGTCAACGCCAAGGGCGAAGGCATGATGTTCCCGGACGTGTCGGAAGTGATCCGCGCGTACGACAACAAGGAAGTGGAACTGGCGACCCGCATCACCGTGCGTATCGTTGAGAATCCAAAGGATCCTGCAACCGGCGAGTTCGTCCGTACCCTGACCCGTTACGAGACCACCGTTGGCCGCGCCATCCTGTCCGAGATCCTGCCGAAGGGCCTGCCATTCAGCGTACTGAACCGTCCGCTGAAGAAGAAAGAGATCTCCAAGCTGATCAACACGTCCTTCCGCAAGTGCGGCCTGCGCGCCACCGTGGTGTTCGCTGACCAGCTGATGCAGTCGGGCTTCCGTCTGGCAACCCGTGCCGGTATCTCCATCTGCGTGGACGATATGCTGGTACCGGACGTCAAGAAGACCATGATCGCGACCGCCGAAGCGGAAGTGAAGCAGATCGAGCAGCAGTACGCTTCCGGTCTGGTCACCGCCGGCGAACGTTACAACAAGGTCGTCGACATCTGGGGCAAGACCTCCGATGAAGTCGGCAAGGCGATGATGGACCAGCTGAAAGTCGAAGACGTGATCCGTCGCGATGGCACCAAGTCGACCCAGGAATCGTTCAACGCGATTTACATGATGGCCGACTCCGGTGCGCGTGGTTCCGCAGCACAGATCCGCCAGCTGGCCGGTATGCGAGGCCTGATGGCCAAGCCGGACGGTTCGATTATCGAGACCCCGATTACCGCGAACTTCCGCGAAGGCCTGAACGTTCTGCAGTACTTCATCTCGACCCACGGCGCCCGTAAAGGTCTGGCCGACACCGCGCTGAAGACCGCGAACTCCGGTTACCTGACCCGTCGTCTGGTCGACGTGACCCAGGATCTGGTGGTGATCGAAGACGATTGCGGCACTTCCAACGGCACCCTGATGAAGGCGATGGTCGAAGGCGGTGAAGTGATCGAAGCCCTGCGCGACCGTATCCTCGGCCGCGTGGCAGGCACCGACATCGTCAACCCTGAAACCCAGGCAACCCTGTACGAAGCCGGCACCCTGCTGGACGAAGACATGGTGGAAGAGATCGAACGCGTCGGTATCGACGAAGTGAAGGTCCGCACCCCGCTGACTTGCGACACCCGCTACGGCCTGTGCGCCAAGTGCTACGGCCGCGACCTGGGCCGCGGCCTGCTGGTCAACGCCGGCGAAGCGGTTGGTGTGGTGGCAGCACAGTCGATCGGTGAACCTGGTACCCAGCTGACCATGCGTACCTTCCACATCGGTGGTGCGGCATCGCGTGCAGCAGTGGCATCCTCGGTGGAAGCCAAGTCGAACGGCACCGTGCGCTTCACCGCGACCATGCGTTACGTCACCAACGGCAAGGGCGCCCAGATCGTCATTTCCCGTTCCGGCGAAGTGCTGATCACCGACGACCACGGCCGTGAGCGCGAGCGCCACAAGGTGCCGTACGGCGCGACCCTGATCGTCAAGGATGGCATGACCGTGAAGGCCGGCGCTCCTCTGGCAACCTGGGACCCGCTGACCCGTCCGATCATTACCGAGTACGCTGGTACCGTCCGCTTCGAGAACGTCGAAGAAGGCGTGACCGTGGCCCGTCAGGTCGACGAAGTGACCGGTCTGGCTACCCTGGTGGTAATCGACGCCAAGCGTCGTGGTTCCCCAGGCAAGGCCCTGCGTCCACAGGTGAAACTGCTGAACGAAGACGGCGGCGAAGTGAAGATCGCCGGCACCGAACACGCAGTGGCGATTGGCTTCCAGGTCGGCGCGCTGATCATGGTGAAAGACGGCCAGCAAGTGTCCGTGGGTGAGGTTCTGGCGCGTATCCCGACCGAATCGCAGAAGACCCGAGACATTACCGGCGGTCTGCCACGCGTGGCGGAACTGTTCGAGGCACGTTCGCCGAAAGACGCGGGCATGCTGGCGGAAGTCACCGGTACCGTGGCCTTCGGTAAGGAAACCAAGGGCAAGCAGCGTCTGGAAATCACCGACATGGACGGCAACAAGCACGAGTTCCTGATTACCAAGGACAAGCAAGTGCTGGTGCACGACGGCCAGGTGGTGAACAAGGGCGAGATGATCGTGGACGGCCCAGCCGATCCGCAAGACATCCTGCGCCTGCTGGGTATCGAAGCGCTGGCACGCTACATCGTTGACGAAGTGCAGGACGTGTACCGTCTGCAGGGCGTGAAGATCAACGACAAGCACATCGAGGTGATCGTTCGCCAGATGCTGCGCCGCGTGCAGATCACCAACGCCGGCGACACCGACTACATCGTCGGCGAGCAGGTGGAGCGTTCCGAGCTGCTGGAAGAAAACGATCGCGTCACCGCGCTGGGCAAGCTGCCAGCCACTTACGAGAACGTACTGCTGGGTATTACCAAGGCATCGCTGTCGACCGACTCCTTCATCTCGGCCGCATCGTTCCAGGAAACCACCCGCGTGCTGACCGAAGCAGCGATCATGGGCAAGCGCGATGGTCTGCGCGGCCTGAAGGAAAACGTCATCGTCGGCCGCCTGATCCCAGGCGGTACCGGCCTGGCCTTCCACCGCGCCCGCAAAGAGAAGGAAGTGTGGGAAGCCGAAGAGCGCAAAGCGCTGCTGGAAGCAGAACGCGCCGCCATCGTGGCCGAACTGCCAGCGGACGAACCGCACCACAGCGACGAAGCGTAATCCGCCTCAGCTAGCTGAAAAAAACGCCACCCTGCAAGGTGGCGTTTTTTTTTAACAGACGCTGCCGCCTATGCTTTTGCCTGTGCGCAGATCAAATCCAAAACTGCAATGGAAGCTGCCGTCCTTCTCGCGCTGGCATGAAACGTTTTCTTTGGTGCGCACACGAACGCCAGAACCTGCCGTGCAGATGTCATGCACATCTGGCGCCATTGCATCAAACATCTTTCGAGCTGCGTCGCCGGAAACAGCGAACGCAATCTTGCTGTCGTGACGCTTTGCCGGAGCTGGATCTCCTAGCCCGAGGCTGTACGTCATATAGCGTCCCTGAATCGGCTTGAATTCCGGGGGGATTTCCTGCTGTGCATGCGCTGCTCCCCAAAGAGTCACTGCGCTAGCTAGAAATGAGAATTTGGACATGGAAGTGATCGCTGTGTTTTGCAGCATGCCGAACTCCTGGAATTTGCTTGTCGTTGAAGAGAATGAGCTGAACTTTGGTATGTTCTTGAAAAAGTTCAATAAGTGCGGCTGTGGCTTGGCGATCATACTGCCGGTCGGTGATGAAACAGGGGAGACGGTTGCCGTCTTTTCGAATCGGACGAATGTCGACTTCCAGGCCGCTTCGGTGTGATGCGTGGGGTTCGAACTTATCACCTCCTGCGAGGCTGATATTCCCGATCCCGAACTTTCTTTTGTCCTTAAAGCTCCATTGACGGGCCACTTCAAGTAGCGCGCTCACGAGACTTGGGTGGGCATATTGCCCACGGCCTCGATCAGGAGTGCCGTAGACATAGTAACCACCACCTTCATAAGCTTGTGGGAGCAGGAAATAGCCACGATTGTCGGTTGGAGCTGTGCTTTCCATTCGGATTCTCCTGAGTTTGACGAAGTTTCAGCTTAGCCAGTTGGACGCCCGCAGTATTGATCTCCGTCACGTTTGCCAATAATGATTGACGTTGCTCATGTTCCACGCTGACTTGGTGTGAGAGCATTGGTCTCACGCTTAGCTGCCTGGCGCGGGAGGCCGAAAGCGCGGAACAGCTTCCAGGAGCAGAACAATGAATGCTGCCAGTAGCCCAATTCAAGTCGAGCACCGAATTGTCGTTGTGCGTGAGCAGAATGTCTTGATTGATGCTGACTTGGCAAAGCTATACGGTGTCGCGACTAAAGTGCTCATCCAGTCTGTCGGGCGGAACCTGGATCGATTCCCACCGGATTTCATGTTCCGGCTTGATGCCGTCGAGTGGGCGAATTTGAGGTCACAAACTGTGACCTCAAACTCTGTTAGGGGTGGGCGGCGCTATGCGCCTTATGCGTTCACCGAGCAAGGTGTCGCGATGCTGTCGACAGTCTTAAATAGCAACCAAGCAATTGCAGTCAATATCGAAATCATGCGGGCATTTGTTCATCTGCGCGAGGCCTGGATAGTTTCGAGGCGGTTGAATGAGCTAGAAGCAACAGTGAAAAATATGGCTCACGATCACGAAGCTTTTGCCAGTACGACGGAGCAGCAAATACAGCAAATCTTCGAGGCCATCCGGCAATTGGTAGTTCCGCCAGAAACAACGAAGAAGCGTTCAATTGGCTTTGTTGAACATGAAGATAAAGCCCGGCCTGACTCCGAGCTAAAGTAGTACCGCCGCGCTAGGGGCTACTTACGGGGGCGAGATAAAGATGCACCGATGCGGGCCTTGATTAGTACTGGCAGGTGATCGGAAGGGAAGCGGCCTGCTCGCGAGTCGGTCAGCGTTGCGTAGCTCAGCACCTTCACGTGCGGGCTGACGAAGATATAGTCGATGCGTTCATCCAGCGGGCTGTCGATTCTGAAGGCGTTGAAGGTGCCGGCCGGACCGTAGGCAGGTGTGGCGCTGATGTCGAATGCATCGGCCAGCACTGACTTCATGGTGCCGATCTGCTCGGTCTCTGGCATGGAATTGAAATCGCCCGCCACGATCACAGGTTCCGCGCCGGCGATCTCCTTCACCTTCTTCAGCATCAGTTTGGCCGATTCGCGGCGTGCCACCTGGCCTTCGTGGTCAAAGTGAACCGAGAAGATGTAGAACTTGCGGCTGGTGTGGCGGTCCTGCAGCTGCGCCCAGGAGGCGATGCGGTGGCAGCACGTTGCGTCCCAGCCCAGCGAGGGACGGTCCGGCGTTTGGCTCAGCCAGAAGTCACCGTTGCGCAGCAGCTTGAAACGCTGGCGTTTGTAGAAGATAGCGGAGTGTTCGCCGGCGTTCTTGCCGTCATCGCGGCCGACGCCAACGTGCGCGTATTCTGGCATGCCGTCGAGGTCGGCGATCTGGTCTGGCAGACCTTCCTGCGTCGCAAGCACATCAAAGTCGTGATAGCGCACCAGGCTTTTCACCAGCTCCTTGCGATGCGGCCAGGCATTGAGGCCGTCCCTCTCGGTATTCATGCGCAGGTTGTAGGTGGCGATGTTCAGGGTCGCGGCCTGCTGCGCGAAGGCGGCAGGCGTCAGCGAGGCCAGGATCACCAGCTTCAGCAAGCTGCGGAGTTTCATCATGCGCACCTATCTCGAAAGTCGGAAAGGCTAGTATATGGCAAGGTGCAGTCTACTGAGAGTGGGGGAAGGGCAAAGGGGCGAGTTTCGTGGCAGCTTACTAATCAATGAACGCCACGTTCGGCGGCGTTCATTGAGGACTTCCATGGCTACTTCTTCGTAGCATCGATGAAGTCGAACTTGCCGTCCGAGACCACCAGGAACTGGCATTCGGCGCCAGCCATGCAGCCGCTGATGTGCTTGTTGCCACCGGCTTGCATGAGGTAGGAGCCGGGACCAACTTTGCTTTCGGCGCCGCTTTCGGTTTTATGGATGAGTGTACCGGTGATGATTGTCAGCTTTAAGTTGTGCGTGTGATGGTGCAAAGGGTGCATGACGCCGGCATCGAACTTGACCAGCATGCCGAAGTTGCCGCCTTTTTTCGGGTCTCCCCACAAGGTCGCAAGCTTGGTCCCAGGCAGGGGGCCGGCTTCCCATTTGATGGCGTCCGCAGGCCAGATCACGTCTTGCTTCGGTTTATCTTTGGCCAGCGCGCCGCTGCCGACCAGTGTGCAAATCGTCAATACCGCTAATGCTGAGCTCTTCATGGTGTGCTCCTAATAGGGTGACGTTGTTGGATGAAGCATCTTCCAGCGTAGCAGATGAAATGGCAATTGCCGGGCTTTTGCAGCCGAGCTCGTGTCCACCAAAGAGCCTGACCCCATGGTGGACACGGGCTGGGCTGTTAGCGGAGTTCGCGCTGGCGGGATTTGGGGAGGGAGGCGAACGCTTTGTCGTAGGACCATTGCACCAGCTCGACCAGGTAGTCTTCCTGGAAGCGGCTGACGTCGACGATGGTGACCCAGTGGTAGCGGCCCATGTAGCGGGCCGGTTTGACACCGGGCATGCCGGTGAGCTCGAGGAAGCGGTCGGGCGTGGCGCGGAAGCTGAAGCGCCACTGTTCGGGCGCGCTGGTTTTGAAGTAGCCGAAGGTCTTGCCGCCGATCTTGTAGCTGAGTACATTGACCGGCGGCGCGTGCAGCAGGCTGTCTGCGCCAGGCAGGCTGGCGCAGTGGGCTTTCAGCTGCTCCGTGTCCATCAGTTCAGCGGTTTGCCGTCGGTGTCGAGGCGGATGATTTCGCCCCAGTTCAACTCGCGGATCGAGGGTTCGATCTTCTTCACGTCGCCGACCACCAGCCACACCACTTCATCGGGCTTGACGTACTTCGGTGCGGCGGCGCCGAGCTGCTGTTCGCTCAGGGCGCGGATATTGCCGGCGTACTTGGCCCAGTGGTCTTCCGGCAGCTTGAGGTTGATCGACTGCAGGGCGGCATTCTCCAGGGACGCCAGGGTTTCGAAGCGGCCTGCCAGGCGCGAGGTCATATTGCGCATGATGCTCTGGTATTCCTCACCCACGATCGGGCGCGCTCCGGCGATGTCCTTGATCTCCTTTTGCAGCTCCAGCATGGACTCTTTGGTCTTGTTGGTCTGCACCGGCGCCTGGATCACGAACGCGCGCTGGCCGCGGACATTCGTCAGGCCGCCTTGCACGCCGTAGCTCCAGTGCTTGTCCAGGCGCAGGTTGCGGTTCAGGCGCGAGGTGGCCATGCCGCCGAAGTTCTGCATCACCGGTTCCATTGCCAGGTCTTCCGCCTGGCCCTGGGTTTGCGACAGGTGGGTGGCGATGATCACGGATTGCGGTGCATCCGGTTTGTCGATCAGGTAGACGCGTTTGTTGGACAGGGGGCTGCCGGCTGCGACTTCCTTCTTCGGTGCGGCGCCGCCGGACCATTTGCCGAAGGCGCTTTCCAGCAGCGGCTTCAGCTTCTCCATGGTGGTGTCGCCGGCGACGACCAGGGTGGCGTTGCCGGGCTTGAACCAGTCGTTGTGCCATTTGGCCAGATCGGCGCGGCTCAGGGCCTCTACCGACTTCTCGTTGCCGCTGGCGGGGCGGCCGTAGGCGCTGTCGTTGCCATAGGCGGCGTAGGAGGCCAGGCGCTGGGCCATAGCGAGGGGATTGGCCTTTTCCTGGCCGATCTGCGCCATGCGGCGCTGCTTCTGCAGCTTGAACTGGTCTTCGGGGAAGGCCGGGTTCAGCGCGGCTTCGGCCATCAGGTCGAGCGAGGCTTTCAGGTTCAGCGAGGTGGAGCTGAGGCGCACCAGCGACAGGTCGGCGGTGGTGGCGGTCAGCAGGCGCGCGCCTTGCGATTCCAGGGCGTCGGAGAACTGGAAGGCGTCGCGCGATTTGGTGCCTTTGTCGAGCAGGTCCAGCGTGAGCGAGGCCAGGCCGGACTTGGCGGCGCTGTCGGCGGAGGAGCCGGCATCCACGGCCAGGGTCACGTTGACGATCGGGGCGCCGTGGCGCTCCATCAGGATCACTTTCAGGCCGTTGGACAGGGTGGCGCGCTGCATCGCGGGGAAGCCGACGTCGGGTGCGCCGCCCAGTGCCGGCAGCACCTTGCGGTCGACATTGGTCTTGCCGGCGGCCAGTTTGGAGGCGGGCGAAACCGTCATCGTGTAGTGGTTGGCGCGCAGCCATTTGTCGCCGCTGGCCTTCACTTCGGCCGGGGTGGCGTCGGCCAGCAGCTTGAGGTTGGCCAGGTAGGCGTCCGGCGAACCGCCGTAGGTCATCGCTTGCGCCAGCACGTCGTTGCGGCCGCCGAAGCCGCCCAGGCGTTCGATATCGCGCGAGAACTCGGCGAAGGTGGCGGTCTTCACGCGCGCCAGTTCGGCGGCGGTCGGGCCTTTGTCGAGCAGCTCTTTCAGCACGGCGTCGATTTCGCGTTCGGCTTCGGCCGCGTCGGCGCCCGGCTTCAGCGTGACGGTGATCTGGAAGATGCCGGTGACTTCGGACGGCATGGCGCCGGCGCTGACGCCGGTGGCCAGGCCTTTGTCGTACATCAGGCGCTTGTTCAGGCGCGCGCTCTTGCTGCCGGCCAGTACATCGGCGAACAGCTGAAGGCGCTGGGCGTCGGCGGTGCCCCAGCCGGGCATGTGGTAGGCGCGGTAGATACGCACTTGCGGCACCTGGTCTTCCATGGTGTCGCGGATGTTGCGGTCCAGCGTAGGGATCCAGCTTTCGGTGCGGGCCAGGGCAGGGCCGGGCGCAATGCCGTCGAAGTATTTCTTCACCAGCTCCAGCGCGCGTTCAGGGGTGATGTCTCCGGACAGCGAGATGACCGCGTTGTTCGGGCCGTAGTAGGTGCGGTACCACTCTTTCACGTCGTCCAGGCTGGCGGCCTGCAGGTCTTCCATGTAGCCGATCACCGGCCAGGAATAGGGGTGCGAGTACGGGTACATGCGTTGCACGATTTCGCTGCGCGCGCGGCCGTAGGGCTGGTTCTCGCCCTGGCGCTTCTCGTTCGATACCACGCCGCGCTCGCGCTCCAGCATTTCCTTGTTGATGTAGTTGCCGAGGAAGCCCATGCGGTCGGCTTCCAGGTACAGGGTACGTTCCAGCGCCGATACCGGCACGTCTTCGAAGAAGTTGGTGCGGTCGTAGTTGGTGGTGCCGTTGCGGTTGGTCGCGCCCAGGTCGTCCATCGCTTCGCGGAAGCCGTGCGGGTAGTTCTCCGAACCATTGAAGAAGAAGTGCTCGAACATGTGGGCAAAGCCGGTCTTGCCGCGCTTCTCGTTGCGCGAGCCCACGTGGTACCACATGTTGACGCCGACAATCGGCACGCTGTGGTCGGTGTGCACGATCAGCGTCAGGCCGTTCTGCAGCGTGAATTTCTTGTACGGGATGGTGTAAGGCTTGAGGTCGAAGGCCGCAGCGCTGGCGGCCGGCTTGGCGGCAGGGGCGCTGGTGGCTGGTGCGGCGACGGTGGCCACCAAAGCGGCGGCGACGGCGAGACGCAGGATCTGGTTCATGGCATACCTTTTTTCTCGGTTTGGATGGGGTGCCGTATTGCGTTGGCAAGTTCCAATACGGCAGAGCCGTTAGCATGCAGAAAATCTTGACGAAAAGCCAGCGTGGCCATGTTTCGTTCTGTATAGGCGAGCACGATGTTGCTTTTGAACCGCGCCAAGCCATGCTAATATTTGGCGCATGATCGCCTCCGCCCTGTTTACCCCTGCCCAGCAGAAGCTGCTGGGCTTATTGTTTGTGCGCGTGAATGAGGGATTCCACCTCAATGAAATCATGCGCCTGACGGGGCTGGGCAGCGCTTCGGCGCAGCGCGAACTCAAGCGCTTGCATGAGTCGGGGCTGATCGTCTCCGAACGCATCGGTAATGTACGCCAATTCCGCCCAAACAAAGATAATCTGGTGTATGCCGAGCTGGCCAGCCTGGTGAAAAAAACCTTCGGCCTGGTCAGCGTCCTGAACTCGGCGCTGGCGCCGATGCGCCGCCAGCTCAGCGTTGCTTTCGTCTACGGTACCACGGTCAAGGAGGCGGAAGACTCGACCGGCGCGGTGGAACTGTTGCTGATTGGCGAAAACACCACGTATGGCGAGCTGCTGAACCGCTTGCCGGTGGCCGAGCGCATCCTGCGCCGCAAGATTTATCCTAACCTGTATTCAGTGGACGACTTCCAGCGCCGCCTGCGCGAGCAGCAGCCTTTCATCCTCAAGATGCTGGAAGACCGCAAGGTATTCGTGCTGGGCGACGATACCGACCTCGATAACATCATCAAAGATATCCATCCGGAGGATGAGCATGGAGACGCGGTACCAGACCTTTAAGGAGTTCTACCCTTTCTACCTGCAGGAGCACGCCAACAGCACCTGCCGCCGCTTGCATTTCATCGGTTCCAGCCTGGTGCTGCTATTGCTGGCCATGGTGACGGTGACCGGGGAACTCAAGCTGCTGTGGCTGGTCCCTGTGGTGGGCTACGGCTTTGCCTGGATCGGCCACTTCTTCTATGAGCACAACCGTCCCGCCACCTTCAAGTACCCCTTGTTCAGCCTAATGGGCGACTGGGTAATGTTCCGCGATATGCTTACCGGCCGGGTGGCGTGGTGATTCCGTGGTGCGCGGCAGGCTGATCGAAATCCGCGTGTAGCGCCCGGCTTCCGATTCGCAGCTGATCTCGCCGCCGAAGGCGGTCACCACCCGTTTGCAGAAGGCCAGGCCCATGCCGGTGCCGCTGCCGCTGCGGCGCGTGGTGTAAAACGGTTCGAACACATGGGGCAGCACGTCGGGCGTGATGCCGCAGCCGGTATCCGTCACCACCAGCCAGTTCTGCACGCCGCGCGAGAAGCATTCCACTTCCACCGAGCCGGGACCATTCAGCTGCAGCGCCTGTAGCGCGTTTTTCAGCAGGTTGTAGAGCACGAACATCAGCAGGACATCCGAGCCGTAGAAGCTGTATTCATTGCTGATGGTGACGCGCACCCGGGCGCGCTCGCTGCCGGAGAAGGGATAGCAGGCCATCGCCTCGTCCACGCATACAGCAACCGAGTGCACGGCGAAGGTTTCGCGCTGCATCACGCCATCGCGCGCCGATGCCAGCAGCATGTCCACGATGAAATTGGAGCGCGATACCTCGGCATCGATGCTGCGCGCGATCTCGCCCAGGTGCTGCAGCTGGCGCTCGCCCAGCGCGCCCTTGTGCTCGGGGCGGTAGCCGGCAATCAGCTCCGGCAGGCAGCGCGACAGCATACGGGTCTGGCTGCGGATGCTGGCCAGCGGCGTGCGCATTTCGTGCGCGATGGTGGCGGCGGCCGCCATCGGGTCGGCCAGCAGGTTGTGGCGCACCATGGCCTGGGCGATCAGGCCCAGCGAAGCGATGATGAAGGCCACGCCCGGCGGGTACATTTCCACGCCGTAGTTGCACAGGTAGTCGATCACCGCGCCGGAGTAGATCACTACGCTCACCAGGCAATAGCGCAGGCGCGTGCGTTCAATCGATACCGCGCGCTGCTGGCGTTTGTAGGGCAGCCAGATCAGGCGGCCCGCCAGCAGCCCGGTTTGCAGCAAGTGCAGCGGGTGCAGCCAGCCGGCTTTGGGGTAGTAGCCGTAGAAGAAGTGCTGCACGCCCGAGAGCACCGCATCGGTGCCGGGCAGTAGCACGCCCAGCAGGCCGGCCAGCAGGTAGCTCAGATAAAGCCAGGGGCGGTCTCCGCGCGCCCCGGTCAGTTCGATGATGAAGTGGTACAGCGTGGTCGGTACGAACAGCACCGCCAGGTAGCCGATACGCGCCAGCACCAGCGCCTGCCCGGGATCGCTGTTCATGAACAGCAGCGCCCAGCTGGCCTGCCAGAAGCAGGTGGTCAGGCAGACGGCGAAAAACGTCAGGGCAAGCTTGCTCGTTCCGCGCGAGCGGAGCACGTACAGCCCATAAGCGATAAACAGGGCTGAGACCAATGCCGGAAAAAGGGCAAACATTGATGTACCTCAGCGAATGAGAAAGATTTGTTGACAGCTTATTGCGAGTAAATGCGCAAGTATTGATATTTATCAATGGTTCATCGTGGGAATCTGCAAAAAGTAATGGTGCTGGCAGTTGCCAGTGCAATTTTGGAGACTTGAGCACATGTACATGCATTCCCCCGAGACTAACGAAGCCCCCGCCGCACAACTCACTTTCCATCACAAGCTGTCGGTGTACCTGAAGGATTCCAATGCTTACGGCAATACCTATTTCGCCCGCTATTTCGAATGGCAGGGCATTTGCCGCGAGAAAATGCTATTCGATTGCATTGCGCGCGACTTGTTGAAAGACGAGGGGGTATGGATTACCAAGCATGCGTCGCAGGACTATATCCAGGAGACTTTCCCGTTCCAGGAGATCGACGTCGAGGTCAATACCTACGATGTGCGGCGCTGCTCGCTGTGGCTGGAGTTCCGCTTTTACTCGAACGGCCATCCGGTCGGCGTGGGGCGCCAGCAAATCGTGTTTGCCAACCACGCCAAGCAGATCACGGTCTTGCCGGAGATTGTGATCCAGCGCCTGAAGCGCTATGCGCTGAAGAAGTAGGCTATTCGTACAGCGTGCCGATGCCCAGCAGGCCTGGCAGCGGCACCACTTGCGCCTGCGCCGGCCAGTCGGCCAGGCGCACCGTGGCGACCTGGTAGGGGCCCATGGTGCGGTTCTCGAACGGCAAGCCGGGCTGGGCGGCGATGCGCTGGCTGTCGGCGCCGCTGCGCAGTTCGACCGCTGCGGTGGCATCGCCGGGGGCATAGATGAATTTGATGCCCTTGCAGTCCTTGCCCAGCAGGCGCAGGCGGTAGCCGGAGGCACGCTGGGCGGAGATCAGCTGCTCGCAGGCTTCGCGCAGCATGCCGATGGAGTAGACGCCGTCCTCGCGCGCGCGGATCGAGTAGCGGCCGCTGAACTGGTAGTAGCCCTTGCGCCGGTTCAGGCGCAGCACGGCATCCTCGTCGAAGGCTTGCTTCAGCATGGGCAGGGTGGCGCGGCCCAGCGCGTCGACCGGGATGTCCAGGCTGGTGGATTCGCCCACCAGCTGGATGCGCAGGCCGTCCATCGGCGTGTCCGGCGCCAGCGGGCGGATCTGCAGGTGGGCCTGGATCAGCGGGCGCTTGGCAACGTAGGGCGCGAAGAAGCTGGCGGCCTTGTAGGCATGGCGGTAGCTGTGCCACTCGGCATCGGCGGCTGCGGGCACCTGCACCACCTGCATATCGTCGCTGGCGCTGGCGCTGGCGGCGTCCGTTGCGTATGCTGCGGCGACGGCCAGCAGGGCGGCGGCGATCAATAGGGGCAAACGGTTCATGGGCAGGCATTGTAGTGCAGGCGGCGCCCGCTACCCCTGCCAAAAGTCATGGCGGCACTGCCCGTGCGCGCCCGCGCCGAGTAAAATTGCGGCGCCATTAATTTTTTGCCATCTATGCCGGCCACCCTCACGACCCGCGTCATCCTGCTCGCCAGCCTGGCCGGCGCCGCCATCGAAATCCTGGTGCCATGGTTCCTCGGCCCGGGCAGTGCCGATTTGTTCAGCCCTGCCGGCGTGCTGGCGCGCCACCTTGCAGGCTGGTTTGCGCCGCCTGCGTCGCTGCTGCGCGCCGGCTCGGACCATGCCGTGGTGGCGCTGCGGATATTCCTCGCGCTGGCCGCGCTGCTATGCGCGGTTTTCGTCGCGGCGACGGCGCTGCGGCTGCGCGGTGCCAGGCGCCCGACGCCCGCCGCCGACCATGGCTTGCTGGCGCTGCAGCTTGGCGTCGCCTGCGCCCTGCATTCGGTGGTGCTGTCGATGGTGCTGGCGGCCATGCTGGCCAGCCATCTGCCACCGCGCCGTGCGCTGGCGGCGCTGGGTGCCATGCTGGGCCTGAATACGCTGTCAATTGGCGTGCTGGCGGTGCTGGCGCTGCAAGGCGATGTCGCTGCCAGCGACCGCAATGCCACGGCGACGGTGCTGTACGTGCTGCTGGAGCAACTGGTGGTGCTGCTCACATTTGCGCTGGGCTGGCTGGCATCGCGCGAACGGCGCAGCCGGCTGGCGCTGGCGGCCAAACACGCCGAGCTGCTGGCGACGCAGGTTCTGCTGTCCGACACCATCCGCGAATCGGAACGCATGCGCATCGCGCGCGACCTGCACGACTCCACCGGCCACCACCTGACTGCGCTCAACCTGCATCTCGATATTGCCCGGCGCAAGGCCGGTGAGCAGGCGGACGCCTCGCTGCTGACGGCGCACGAACTGTCGCGCGACCTGCTGGCGCAAGTGCGTGCGGTGGTCGCGTCCGAGCGCGCGGCTGCCGGCGTCGACTTGCGGCTGGCGCTGGAACGGCTGTGCGCCGGCATCCCGCAGCCGGCCATCACACTGCGCGTGGCGGCGGACATGCCGGCGCCTGCACCGGCGGTGGCGCATGCCATGTTCTGCTGCGTGCAGGAGGCGCTCAGCAACGCCGTGCGCCACGCCAATGCACGCAGCCTCGTGATCGATATCGCCCTGCGCGATGGCTTGCTGCGGGCCGTGATCGAGGATGACGGCGCGGGGCGCGGCACGGCGCAGGAAGGGAACGGCCTGCGCGGCATGAAGGAGCGGCTGGCCATACTGGGCGGGGTGTTGGAAGCAGCAGACCTGCCGCAGCGCGGCTTCGGCCTGCGCATCACTTTGCCGCATGCAGGAGTGCAGCCATGATCCGCGTGGTGCTGGTGGACGACCAGATGCTGGTGCGCAGCGGTATTCGCGGCTTGCTGGACATGACGCCCGATATCCGCGTGGTGGCGGAGGCGGCGGATGGTGCGCAGGCGGCGGCACTGCTGGCGCGCACCGAGGCCGATGTGCTGCTGCTCGATGTGCGCATGCCGCACTGCTCCGGCATCGACCTGCTGCGCAGCGGTGCGACGCTGCCACCGGCCATCCTGCTCACGACCTTTGACGATGAGGGCGCGCTGTTTGACGGCATGCGTGCCGGTGCGCGTGGCTTCCTGCTGAAAGACATTTCGCTGGAGCGCCTGGCGGAAGGCATCCGCACGGTGGCGCAAGGCGGCACCTTGTTCCGTCCCGCGCTGACCGAGCGCACCCGCGCTGCGTTCGAGAGCGCGCGCGGCGTGCCGGAAACCGGCGCGGTGCTGAGCGAACGCGAGACGGAAGTGCTGGCGCTGATGGCGGGCGGCTTAAGCAACGCGGAGATCGCGGCGGCGCTCTCCCTGAGCGAGGGCACGGTGAAAAACCATGTGTCGAGCATCCTGGCCAAGCTGGCGGTACGCGACCGCGTGCGCGCCGTGCTGCATGGCCTGGAAATGGGGTTGATCTGATGCGCGCCGCATGCCTGCTGTTGCTGGCCGCCGCCGCTGCCCCCGGCCAGGCCCGCGCCCAGTCGCCCGTCACCTTGATGCCGGAAGGCAGCCGCGAAGGCATCGTAGGCGCCGCCTACGGTGAGGCGTGGGAACGGCGCGGCAGCAGCAAGCGCCAGGGCTTCGCTTATCCCCTGTTTTACATGCAGTGGAGCAGCGGCGCCTTTATCGAAGGGCTGTCCGCAGGCTGGAAGCTGTCGGACGAGCCGCATTTCCAATATGGCCCGATGCTGAGGTTCAGCAGCCGCGCCCATGGCGAAGGCGGCTCGCAGCCCACGCCGGGCGGCTTTGTGCAGTGGCGCGTTTTGCATGACCTTGAACTGGTCGCCCACACCGGCGTCGGCGCGCGCGATGGCAATGTGAAGGCGGAGCTGGCGCTCAACTGGATCAACACGCTGGATGGCGACCACACGCTGGTGCTGCATGCGGCGACCGAGAAGGATGATGCGCGCAGCAACCGCCTGGGTGCACGCTGGTTCTGGCGGCTGGGACGGCGCCACTCGCTGATGAACTCCGTCACCGGCATCCGGCTGGCGGGGAGCGCCGCCCACGCGCCGGGCGTTGAGCGGCGCAGCAGCGTGGCATGGAGCACTGCGCTGCTGTACAGTTTTTAGAAGCTGTATTTCAGGCCGGCGGAATAGCCGCCGCGCCCGAAGTGCTTGCCCTTATTGGTGACGTCGATGCGGCCGAAGTGTTCGGCCTCCAAAGTCAGCGTGACCTTGTCGGTCAGCTTGTAACCCATGCCCACGCCAAGCAGCGGGGAGAAGCCGCTCTTGCTGTCGGGCGCGCCGGCCAGGTTGTCCATACGGTAGCGCTGCGCCGAGATGCCGGCGCGTCCGAACAGCTCAAAGGAGTCGTTCAGCCGCCAGGTGCCGCGCGCGGCGGCGTACAGCGTGTCGGAGGAAATACCGATGTTGCCGGCGAAGCGGTCCTTGCCGAAGTGGGCATAGCCGGCTTCCAGTGCGAGGCTGTCGCTGAAGTTCATGCCGCCGTATAGCTTGAAGCGCAGCGGGTCGTTGCTGCTTTCGATGCGGCCGGAGGCGGTGTTTAGGTTGGTGTTGCCGGGGGCGATGATGGCAGCGCCGGCGAAGTAGTCTTGCGCGTTGGCGCTGGCGGCCGCGCACAAAGCGAGGATGGTGATGATGCGTTTCATTGATTCCCTTTCAGTGATGGCACGCCATGCATGCCGTGAGCCATCACTGTAGGGAAGGCAGGGCGCGCGCGCACCTGCCGAAAGTCATGCTTTACTTCGCGCTGGCGATCCAGGCATCGACCTTGGTTTCCAGCAGGGCCAGTGGCACCGTGCCGTCGCCCAGCACGATGGCGTGGAATTTGGCCAGCGTGAACTTCTTGCCCAGCGCCTTCTCGGCCTTGGCGCGCAGTTCCTGGATCTTCAGCGAACCAGTCTTGTAGGCCAGTGCCTGCGCCGGCCACACCATGTAGCGTTCGGTCTGGTTGCGCGCGACGGCTTCATCGCCCAAGGTTTCGGTCATGTACTTGATCGACTGCTCGCGGGTCCAGCCCTTGGCGTGCATGCCGGTGTCCACCACCAGGCGCACGGCGCGCAGCATTTCGTCGCTCAGGTGGCCGAAGTACTGGGCCGGGTCTTCGAACATGCCCATTTCCTTGCCCAGGGTCTCGGCGTACAGCGCCCAGCCTTCAGTGAAGGCGGTGTTGCCGCCGAACTTGCGGAACTTCGGCATGTCCAGTTCCTGCATCAGGGCGATGTGGAAGTGGTGGCCTGGTTTGCCTTCGTGCAGGAACAGGGTGTTCATGCCGGTGTTGCCGTATTTTTTAGGATCGGTGACCACCGACCAGAACACGCCTGGGCGCGAGCCATCCAGCGCTGGTGCGGTGTAATGGTCGGAAGCGGTATCGCGGCTCAGTTCAGGCTCCAGGCGCAGGTCCAGCTTGGCCTTCGGGATCAGGGTGAACATGGCGGGCAGCTTGGTGTCCAGCACCTTGTCCAGCTTGCGGTAGACGTCCAGCACTTCCTCGTCCGACTTGAACGGGAAGAACTGCGGCTGCTGCGCGATCCAGCCTGGCAGGCCGGCTGCCGGGCCGTTGTAGCCCAGCTTAGGGCCGACCTTGGCGAACTCGGACTGGATGCGCGCCACTTCGCGCAGGCCGGTCTGGTGGATTTCTTCCGCAGTCTTGCTGGTGGTGGTGGAGTCGGCGATGCGCGCCTTGTACCACGCCGCGCCGTTCGGCAGCGCGTCCCAGCCGGTGCTGGTGCGGCAGGCCGGCAGGTATTCCTTCTCGATGAAGGCGGCCAGCTTGGCGATCGATGGATTCAGCTTGTCGGCCACGGCGGCGCGGTAGGCGGCGGCCAGGCGCTGCTTGTCGGCGTCGCTGAAGCTGGCCGGGAACTTGGTCACCGGGGTGAAGTAGATATTCTTTTCAGGCGTTTCGCTGACCAGTTTCTGGAACTGCGGCAGGGCGGCGGTCATGATGGCTTTCGGCTGGGTGATGCCCTTGGCCATGCCTTCCTTCATGTTCGCGATGGCCTGGTCGATCCAGGCCGGCAGCTGGTTCAGGCGGCTCAGGTAGGCCTCGTATTCCTTGACGGTGGTCAGGGGCTGCGACGCATCGCCGCCGGAGAAGTTGGCCAGGGTGACCGGCATGCTGCTCATATGGTCGATCGGCAGCAGGTGCTCCGGGAACGGCTCGTAGGCCAGATAGGTTTTCAGCTCGAAGACCATCACGTCGTAGTTGATGCGGTCGGCGCGGCTCAGTTGCGCGCGCGGGATGGCTTGCAGGCGCTTGCTGAAGGCGCGGTACAGGTCGAACTGCTTGGCGCGCGTGGCCGGCGCAATCGAGCTGCCAATCTGGTCGTCGAAGCGGTTGTCGCCGTTTTGCGTCGCACCCACCGGGTCGTATTTGGCGATGGCATCGTAATACTCGTCGGCCAGTTCCCACAGCTGCTTTTTCGCCGCCTCATTGCTCTTAGCCGGCGCGCGCTCCACTGCGGCCAGCTTGGCTGCGGCGTTGGCGTGGACAGGGGCATAAGCCAGCAAAACGGCGGCCGCCAGCGCGCCAAGGGTAATACGATGTTTCATTTGTCGTCTCATATAAATGAAGGAGCGACAAGAATACGCGAAGGATCACAGCTGTTCAATATCGGCATATCTAGCCCATATTTTCTGACATGCAGATCGGGTTGGCGACGGGCGGCTTCCGCCCCTTTGCCGCCGGTCGACTTCCAGTGAATGCTAATACTCAGGTCTCTCTATTCGAAACTATCGGTTGCCACGCACCTTCAACTCTTCGAAATAGCTCGGTTGTTAATGGATGGTCACCACCCTGAGCTCGGCCACATAATGCGTTTAATTCCTGGACGGTAGATGTACTCCCCGAGTCTCCAAACGCCAAAATATCTCTGCACGGAAATGCAGCAACAAAACCCTGGGGTGCCAATTCGGAATACCACGTGTCCCAGAATTGGTCGCATAGCAACAGGCTTGCCTCAAAGTTTCCGCCACAAAGAACTGCAAAGATATTTCCGTACTGGTGGACTTCTGCTTTCTCATTAGCGAATCGAGCCAAATTTCCCATGGCGCACTCATCCAACTCTTCGATAGACATTCCTGCGTCAACCAAGTGTCTATTCTGAACGTAGGAAAAATGCTCACCTTCGTCCACAAGATACGCGACCAAAAGGCCATGCCCTATTTGCCTTAATACCGGGCTATCGGCGAAGTCTAAGGCTATTTCATTTAGGCATTCCTCACTTACCTGCATCTTCAAATACGCGATTGCGCGAAGGCAGAAATCCTTGGATTTTGACGAAGTCACAGAACTACTCTCGAATAGAAATCATGTTTCAGAAAATCATCACGGCGGGCCGCTTCTGGCCGGGTGGGGCCAACGGGAACGGATTGTTAAGTTCAATGTACATCTGGAACGGACAAGTCATTGTTAAGGTACTGGATCTTAAGACTTGAATTCGCCCCTTCAACCCATGACTTACACAAGAGCAATGCCTCCTCCACCTTTCTATCCATTTCGGGGTGAAGAAAGACTTGAATAAGAGTAGTCGCAGGTGACGGAGAACCGTACTCCACTTTGTAGGGTTCGCTATTTATGAAGCTAAGATAATTTTCAAGCTTACGCATCAGCCGCTCCCGCGACCGCTGGTCGATTTCCATTGGGGAGGCAACTATTAAGCTCAGTACCGATCGACCATCATCCCATACAGCATGTACATCGAGTGAATCGACGCAAGATATTGGGTGAGATGGATCGTCTAAAAATAAGTTTTCATCCATGTTTAATTTTGAGGCTGCGCCAATTGTTCGAATGGCTGTTTCTGGCCGGTGGCCGTCTAATTATTTCTTGTCTTCGGCTGGGGATTTACTTCTGACGTCAACCCAACCTGGGCGAAGTCCTTTTGCAAATTCCTCCCTGACTTTGGCTAATGAATATTCATCACCCATGTCAGCTTCGATCTCACCGATGCAGCCCCAACAGTCACCGCCGTAATCCATTGAAAGCGGATCGTCTTTCAGGTCCAGTGTTCGGCTGCATATTCCGCATGCTTTAGGCATCTTCAAGTCTCATTCCGCTTAACCTCGGTGACCGACAGCTGCTGGCCGTTAACGCCTTTCGAGGCCAGCAGCATACGCGTCTAGTTGTCTTATGCGACCCTCGGTGAGCTCGATAGCACACGATAGACGCATGTCAGTGGCTCCGTTTCCGCCAGCTGCCAGGGACCAAGCGAACTCGCATTGACTGGCCCTATATTTTCGGAACGCGAGATTAGAAGCTGAAAGTGCCTTTCTCGATTTAGTACGATAATCAAGGTCTTCATCCCACACGGTAATCTTGGCTACAGTGCGCTTCTCAGCTTGAATTAGACGTTCTTCCGCTTCTCTGAACATGGACTCCAGACAGCCTCGCTGTTCCGCGTGCGACGATTCGTCCGAACATCGGTCAGCATTCGCATACGCAGTTCCGACGATCATATACGTCAGGGCTGATAAGAGAAACATCACCTTCTTTTTCACGAGTTCCTTTTAATAGAAAAATAGAATGACCGCTGCTGGCCGATTGTACGCGCTCACCGGGCCGACGCATCCGCCCCATACCGGACCACCATCAGGTACCCACCTGTACGGAGGCGGCCACAGGCTCAGCAATGTTTACCAGACTAGGGCGACACAATCTTAACCACCTCATCCTCATCGATGGCGACTTCTGTGCTGCTGTCGAGTATTGTTCCATCGCCATAGTTCTCAATCACCGGATCCAGGTTTTCCGGCGCATGAAGGATTGTTGGGCCCCTTGAGCAGGCTTGCCGCATCAGGTACTCAGTCAGGCCCTCTGCCTGAATTTCAGGAGGAATCGCTGCGTGCATTTCCCCCAGCAATTCAACAGCCGCTGTCACGATCCATTCTACCGACCGAAATTTTGGGCTGACGATCTGAATATTCTGCGCGTCGGTCTGGTCGAAGAAACCGTGTTGCAGTTTGTGTCGAACATAGGAAAGCGCAGTAATTCCACCTATGATGCGTCTCTCCAAATATGCCTGGCTTTCGCAGGCATCGTAGCGCACCACATTGTCTGGAAACTCGTATCCCTCAGCTTCCAAAAGCGTCTCGGCGATGATGCCTGGCAGTAGCGGTCGCCCATCTTCGTGGCCGACCTCGAACAGGAGAATCTTCTTGAGTTTCTTGATCTCTTTCTGCAGCTCCGTATCGGATTTTTGAACTGCAATCGTCGCTAGATAGTCGTGAATGAAGCGACTGGACGCCTCCATGAGATTGTCCCTGCTCATGTGCGGATGGGATTGCAAGAATCTGTCATCCATATCGAGCATCTTCCAGGCGTGGTTCAGGTCATGGATGAGAAACTCGAGCGGAGATTGCCAGAACTCATCCACATACACAGGTTCGGTCGACACTCCTACCAAATAGACGGCGGTGCCCCGGACCTTCATGAGGTCTGTCGCAGAGATGTTATCGAACGTCGGAATGATGATTGCTTCCGGGATGCGGCTCATCAGGCTTTCGTAGCGGTACCAGTAATTCTTCTGAAAGTGGGTGCTCAAATTCTGTCTGGTACGCCATACCACGTCGAAGAAGCCGACAGCTTCGAACAGTACGCGCAAGGTTGGCGCATACGGACACATCGGTCCATTTTCAATCGTGACGTGATGAAGCTTGTGCAGCACTTGGTCTCGCATGATTCCTAGTGCCGCATTGTTACGGCAACTTTCTTCGACCATTGGGGAATTCAACTGGCTGCGGACATAGTCGACGACCGGCAATAATTCTATGATCGGCGTGTCCGGCCTGTCGTTATTCTGGCTGAAGCGCGCCCTGATATCACGATAAACGTCCAACGGACTCGCTACCGTTTTCCGGATCCATTCGTGATGAGAAACGCCTTCGGTCTTCGTGAAGTTCTTGGCGAGGAGCGCGGCAACAATCTGCTTGTGATGCCTGAAAGCGAATGTGCCTTTTCTTTTGTTGGGCGTGGTAACCAGGCTCTCTGCGATCCATCGCCCCTGCACCCCGTCCGTATTCGATATCTCGACGAGGAAGCCGATGGTATCGACTATATGGCGCGGGTCCGACGGTGCGGTAATGTGTCTGAGGTGATCGCGAAACCCGTGCGATATGGTCCTGTCCATGTAGACTCGGGCTTCCTTGCCGGCCTCGGTCGCGGAAAAGTAGTATTTCCGTCCGTTACGTTCCGAGATTCCATAATGGATGGCGGTGGCTCGCAGCACCTTGGATGCAGTAATCCGTAGCGCAGCAAAAATGTTGCCTGGAATTCCAACATCGTTCAGCTCGTCTTCTTCCTGAAGCAATCCGCCTGGCAGTGCCATGCCTGCGGGGAAAAAGGTCCGGTCCAGGACTAGAAATTCCTTCCCGTTCGGCCTTTCGCGCATCACTAGCACGTCGACGGTCCTGCGAACGAGGGTGCCGTGTTCAATCCGGTCCTTCGCTCGCATCTTAAGCTCTTGATCGGATAGCAGTGCAGCGATCACCTCCGATCGAGGTTCGATGTTCAAATAGCTGGCAATGTAATTTTCGATGTCCTTCTTGCGAATCGGGTCACGCAAGCGATGGAACCAGTAGAGCATATAGATCAGCGACTCGGCATACAGGGCAACCGGAAAACTTTGAGTATCGAGAGTCACCTGATACCGGTCGAGTATGTCGAGCACGATTTCAGTCGGGATGTCGGGCGACGGGATTGCTGCTGAAACTGTTCCAGTATCCTGCGATCCGATCCGCGGCGCGGGCTCGTCAAATGTCATTCCATCTTCCTCAATTCGTAGCATCTACCCTTCCTTTGGCCAGGGAAAAGGCAAAGCATTAGTACCGGTCATGCGGCGCACTCTCCTGACCGTCTGCTTCCGGCCGAACATGGCCCCGTCCAGTCGGCGCGAGATGAACAGTATACGTCGTCTGCGACAGGTATTGAGTCATGTCAAAGCACGCTTGGGCACTGCTACAATGTTGCAAGATCGATAAACGCCGAAGGAGGTAGCCGCATGTCGTATCCGCACATCGTCCGCAAAGCCGCCGCGCAGGAGGCGGAGGGCACGTTCTCGCATCCATGGAATCCCGCATCGGAAATCACCGGTTCGCAGCTGGCGCGCATGGCGGGGCTGAAGCGCAGCATGGTCAGCATCGGGCGCCTGAAGCCGGGCAAGGAGTCGTTTGCCTACCACCTGCACCACAACGAGGAAGAGTGGGTCTACATCCTGTCCGGGCGCGGCACCGCGCATATCGATGGCGAGGATTACGAGCTGGAGCCGGGCGATTTCGTCGGCTTCCCGGCGCCGTCCAAGGCGCACCAGATGATCAACCGTGGCAGCGAGGATCTGGTCTACCTGATGGGCGGCGAGGACCTGCCATGCGAAGTGGCCGACTTCCCCAAGCTGGACCGGCGCATGGTGCGTACCGGCGACAAGATCAAGATCTACAAGCTTTCCGAAGGCAAGGAGTTCGGCCCGCTATGAGCTTCGACGCGGAAATCGCCGCAGCGCGCACGCACATGGCGGCCGGTGAGCTGGAGGCGGCCATGCAGCACCTGGAGCGCGCCCACGTGATCGGCCAGCTGCGTGTCTGGCCGCACGTGCTGTCGCACTGGCTGATGCTGAAGCTCGAACTGCGCCGAGGCCGCCCGCTGGCGGCCTGGGGCCAATTGGTGCGCATCGTACTCGGCGCCATCGGTTCGGCGGTCGGCGTGGTCCCGACCGGGAACACCGGCGGCAGCGATATCAGCATGTTCCAGCGCATGCCCGTGCCGCCCGAGCTGCAGGCGGAAATCGACCAGATGAAATCCAACGAACGGAAATGAGGAAGTCCGAAATGCGTGCTCTGATTTTGGCGGCATTGCTGGCTGCCGCGCCGCTGGCGCAGGCTGACGTGTCGCTGGTGGCGGCGATGAAGGAGAAGGTGCTGTTGTCGGTGAACGGCGCCGCGCCGCGCACCTTTGCGGTTGGGGCGACGCTGCCGGATGGCAGCAAGCTGGTGGCGGTGACGTCGAATTCGGCGACGTTCGAGGACAAGGGGCAGCGCTATACCGTGCGCCTGGGCGAGTTTGCCGCAAGCGGTGCGGGCGCCGGGGGCATCGGGGCGAATGCGCTGGTGCTGGCGCCGGATGCGAACGGCCACTACTCGGTGCAGGGCGAAATCAACGGCAATCCGGTGCGCATGCTGCTCGACACCGGCGCTTCGCTGGTGGCGATCCCGGCGCCGCTGGCGCGCCAGTTTGGCCTGGATTACCGCACCAAGGGGCGCCGCGCATTCACGCAGACGGCCGCCGGCCTGAGCGAGGTGTGGATCGTGAAGCTGGACCGCATCAAGGTGGGCGATTTCGAATTCGCCAATGTGGACGCCTCGGTCAGCGAGGCGGGCCTGCCGGTGATCCTGCTCGGGAACTCCGTCCTCAAGCGGCTTGATATGAAGACGGAGTCGGGGATGCTGACGCTGACAAAGCGTTTTTAGCAAATAGCGCAGCCACCACGTCCGACTGGGTGACGATGCCGGCGAACCGGTCTTCGTGATCGACCACTGGGATATGGTGGAAGCCTGAATCGGCCATCAGCGGCACCAGCTCGGTGATCGGCGTGTCGATGCTGGCAGTGCGCGGATGCTTGACCATGATCTGCCCCACCACTTCCGGCTTTTCCGAATGCGTGGTGCCGGAAGGGCGCAGGAACTCTTTCAGCTGGCGGCGCATGCCGTGATAGTCATCCAGCCCGCCGTGCGTCATGAAGTCGCTGGTGGTGACGATGCCGATCACGCGCCGCACCCGGTTCAGCACCGGCACCGCCGCCACGCGGTGCTGGCGCATCTCGCGCCAGGCGTCCGCCAGCGGCGTGGCGAATTCCGCCGTCACCACATCCTTCGACATGATGTCGCCGCAGGTGATGATGCCGAAGCGGCGCTGGTAGGCGCGCTGCTCGGTTTTCAGGAACAGTTCTTCCAGGTCGTCGCGGCTGATGTCCAGCACTTGGTTGTACTGGCGCAGCACGGCGTCGAGGTCTTCCGGCTGGAAGCCGAAACGCGCCGTCGGCACTTCATCCTTCGTCGCATGCGGATTGGGATGTGCCAGCTGCTGCGTATGCGGATAGCGGCGGCCGGTGAGATTGTTGTAGACCATGGCGGCCAGCACCATCAGCACGCAATCCAGCAGCACCGGCCCGAGTGCGAAGCGGTAGCCCAGCGACTGGATGGCGGGACCGCCGATCACCACCATCAGCGCCACCGCGCCGCCGGGCGGATGCAGGCAGCGCAGCGCAAACATGGCGGCGATCGCGAGCGGCGTCGCCAGCGCGGCGCACAGCGCGCCGGTGCCGAAATACTGCACGCAGGCCGCGCCCACCAGGCCGGACACCACATTGCCGGCGATGACCGGCCAGGGCTGGGCCAGCGGACTGGCGGGGAGGCAGAACAGCAGCACGGCGGACGCGCCCATCGGCGCTACCAGCCAGATCGCGTGGTCGCCCAGCAGGTAATGGGCGACAAAGCTGGTCAGCGCCAGGCCGAGGAAGGCGCCGGCGCTGGAGCGCAAGCGTTCGCGCTGCGAAGTATTGCTGCGCGCCGGCAGCAAGGAGGTCAACCAGGATTTCAGCATCCGGCCATTATCCCACGGCTGGGTTTAATTCTCAGGCGCCCGCGCCGTGTGACACCAGGTCCAGCGGCAGGCTGGTGGTGTACTTGATCTGCTCCATCGAAAAGGCCGACGACACACCGGTCAACTGGGCCGCCTTGATCAGCTTCTTGTAAAAACGGTCATACCCTTCGATATCGGTGGTCACCACCTTCAGCAGGTAGTCGACATCGCCGCTCATGCGGTGGAATTCCTGCACCTCCGGCAGCGCCACCACGGCGGCGGCAAAGCGCGCCAGCCACTTCTCATCGTGCTGGCTGGTGCGCACGCTGACGAATACCGTCACCGGCAAGCCTGCCTTGCGGCGGTTGATGATCGCCACGCGGCGGTCGAAATATCCGTCCTCCTCCAGCCGCTTCAGGCGCTTCCAGCATGGCGTGGTCGAAAGGCCAACCTTTTCCGCCAGCTCAGCCACTGAGAGCGTTCCGTCCACCTGCAGCGCCCCCAGGATCGCGTAATCGTAACGGTCGAGATCATTCATTTTTATTTATATGAATATTTGGAATGCTTATTCTACATTCTCCGTAGTTTGGGGTAATTTTGGAATGGGCAATTCAGCGCTATTTCGTAAACTATTTAGCATGAGCAAAGAAATCTACCTCGACGGGAATGCCACGACCTGCGTGCTGCCGGCTGCGATTGACGCGGCAGTGCAGGCCATGCGTGACTGTTTCGGCAACCCCAGCAGCACCCATGCCACCGGCCTCAAGGCCAAGGCCATGATGGATACCGTGCGCCAGCGCGCCAAACGCCTGCTCGGCGTGGGCAGCGGCCGCATCATGTTCAATAGCGGCGCCACGGAAGGCATCCAGACCGCCGTGCTGTCCGCCCTGTGCGCGCTGCGCGAGCGCCGCGAAAAAGGTGAAACCATCGGCAGCCTGCTGGTGTATGGCGCCACCGAGCACAAGGCCGTGCCGGAAGCGCTGGCGCACTGGAACCGCTTGCTGGGCCTCAACCTCGAACTGAAAAAGCTGCCGGTGGACGGCGAAGGCCGCCACGACCTGGCCGCGCTGCGCGCACTGGCGCCGCAGGCGGCCTTTGTCTGCACCATGGCGGCGAATAACGAAACCGGCGTGGTGAGCGACCTGGCCGGCATCGCCGCCGTGCTGGAAGGCAGCCCGGCGCTGTGGATGGTGGACTGCGTGCAGGGCCTGGGCAAGCTGGCGCTCGACCTGGGCAATACCCGTATCGATTACGCGCCGTTCTCCGGCCACAAGCTGTATGCGCCGAAAGGCATCGGCATGCTGTACGTGCGCGAAGGCGCGCCGTACACGCCGCTGGTGATGGGCGGCGGCCAGGAAGCCGGCCTGCGTTCCGGTACCGAAAACATGGCGGGCATCGCCGCGCTGGGCGCGGTGCTGGCGGCGCTGGAGCAGGGCGGTACCTTCCGCACGCCGGCCGAGCTGCATGGCTTCCGCGACAAGCTGGCGGCCAGCCTGCGCGCCGCTTTCCCGGGCATCGTGTTCAACGCACCGTTCGAGAAGGCACTGCCGACCACCCTGAATTTCTCCGTGCCCGGCCTGTCGAGCAAGGAACTGCTGGACGTGTTCGATGCGGCCAATGTGCGCGTCAGCGCGGGCAGCGCCTGTTCCGCCGCCAAGGCTGCGCCAAGCTATGTGCTGGACGCGATGGGCTTGCCGAATTGGCGCAGCAGCAGCGCGGTGCGCATGTCCTTCGGCCCGCTGGTCAGCGAGGAAACCATTGTCGAAGCCTGCGCGCGCATCGAGCGCTGCGGCCAGGCCTTGCGCGAAGCCGGCATGCTCGACACGCCAACCTCCGGCGCCAGCGTGCCGGAAGGCGTGCTGCAACTGAGCCTGGGCGGCAACCATACCTGGCTGCTGCTGGACGCGCCTTCGCGCCAATGCATCGCGATCGATCACCAGGCCGAACTCGCGGAGCGTGTCGACAGCCTGCTGCGCAGCCATAGCTACCAGTTGGCGGCGCGTATCGGTACGCGTGACGGCATGTGGCCCGGCACGGCCGACAGCATCGCATTCGGCGCGCACGCGCTGCGCCGCGTTGCGCTCGGCGACGGCCAGCAGGTTTTCCTGCTGTGCTGCGGCGACAAAGTGGAGTACGCGTTTACCGGCCTGGCGCCGCTGTCTGCACTCGAAGGCAAAGTGCCTGCCGACGCTCTGCTGTGCGCCGGCCGCGAGGACGTGAATGCCTGCTGCACCAGCCTGCGCGCCGAAGCGCAGGCCGCGGCGGCCAATGCCGATATGAACCTGGACAGCATCAGCCTGGCGCGCTTGCTGGAGTCGCATCCGCAAGCGGTGCTGGTCGATGTGCGCGAAGCGTATGAGCAGGCGGCCTGCATCCCTGGCGGGCGTACGGCGCAGAGCGTGCCGCTGAGCCGCCTGGCGGCCTTCGTGCCGGGCTGGCTGGCTTCGGCCGAGCAGGCGCCGCTGGTGTTCTTCTGCCGCAGCGGCAACCGCAGCGCCAAGGCCGCGCAATGCCTGCGCCGCCTCGGATACCGCAACGCCTTCCACCTGAGCGGCGGCATCGCCCTGGCATCCCCGGCACTCGCGCTGGCGGCCTGAACTACCGATTGAAAGTTGTATCCTGTTTGCGGCGGCCCTCGGGTCGCCGTTTTTTTTCAAACTTAATCTATGTGATGTCGGGAATATTTACAGTGATCCCGTGGCGGAATTCTTGTTTCCAACAAAAACAATGAGTTACCGGTCGGGCACGATAGTTGCTTAATAAAAAGTCAGATTAATCTACGGAAACTAACCATGAAATTAGGCACCTTCCTCGCACTCCTGCTGGCGGCACCAGTCGCATTCGCCACCCCCGTCGTCAACGGCGCCGACCAGAAATACATCAATGGCGGCAATTCCTACACTCTCAACCTGAGCGGCATCACTGAGGCATCGGGTAGTAATGGCCTGCTCACCTTGCGCCTGCACGGCGATTTCAGCGCCGACGACGCAACTGAATACGGCAGCTACACCTTCGATGGCCGTACCGACCTGGGCAGTCTGGTGCTGGGTGGCTTCAACACCTGGACCAATGGCGTCAAGACCAACACGATCACTGGCCTGGAGTACAAGGCGTTTTCGAACCTGGGCTCGGGCAATTATATGGACCTGACCTGGACTTTCAAAGTCAGCGATACCCTGCTGAACAGCCTGATTAATGACAAGGCGCTGCAGGTCAAAGTCGATACCGGCCCAGGCGTGGTGAAAAATGGCGTCAATGTGGACTTCGTGAGCGCCGGCCTGCAGTTCGCCGCGGCTGCGAATGAAGTGCCAGAACCAGCATCGCTGGCCCTGTCCGGCATGGGCCTCGGCCTGCTGGCGCTGGTGCGCCGCCGCCGCAAGTCGGCCTGATTGTTTCGAGCCAAGTAAAAACGGCGACCATCTGGTCGCCGTTTTTTTTAGAGCTTCATCTCGAGCATCGCGCGGAACAGCACGCTGGTCGGGGTGATCGTGGTGTCGCTGCGGCGGCCGCCCGCATCCACATAGATCGACTGGTTCAGGTTGTCCTGGTGCAGTGTGTTGGAAGCCGACAGGCGCAGCTGGGTCTTCGGCGTGAACTTCCACAAGCCGTACACGTCCAGTGCGCGCTTCGGCACCGAGTAAGCGTACTGCTTGTCGGAGATGCGCACTTCGCCGCCGCCCTGGTAGCTGAAGGAGCCGCCCAGGGTCAGTGGCATGGTGTCCAGCTTCCAGTCGGCGCCGACGGTACCGCTGATCGGCACTTGCTGGTCGAGGCGGTTGTTCGGGCCCGGCACGGTGTCCAGCTTGGACCAGCTGCGGGTCAGGTTGGCGCGCATTTCCACGGCCGGCGCTTCCTTCATCAGCGAGCGCAGCGGCAGCTTGGCTTCCAGTTCGATGCCGTAAGTGTTGGCGGTGCCGGCGTTGACCGGGCGCGAGACCCAGGCGTTGTCGATGAAGTCGACGCGGCGGCGGGTAATGTCCTCGATGCGGCGCGCATAGGTGCTGGCGGTCAGCAGGCCGCCGCCTTCACCCAGGAAGTGTTCATAGGCCAGGTCCAGGCCCCAGGCCAGTTCCGGCTTCAGCTCCGGGTTGCCCATGAAGTCCGGCGTGGTGGAGGTGTTGTTGTTGGCGGTGAAGCGGCGCGGGATCAGGTCGCCCACGCCCGGCGCCTTGTAGGTGCGGGTCAGGCCGAAGCGTACCTGGTCCTTCTTCTTCTCGCCCAGCTTGTACAGGGTCTGGAACAGCGGGCTCAGCACGCTGGAGTTGCTGTCGATGCTGCCGTAGTCGCTGCCGGTGCTCTTGATGTTCACGCCTTCCCAGCGCAGGCCGAAGTACACCGACCAGCGGTCGGTCACATTCCATTCATCCTGCGCATAGGCCGCCACGCGGGTCACGTCGGCCGAGAACACCTCGTCCAGGTTCTGCGCCAGCTTGGACAGGTCGCTGCCGACCGGCGCGCGGAAGTAGGTTTCGCGCTGGATGCGGTCTTCATCGCGCTTGCTGTAGCCGATGTCCCAGCCGGTGGCCAGGGCGTGGCCCGGGATCAGCGGGCTGGAATACTTGCCGGTGGTGGTGAATCCCTTGTCGGTGGCGCCCGACGTCACGGTGCGGTTGCGGTCGAATTCCTTGCCGCTCTGGTGGTTCGGCGCCTCGACATTGCGGTGGTTGTAGTTGAGGCCGGCCTTCATGTCGATCTTGGCGCCATCGGCCAGCGGGTGTGCCCAGCTCAGGTCGGTGCGGAACATTTCCGCGTCGGAGCGGATGTTTTGGTCCAGGCTGCTGAACATCGGATCGTCGCCGAAGATGGTGCGTACGCGCTCGGTGTTGCTGCCCTTGAAGCGGTTGACGGCCAGGAAGGTTTGCGAGGTGATCACGTCGCCCGGCTTGATCGCGTAGTTGACGCGCGGGGCGATGTTGAAGTTGCGGAACCAGCCCTGGCTATTGGTCTCGCCGTTCAGCAGTAGCGGACGGCTGCCGCTCGCTTCGGTGATCGAACGGCTTGGACGCTCGAAGTCGCCGTGCAGGAAACCGCCGCCGATCGAATACGACCATGGGCCCTTGCGGTCGGACATCTGCAGGTTGACGCTGACACCCGGCTGGCCGTTATCCGACTGGATGCCGGTCTTGATTTCGGTCTGGGCGGTAGTGATCGCCTTCTTCAGCACGATATTGATGCCGCCGGCAATCGCCTGGGTGCTGTATTCCGCGGTAGCGGCGCGCATCACTTCAATGCGCTCGATCATGTCCGGGGTCAGCGAATCGAGCGAGAAGCCGGGTGGCGCGGGTTCGCCGTTCAGCATGATGGAGGTGTAGCCGCTGCCCAGGCCGCGCATGCGGATATTGCCGCCACGGCCCTGCACGCCGTCCATGGTCACGCCCGGCAGGCGCTTCAGCACCTCGCCGATGCTGGTGTCGCCGTTCTTCAGGATCTCCTCCTGCGTCACCACGATCTTGGTGGCGGTGTCATTGCGGCGCACCTCGGTCGCCATGCTGCCCTTGACCTCCACTTTCGGCATGACTTTGTCGGCCGCTGGAGCGGCTTGCTCCTGGGCGTAGGCGGTATTGAGTGCTTGTACAACGAGTAAGAGGGGCAGGGCGATTTTCTTCATACAAATAGCAGTGGCTTTTTGGGAAACGCGACAGGATAGGCGGAAACGTCCGGTTAAGGGAAGACGGATACAAACAGATAACAAGCTGAACTGTACAGAGTACCAATAATTGCCATGTGACAAATGCGACGAACTGCGCTTTTTGGGGGATGAGCTGCGTGCCGTGCGCCTGACTAATATTGTTTGAAACATACTGATTGTCTGCACGGCAGTTCTAAGAATAATGTGAGGCCACCCCTTGAAAGAGCATCATTACCTATGGCCGGCCGCGAGTGCCGGGTTCAAGGAATCGGAATCGGGCTCCCTGCCCAAGGGCGCCGGCGAGGAAGACGATCTGCCGCTGCGTGCCGAGCTGTTCAGCGCACAGCAGATGGAGCACCATGGCCGCGCGCTGGCCGCCAGCCATGTGCTGAGCACGCGCGGCGGCGGCGACCGCCTGCTGGCGCGGCTGAGCGAAAACGCGGCGCTGATCGGCTCCACCTGCGAAGGCCTGACCGAGGCGGTGAAAGAAGGGCGCCAGGTCACGCCAGCCTCCGAATGGCTGCTCGATAACTTCTACCTGATCGAAGACCAGATCCGCACGGCGCGGCGCCACTTGCCGAAAGACTACAGCAAGGAGCTGCCACGCCTGGCCAAAGGGGCGCCGGAAGGCACGCCGCGCGTGTACCAGATCGCGCTGGAAATCATCGCCCACGGCGACGGGCGGGTCGACCCGGAAAGCCTGTGCCGCTTTGTCGAGGCTTACCAGGAAGTGGCGACCCTGAAACTGGGCGAGCTGTGGGCGATCCCGATCATGCTGCGCCTGGCGCTGATCGAAAACCTGCGGCGCGTGGCGGCGCGGGTGGCGGACAACCGCTTCCAGCGCGACCTGGCCAATAGCTGGGCCGACCAGTTCCTGGAAATCGCCGACAAGAACCCCAGCGGCCTGATCCTGCTGGTGGCCGATATGGCGCGCTCCGAGCCGCCCGTCAGCAGCGCCTTCGTGGCCGAGCTGGCGCGCCGCCTGCAGGGACAAAGCCCGGTGCTCACGCTGGCCCTGAACTGGATCACCTACCGCCTGGCCGAGACGGGCCAGACCATCGAACAACTGATCCAGGCCGAGATCCACCTGCAGGCAGCCGAGCAGGTGTCGATCGCCAACAGCATCGGCAGCCTGCGCTTCCTGGGCACCATGGACTGGCAGGAGTTCGTCGAAACCATGAGCGTGGTCGAGCAGACCTTGCGGCAGGACCCCTCGGGCACTTACGGCGACATGGACTTCTCCACGCGCGACCAGTACCGCCACTGCGTGGAACGCATGGCACGCTATTCGCCCGCCACCGAGGCGGAGGTGGCGCAGCAGGCGCTCGAGCTGGCGCGCGCGCGCGCCGGCGACCACGACGTGCGCCTGCACCACGTCGGCTATTACCTAGTCGGCCATGGCAGCCTGCTGCTTGAGCGCCAGGTGGGCGTGCGCCTGCCGCCGCTGCGTTCCCTGAAGCGCACCCTGCGCACCGCGCCGCTGTTGTCCTACCTGGGAGCGGTCGGCGTGCTGTCGGTGACCGCCACCGCCCTGATGCTGGAACGCGCCTGGCGCGACGGCGTGCAGCCGTGGGCGCTGCTGGTGCTGGCCATCCTGGGCCTGATGGGCAGCAGCCAGCTGGCGCTGGCCCTGGTCAACTGGGCCGCCACCCTGTTCGTGGAACCGCGCCCCTTGCCGCGCATGGACTTCCGCGAGGGCATCCCATCCGATGCGCGCACCATGGTGGTGGTGCCGACCCTGCTGTTCGACCGCGACAACGTCGATGAGCTGTGCGAGCAGCTGGAAGTGCGCTTCCTGGCCAACCGCGACCCCAACCTGCGTTTCTGCCTGCTGACCGATTTCGCCGACGCGCAGGAAGAGAGCCTGCCCGGTGATGCCGCGCTGACCGAGCGTGCGGCGGCCAATATCGCGCGCCTGAACCTGAAATACACGGAGGAGGGCGCGGCGGCGCCTTTCCTGCTGCTGCACCGTCCGCGCCGCTGGAACCCGTCTGAGCGGGCCTGGATGGGCGAGGAGCGCAAGCGCGGCAAGCTGGCGGACCTGAACCGCTTCCTGCGCGGCGGCGCGGCGCACGCCTTCAGCCTGATCGTCGGCGACATCGGCGACCTGGAATCCTTCAATTACGTGATCACGCTCGACAGCGACACCCAGCTGCCGCGCGACGCGGCGCGCCAGTTCGTGGCCACCATGCGCCACCCGCTCAATGTGCCGCGCATCGACCCGCGCCTGCGCCGGGTGGTGGCCGGCTACGGCATCCTGCAGCCGCGCGTGGCGGTCAGCCTGCCGAGCGAAGACGCTTCGCGCTATGAAAAGCTGTGCGGCGGCGAGCCGGGCATCGATCCCTACACCCGCACGGTGAGCGATGTGTACCAGGACGTGTTTGCGGAAGGTTCCTTCATCGGCAAGGGCATCTACGATGTCGACGTGTTCGAAGAAGTGCTGGGCGGGCGCTGCCCCGACAACCGCATCCTGAGCCACGACCTGCTGGAAGGCTGCTACCTGCGCGCCGGCCTGCTCAGCGACGCCCAGCTGTACGAGCACTACCCGGCGCGCTATGGCGACGACGTCAGCCGCCGCCAGCGCTGGATGCGCGGCGACTGGCAGCTGCTGCCCTGGCTGATGCGGCGCGTGCCGCTGGCCAGCGGCGCGCGCGAAGCCAACCCGCTGTCGGCGCTGTCGCGCTGGAAGCTGTTCGACAACCTGCGCCGCAGCCTGGTGGCGCCGGTGCTGACGCTGTCGCTGCTGATGGCCTTCGCCAGCATGCCGCACCCGTGGTTCTGGGCCGGCGCGGTGCTGGCCATCATCTTCCTGCCGCCGCTGGTGAGCGCGCTGTACGACCTGCTGCGCAAGCCGCAGGATACGTTGTGGGGCCAGCACGTGCCGGCCTCGCTGGCGCGCAGCGGCATGCAGTTCGCGCACGCCGTGCTGACGCTGGTGTTCCTGCCGTATGAAGCCTACGTCAGCCTGGATGCGATTGCGCGCACCATGTGGCGCCTGCTGGTGTCGCGCCGCCGCCTGCTGCAATGGCGCGCCTCGGCCCTGTCGCGGGTGGGCACCGAGCTGGCGCGCAACTGGCGCGCGATGTGGATTTCACCGGTGCTGGCGCTGGGCGCCGGCGCCTACCTGCTGGCGCTGCGGCCGCGCGCCTTCGAGGCGGCGCTGATCTTCCTGCTGGCCTGGTTGGTCGCGCCGCTGGTGGCGTGGTGGATCAGCCTGCCCATCGCCCGGGTGCAGACCGCGCTGGACGAGGAGCAGAACCTGTTCCTGCACAAGCTCGCGCGTCGCACCTGGCTGTGGTTCGAGACCTTCGTCGGCCCGGAAGACAACTGGCTGCCGCCGGACAATATGCAGGAGCATCCGAGCCAGGTGGTGGCGCACCGCACCTCGCCCACCAATATGGGCATGGCGCTGCTGGCCAACCTGACCGCGTTCGACTTTGGCTACATCACGGCCACCCAGCTGGCGGCGCGCACCGCCAGCACGCTGGACAGCATGGCGCAGCTGGAGCGCCACCTCGGCCACTTCTACAACTGGTACGACACCCAGTCCATGAAGCCGCTGCACCCGGTGTATATCTCCACCGTCGACAGCGGCAACCTGGCGGGCCACCTGCTGACCTTGCAGGCCGGCCTGGTCGGCGTGGGCGAATTGCCGATCGTGCATCCGAACCTGGGGCGCGGCCTGGCCACCACCTGCGCCCTGCTGCGCGAGGCGGCGGCC